>CAYTXI010000029.1:0-24943 GCA_964441935.1 uncultured Bauldia sp.
GACCTCGGTCAGGCGCGCCTCGGTGTAGCGCATGGCCGCCGCGTTATCGCCATCGACGTTGCCGAAGTTGCCCTGCCCCTCGATCAGCGGGTAGCGGACGGCGAAGTCCTGGGCGAGGCGCACCAGCGCGTCGTAGATCGCCTGGTCGCCGTGCGGATGGAAATTACCCATCACGTCGCCGACGATCTTGGCGGACTTCTTGAACGCCGTGCCGGGGTCGAGCCGGAGCTGGCGCATGCCGTAGAGGATGCGGCGGTGCACCGGCTTCAGCCCGTCGCGCACGTCGGGCAGCGCCCGGTTCATGATGGTAGAAAGCGCATACGCGAGGTAGCGCTCTTCGAGGGCTTGGCGGAGATCCACAGGCTCGATCTCGCCGCCCGGCGGAATCAGAGGTTTGGCCATGGTTTGGCGATAGACCGCAAACCCTTGCGATTCAAGCCTTTGCGGGCGCCGCTGTCGGCCGCTCGATCAGTGCGAGCAGTCGGGCTCTCGCGTCGGGCGGCTTCAACCCCCGCGGCCCGAACACGTGCCGGTCGAGGAAATAGCTGGTGAGCTGGAAGGCCTCCGTGAGCTCGGTTGTGCTTCCCGGCATCACCGAAGCCGGCTCCAAGAGGAAGCGCGGCAGCGGCAGCAACCGGTCGCGGTAGGATTCGCCGGCCGATAGGCTCACCGCGCGGCCCGTCTTCGGCGACACGAACCCGAGATTGTCGTTCGTGCCGGTGGCGGCGCAACGTTCGAGGTCGAGGCCAAAGCCGAGCTCGTCGAGCAAGCGCAACTCGAAGCGAACGATCAGCGCTCCGGCCACCATCGGGTCGTCCATCAGGTCGACGATCACGGCGAGGCCCTCGTAGACCCGAGGGTGGGGGTCGCGCTCGGGGAGGAGCCTCAGCATTCCGGCAAGCGCCTGGATGCCATAGAGGCCGGCCGTGGTGTCCATCAGGGTTGCCGCGCGCTGCACCGTCGGCTCGACCGTGTAGTGCCCTAGGTGCTCGTGGAGCCGCGCCCGCCAGGTAGCGGTGACGGTGTTGCCAGGCTGCAGGATCGGCCGCTGGCGCCGCGAGCGCCCACCGCGCACCAGTCCCAGGTGACGGCCGTGATCGCGCGTCATCAACTCGACGATCAGGCTCGTCTCGCCGTGCCGACGGGTGCCGATGATGATGCCTTCGTCGGTCCACTGCATAGACGGAAGCTATACGCAGCCGCACTCTGGCTGGCATCTGGAAAAAAAAGGCCAAGCGAGTCCATTTAGCCAAAAGTCTGATTTCAAACAATAATTCGCGCCGATTGTATCTTTGCGGTGGACTTAATCAAATCCCCACCAAGCGGCCTTAGCGTCGCCCGGCTCCGTGATGGAGTCGCCGCAGAGGCACGCATGCGCGCCCTTCTTGGTATCCCGAGCTGGCTTCCAGCCGTCATTGTTCTGCTTGTCACGACCGGCCTGCAATGGTTCCCGGCGACGGGAATCTATTTGATGTTTCTCTTGGCGCCGGCTTGGTCAATCGTGCTCGTCAACGCCATCCTGTTGCTGATGGCACTCGACGTGTGGCTGGGACGCGCACCGCGCTGGCTCATCATCATCCCGGTGATCGCTTACGGCGGCAATCTGGCCGCCTCGGCGTTTGGCTACGGGGAGCTTTTGTTGCTCGACCGCGAACTGTCGCGCGTCAACCGCGCTGGGAGCCTGCCCTTTGACCCGGCCCGCATGAGCCTCGTCGCCGCCGACGATAGCATGGCTCAGAACCTGGTCAGGCAATATCGCATCGACGTCACCTACGCGCCCAACCCCCGCCACACGCCGCTGAACCATCTCTCCTACCGCCTGGTCACCAAGGAGCAGTGCGCGCTAATTACCAACAACGGTAAGCGCGGCGTCCATAAGCTCGGCGTTCACTTCGAGCATCGTTTGGTAGCCAATGTCTGCCAGCTGCGGATGCCCGAAGACCCGACCCGCCCGCCGATCGAGATGGTCAGCACCACGACAGAGCGGAAAGGCGTATTTCTGTCGACCAAACTGACGACGATACGCTTCGTTGCCCCCGACGGACGTTCCGGCGAAGTAACGACGGGATTGGGCTACATCTACTTTCCGCTTCCGCGCCCCGTGATCGGGTGCGCCCTCAACTCTGGCGCTGCGAAATGGCAGTGCGGTGCCGGACTGTTGCCGGCCCGGCTGCGCGTAGCGGCCGAGGGTGACCCGTACGGCGCACCGGGCGGAGCACTCGCCAGGGCGCTTCACCTCGCGCCCCGCACCTACACAGAGGTCAAAGGGCAATACGTCGCCGAGCCGAGCGAACTCGTCGATGCAGGTGGCAGCGTGGGCCGCGCCAGGCGAGGCATTTACACCGACCGCGACCACGCATACGCCGTGCTCGACCGCGTGATCGCCGACCCGAGGCGGCCAATCGAACGCGACGTCGAGGAGTTGCTCCTTGCCGACGAGGACCGGCTCAATCGTTACGGATGGCTCATGGTCGAAGGACTGCAACGTGCCATCGCCGCCGGAAAGCAAGGCAGGGACGCCGTGAAGTTTCTGGGCGACATGATCGCCGCGTTACCTCCGGACATATTCGCCCCGATTGGGCCGGACGTCGTCGACGTCCTGAAGATGCATCCTACGCTTGAGACGCCCATTCTCCATGTTCGCCTCGGCGAGCTCGGGCCGAGCGCCGCGCCGGTGCTGCTCGCCGCGTTCGATCGCTCCCCTGCCAACGCACCCGCTGCTTTCGGCCTCTGCCGACTGGGTCCCCCGGCGCCGGCGGGCGCCCGCGACCGCTTGGTCCGCGCCCTCGCGCTCGATCGCAAAGCGCTCCGACCGATCGGCGAGACTCGCGCAGCGGCCACGCTCGCACTCCTGCGGCTCGGCTTCCGCGACGACGTTGAGGCCGACCTAGTCGCGCGCCGCACGCCGCTCCCGCCCAACCACGTCCGCATTTGGGGCCGAGCGCCGGACCCGGCCGAGGAGGCTTGGTTCGACGAGCGGGTCGCTGAAGTCGACCCGTCCTCCCCACCTTCCGTTTGTGCGCCCCGTGGCGACTGGCTTGCAACACCTGCAGCCGAGCGCCTCTTCGGTGGTTGACGCCTCACTCCTTCGGAAACACGATCCCCATCGCCCGGTAGCGCTCCGGGTCCTCGGCCCATTTCTCCCGTACCTTGACGAACAGGAAGAGGTGGACGGGCCGGTCCGCCGCCTCGGCGATATCGGCGCGCGCCGCCATAGAGATGGCCTTGATGGTTTGGCCGCCTTTGCCGATGACGATCTTCTTCTGGCTGTCGCGGGCGACGTAGACGGTCTGATCGACGCGCACCGAGCCGTCCTTCTGCTCGCTCCACCCGTCCGTCTCAACCGTCGCCTCGTAGGGCAGCTCTTGGTGCAGCCGCTCGAACAGCTTCTCGCGGGTGATCTCCGCGGCGAGGCTCCTGAGCGGCATGTCGCTCACCTCGTCCTCGGGGTAGAGCCACACGCCCTCAGGGACCGCGCCGGCGAGATACGCCATCAGATCGGCGAGCCCGTCTCCAGTCGTCGCCGAGATCATGAAGGTGCGTTCGAACGCGACCGAACGGTTCGCCTCCTCGGCGAGCTTGAGCAGCACCGGCCGTTCAACAAGATCGATCTTGTTGAAGAGCAAGACCTTCGGTTGGCGGACGTCGCCTAACCCTTCGAGCAGCACCCGCGTCTCGTCGCTCAATCCCTTCGCCGCGTCAGCCAGCAGCGCCACCAGATCGGCGTCGCGCGCGCCGCCCCAGGCGGTCTCGACCATCGCCCGGTCGAGCCGCCGCCGCGGCTTGAAGATGCCGGGCGTATCGACGAACACGATCTGAGAGCGGCCAACCATCGCGATGCCGCGGATGATCGAGCGCGTCGTCTGCACCTTGTGGCTAACGATCGAGACCTTGGTGCCGACGAGCCGGTTTATGAGCGTCGACTTGCCGGCGTTCGGCGCGCCGATTAGCGCCACGAACCCGCACCGGGTCGGCTCTGCCTCACTCACCACGCGTCCTTCCGCACCCCCTCGCGCACGAGCACCGCCTGGGCGGCCTCCTGCTCGGCGTCCCGGCGTGTCCGCCCCTCCCCGCGCCCGGGCCGCACGGAGTCGAGCCTAACCTCAACTGCGAACACCGAGTCGTGGTCTGGACCGCGCCGCTCGGTGATGACATACTTCGGCGTCGCCATGCCCTTGGCCTGCGCCCATTCCTGCAGCGCCGTCTTGGCGTCTTGTCCGGGCCTACGGGCGCCGGCCATGCGCTCGCCCCAGTTGTCGCCAATAAAGCGCCGCGCGGCCTCAATGCCGCCGTCGAGGTAGATGGCCGCGATCACCGCTTCGCAAGCGTCGCCGAGGACGTTCCGCGTCAACAGCCCACGCCGGTGCGCCTTACCGCCGCCGGTGATCAACGCCAGGCCAAGATCGAGGGCGCCGGCGACCTCCGCACAGGTCTCCTTCCGCACCAGGCTCGCCAGCGACGACGACAGCTCGCCCTCGCTTGCCTCCGGGAATGCCTCCAGCAGCATCTCGGCGATCACAAGCCCGAGCACCCGATCGCCGAGGAATTCCAGCCGTTCGTAGTCGTCACGGGCAGGCGCGCGGGAACGGGCGCTGGCATGGGTCAGCGCCGTCACCAACAGATCGCGATTCGTGAATTGGTACCCGACGCGGCGCTCCAGCGCGGCGAGCGCGCCCTTGCCGGGCTTCATAGCAACTTGAACATCCGGTCCCGCCGGACCGTCCATGGCCACTTCCACACCGCGAGCACGCTTTCATCGCCCTCGACCGAGAAGAAGATAATCTTCGCCCGTCCCACCAGGTTCTCGAATGGCACGTACCCGACCCCGCCGCTCGTCGGTGGCACCCGGCTATCGGTCGAATTGTCTCGGTTGTCGCCCATCATGAAGTAGTGGCCGGGCGGCACTTCGAATACCTGCGTGTTGTCCTCCCGGCCGTTCGGGTCGAGATCGAGCGTCAGGTAGCTCACCCCGTTGGGCAGCGTCTCCCGGTAGCGCGGCACGCGCGTCGTCGCGCCGAAAGCGCCGGACTCAACGTAATCGTCGACCCGCTCGCGTTTGACCGCCTCGCCGTTGATGTAGAGCACGCCGTCGATCATCTGGATGCGATCGCCCGGAAGCCCGATCACCCGTTTGATGTAGTCGGTCGAGTTGTCGCGCGGCAGCTTGAACACGACGATGTCGCCGCGTTTCGGCTCCGCCGCCCACACCCGCCCATTGAACAGGTGCGGGCCGAACGGCAGCGAGTAGCGCGAGTAGCCGTAGGCGTACTTGGAGACGAACAGATAGTCCCCGACGAGCAGTGTCGATTCCATCGACCCGGACGGGATGTTGAACGGCTGGAACAGGAACGTGCGTACGAGGAGCGCCAAAATCAGGGCCTGGACGATGATTTTGACGGTTTCGCCAAAACCCCCGCTCTTCGCCCGTTTTTCGGTTGCCACGCTCATGCTCTTTCGCTTCCTGCCGGCTGGCGGCCCCTCATACCGGCTCCCCGCCGCCGGCGCAACGCCGCCCCGGTTGCCTGCGTTATTGCGCCGCCCCGTCCGGCACCGCCTCGATGATCACCATCGCTTGGGCAATGGGGAAATCGTCGGTGATTGTCACGTGAATCGCGGCCCTATGGCCCGGTGGCATGAGCGCCTCGAGCCGCTCCGCCGCGCCGCCGGTGAGCGTCACCGTCGGCTTGCCAGACGGCAGGTTGACCACGCCGATGTCGCGCCAGAACACGCCGCCGCGGATGCCGGTTCCGAGCGCCTTTGAACACGCCTCCTTGGCCGCGAAGCGCTTGGCGTAGGAGGCCGCCTTGAGCCGCCGGCGCTCCGATTTCCGCACTTCCGTCTCGGTAAAGATCCTGAGCGTGAAGCGCTCGCCATGGCGCTCTAGGACCTTCTCGATGCGGCGGATGTCGACGGCGTCGTTGCCAATGCCGATGATCATGCCGTGAGCGCCTCGGCCCGCGCCTCGTCCATCAGCCGGCGCATGGTGGCGACGCTCTGCTTAAGCCCGACGAAGATCGCCTCCCCAATCAGGAAATGGCCGATGTTGAGTTCGCTGACCTCAGGCAACACCGCCACCGGCTTGACCGTGTCGTAGGACAGGCCGTGGCCGGCATGAACCTCAAGCCCGATGCTGCGCGCGTAGCGCGCCGCCTCGGCCAGCCGCGACCGCTCGCGCTCGAACGCGTCGCGCCCCGAGTGCCACGCCTCGCAATAGGCGCCGGCGTGAAGCTCGACCACCGGCGCCCCGAGCCTGACCGCCGCGTCGATGGCGCGACGGTCCGCTTCGATGAACAGTGACACGCGGATGCCGGCGTCGCCGAGCGCGGTGACGATCGGCTGCAGGCGGTTGTGCTGGCCGGCCGCGTCGATGCCGCCCTCGGTGGTGCGCTCCTCGCGCCGCTCCGGCACGATGCAGGCCGCGTGCGGCCGATGCCGGAGTGCGATCGCCAGCATCTCGTCGGTCGCTGCCATTTCCAGGTTCAGCGGCAGCGCGATTGCCGCGCGCATGCGCTCGATGTCGCGGTCGCCGATGTGGCGGCGATCTTCACGCAGGTGCGCGGTGATGCCGTCTGCGCCCGCCGCCGCGGCGATTTCCGCCGCCCGCAGTGGGTCCGGATGACCGCCGCCGCGCGCGTTGCGAATGGTCGCGACGTGGTCGATGTTGACGCCCAGGCGCAGGCGGCCGGTTTCGCTCATGTCGAATTGATGTCCTCGCCCCGCCCCCCCGCGCCCCGCCGGCTGAGCGCGATCCGCTCCCGCCGCATGGTCTGAAACGCCCGCACCGAATACAGCACCACCACGTAGAGCGCCACCGCCGCCGGCACGCCGAGCGGCACCGCGCCAATGACCATCGGATGGACAATCGGCCAGATGGTGTCGAACGACTTCTCGGCGAAGCTCCGCGAGAACTCGTGCGCGGTCATGGCCTGGCCGGCGGTGCCGAGAATGGCGTTGCCAAGCTTGTAGGTCGAGGCCCAGATCAGCGGAAAGGTCAGCGGATTGCCGACGGCGGTGCCCAGCGCCGCCGCCACCATGTTGCCGCCGATCAGGAAGGCGATGACGAAGCCGATTATGAAATGGAAGCCGATGAACGGCGTGAACGAGGCGAACGCCCCCGCCGCCACGCCCGCCGCGATCGCGTGCGGCGAGCCTGAGACTCTCAGCACCCGCTTGGCAAAGTACTTGGCCGATCGCGACCACGAGTGCCGCGGCCAGGCCGCGACTCTAAGGCGGCTGATGAAACCGGGACGATCGCGGCGACGGAACAACATGGCTTTTTCACTTTCGCCCGCGGCTGCCCGGCTTGGCCGGCCTGATCACGGCCGCTTCCCTCAGCGCCGCGCTCATTCGCTCACCCGCACCACTTTGCTGACCACCGGCCGCGCGCGGACCTGGCTGATCAACCGGTTGAGGTGTTTTACGTCGGCGACTTCCACGTCTATCTCGATCACCGAGTAGTCTGGCGCGGCATCACGGATCTTAATGTTCGAGATGTTGGCCTCGTTGTCTGCGATCACCTGCGAGATCTGCACCAGTGTCCCCGGTTCGTTCATCGCCGTCACCTCGATGCGTGCCGGGAAGCGCTCCTTCTTGTCGGCGTCGACGTCCCACCTGACGTCCAACCACCGCTCCGGCTGATCGTCGAATGCTTTCAGCGCCGGCGACTGGATCGGATAGATCGTGATTCCCCCGCCCGGCGTTGTAATGCCGACGATGCGCTCGCCTGGCACCGCCCCGCCCTCTGCAAAGCGCACGGCAACCTCGCCGTGGATTCCCCGGATCGGGATGGCGGCGTCGCTCGGCCGCGGCGGGCCGACAGCATGTGCGCGACGCGACAGGCCTGGGATGCGGAATTTCATCCCGGACGCCCGTTTGAGGCCAAACCAGCCATCGTCGCCGCCGTGTTGCGCGCGCGCGGCTCGCGCCTCCTGGTGGTCCGGATAAACCGCCTTGACCACGTTGACCGGCGGAATCTCCCCACGCCCGACGGCGGCGAACGCGTCCTCAACGTTATTCTGGGCGAGCCGAGGCAGAGCCGCGGCCACCAACGCTTCCGAGAACGGTCGGTCAGCCCGGGCGAACGCGCGCTCGAGGATCTCGCGCCCGAGCCCAGCGAACTGCCGGCGGACTGCGGTGCGCGTTGCCCGCCTGATCGCCGAGCGTGCCTTGCCGGTGACCACCATCGATTCCCACGCCGCCGGCGGGACCTGCCCCTCTGAGCAGGCGATTTCCACTTCATCGCCGTTGCTGAGCTCGGTCATCAGCGGCATGTTGCGGCCATTGATCTTAGCGCCGACGCAGGTGTCGCCGATGTCGGTGTGGACGGCGTAAGCGAAATCGACCGCGCTCGCACCACGCGGCAACGCAATCAGTCGGCCCTGGGGCGTGAAGCAGAATACTTGGTCCTGGAAAAGCTCGAGCTTGGTGTGCTCTAGGAATTCCTCCGGCGTGTCACCCTCAGCCAGCATCTCGATGGTCCGCCTCAACCACTCATAGGCGCGGATCTCGTCGCTGAAGCCGGTGAGCTTTGTCCCGCTGTTGCCGCGTGCCCTGCCGTTACCCTTCTTGGCGGGCGGCATTACGCCGTCCTTATAAAGCGCGTGCGCGGCGATCCCAAACTCGGCGATCCGGTGCATCTCGGCAGTGCGGATCTGCAGTTCGACCCGCTGGCTCCCGGGACCGACCACCGTCGTGTGGATCGAGCGGTAGTCGTTCTGCTTCGGGGTCGATATGTAGTCCTTAAAGCGACCGGGAACCGAGGCCCAAGTCGTGTGGACGACGCCGACGGCGGCGTAGCATTCCTCGACGCCGCCGACGATTACCCGGAATCCGAGGATGTCGGATAGCTGCTCGAAGCTCACCGCCTTGCGCTCCATCTTGCTGAAGATGGAAAACGGCCGCTTTTCCCGACCGCTCACTTCGGCCGTGATGCCGGCGCGGTCGAGCCGCTCGGTCAGTTCGCGCTCGATGCGCTCGATGAGTTTCCGGTTGCGGCGGCGCAGCACCGCCAGCCGCTGCGAAATCGTCTCATAAGCGTCGCGATTGACCGTGCGGAACGCCAGCTCCTCCAGTTCCTCGCGCATGTCGTGCATGCCCATGCGACCGGCGAGCGGAGCGTAGATCTCCAGGGTCTCTTCGGCGATGCGCCCGCGCACGTCCTCGGGCATGTACTGGAGTGTGCGCATGTTGTGCAGCCGGTCGGCAAGCTTGACCAGGAGCACACGGATGTCGGCCGAGATGGCGAGTAGAAGCTTGCGCAGGTTCTCTGCCTGCTCCGCCTTCTTCGAGACAAGGTCGAGCTTTCTGAGCTTGGTCAGGCCCTCGACCAGCCGGCCGATGTCCTCGCCAAACATCTGGTCGATCTCGCCGCGGGTGGCGTCGGTGTCCTCGATGGTGTCGTGGAGGAGCGCCACCGCAATCGTGGCGTCGTCGAGCTTGAGGTCGGTCAGGATGCCGGCAACCTCGAGTGGATGCGAAAAGTAGGGGTCGCCATTGGCGCGCTGCTGCGAGCCGTGCTTCTGCATGGCATACACGTATGCCTTGTTCAGAAGGTTCTCATCGGCGTTCGGGTTGTAACGCGTGACCCTCTCGACCAGCTCGTACTGGCGCATCATGAGGCAAAAACCCAGCGTTCCCGGGCCCGCCACGCAGGGCGGACCCCGCATACATAGTACCGCATATAGTAACGCGAAAGTTTAAGCGGGGTGAGGGCCCGGACCGGGTGTCGGTTCAGAATTCCTCGGTCTTGTCGGGCGGCACCATGCTCTCGAGGCCCCGCAGTAGTTCCTCCTCCGACATGCGGTCGAAGGTCACTTCGCTTTCCTCCGGCTGCGGGGTCGGGCTGTCCACTTCGCCGGCCGCCGCGATCATGGGCACCGGCTCGGACTCCGGTTCATCGACCTCGACGTACTTCTGGAGCGAATGGATGAGGTCCTCCTTGAGATCCTCGGGCGCCACCGTCTGGTCGGCGATCTCTCGGAGCGCCACTACCGGGTTCTTGTCGTTGTCGCGATCGACCGTGAGCGGTGCCCCGCTGGAGATCATCCGCGCCCGATGGCTGGCCAGGAGCACCAATTCAAAGCGGTTTTCGACCTTGTCGACACAGTCCTCGACCGTCACGCGCGCCATGGGCTCTCTCCTTTGGGGATACGGCGGCGCATATAGGCCGACATCCCCTGAAAAGCAAGGCGTAACGGGGGCCAGGCAGCCCTTTCCGGGTTCGACCCAGAGGACGATGTCGGCGCGCTGCCCCAACTCAACGCCCACGGCACAGCCCAATTGTTCGAGGATGGCGACGACACCTTCCGGCTCTTGTGAGTTCGAACACCGACCCGAAATCAAGATCGCCAGTCGTGACTGACCCGAACCGGCTGGGAGCATTGAAATCTCCGTGGTTTTCCCGTGGCTTGCTATCGGCCCCTGGACCCTTAGGCGTGAAAGCTGGTGGTAAGGCCAACGGCCGTGTGGCTTCGCCGGAGTCGACGCATTAGGCTGCGCACGGGAATCCTACGGTTCTGGCGCTCATGAGGTCCGGACAGATGAATGCCTCGCCAGCCACAAAGATGGCACGTGTCCGTCAGGAGGTGATCGGCACGGAAGACGAAAAGTGGCAGCGGCTTCGCAGGTTGGTCGATGAACACGCCCTATCGCGCGGGACTTTTACGCTGTCGTCCGGGGCGACCAGCAACTACTTCTTCCAGTTGCGCCAGGTGACTATGCATCCGGAGGGGCAATACCTCATCGGAATGATCGTCGCTGAGTTCATGCAGCGACATAATCTTAGGTGCATCGGCGGGCTCGAACTCGGCGCGGTCCCCGTAGTTGGCGCGGCGGCGTTTGCGAGCTACGTGAGGAACGATCCCGTAGCCGCGTTCTTTGTTCGCAAGCGGGCGAAATCCCATGGCGCGCTTGAACTGATCGACGGCGAACTGCCGCCGGGGTCGGAGGTGCTGATGGTCGATGACGTGACCACCAGCGGCAACTCCATATTGAAAGCGATCGCCAATGCCAAAACCCAGCGTGACTTCAAGGTCAGCTGGGCGCTGTCGGTCGTCGACCGCAATGAAGGCGCAACGGAAAACCTTGGGGCGCAAGGCATTACCTTGGCGTCCATATTCACCAAGGCCGATTTCGGGCTCGAGTGAGCCCAGAAAGCGCTCCCCCGTCGCCTCGGTCACCAACTTGTCAACCTTGTCGGCAGCCCGCCGGAGTCGAGGAGCAGAGAGCCCGTGACACGCGCCCGCTTTTTGGGTAAATGCGCTGTCCAAGGTGCCACATTCATAGGCCGAAATTGATTGATCCGTTTTCTTGCTGACACACAAAAGGCAATAGCGCTGCCGGAGCTAGCCGCCCGGCCATCAGAAGCACCGCCACGCGCCCCCAATTAAGCCCGTATCCCGGGCACGCGTTTCGCAGCGGCGCCTTTAGGTAGCAGCAAACGACACCGGAAGGCATGAATATGTTTGACCCACGCGAAAAGATCGCCTTGTTTATCGACGGCGCCAACCTCTATGCTACGGCGAAGTCCCTCGGTTTCGACATAGATTACAAGAAACTCTTGCAAGAATTCCAGTCTCGGGGTTATCTTCTCCGCGCGTATTACTACACGGCGCTGGCCGATGATCAAGAATACTCGTCGATCCGTCCCCTAATTGACTGGCTCGACTACAATGGCTACACCGTCGTCACCAAACCGACTAAAGAATTCGTCGACGCCTCGGGACGCCGCAAGATCAAAGGCAACATGGACATCGAGCTCGCCGTCCACCTCATGGAGATGGCCGACCACATCGATCATTTCGTGCTGTTCTCGGGCGACGGTGATTTCCGCTCCCTGGTCGAAGTCGTCCAGCGCAAGGGCCGCAAGGTGAGCGTCGTCTCGACCCTTTCGACCCAGCCTCCGATGATCGCCGACGAATTGCGCCGCCAGGCCGACAACTTCATCGATCTCGCCACGCTCCAGTCCAAGGTCGGCCGCGACCCCGCCGAGCGTGCGCAGCGGCAGGCGGAGCGCGCGCAGGCTTCGACGTTCGAGGAGGAATTCGAGGAAGACGACGCGTTTTGACCGGCTGACGGCCCGTTGCCCCCCGCCCGCGACGCGGCTGCGACCGCCTGCGAGCCCGGTCGCGACTGCCCGCTTTGTCCGCGTCTCAATGCCTTTCGCGAGCGCTGGCGGGTTGCCGAACCAGGTTGGCACAACGCCCCCGTGCCGACCTTCGGCGATCAAGACGCCCGCCTGTTGGTGGTCGGCCTCGCGCCGGGCCTGCGCGGGGCCAACCGGAGCGGCCGTCCGTTCACCGGCGACTATGCCGGCGATCTCCTCTACCGCACGCTGATCGACTTCGGCTTCGCCCGGGGTGCCTACGCAGCGCGGGTCGACGACGGCCTAACCCTGGTCGACACGGCCGTAACCAACGCCGTCCGCTGCGTCCCGCCGGAGAACAAGCCGACACCGGCGGAGGTCCGCACCTGCCGGCCGTTCCTCGCCGCGACCGTCGCCGCAATGCCCCGCCTCGGCGCCATCCTCGCCCTCGGCCGCATCGCCCACGACAGCGTCGTCGACGCCCTCGGCCTGCGCCGGCGCGACGCGCCCTTCGCCCACGGCGCCGTCCATGACGCGGGAGGCGGCCTGAGGCTCTTCGACAGTTACCACTGCTCCCGCTACAACACGAACACGGGGCGGCTCACCGAGGTGATGTTCAGGTCTGCGGTTGGGGCCATTCGCGACGGGCTTGCATCTACATGAAACCCACACTGAAACCTATCAGGTGTTGAGGCCCGTCTCGCGCATGACTTCATCGAGATTACCGCTCGTGTGAAGCGCAAAAACGACGTTGTGGGAGGAGACGTGCTCAACCGGCCACAACGTCAATTCGAGGGCTTCCTCGAGTTCCACGGCGTTCTTGAGATCGCGCTTGTTATCGGCTCCAAAAACGCCAAAGAAGCGGTCGCCGTCGCCTGGGCCCTCGCGAATGATGGTGTCGATGTCGGGCGGCGCTTGGCGGAGTTCCGCATGGTTGGCGGACGCCGTGAAATGGCCGCTGAAGCTGACAGCGCTGGTCGCGCCGAGGCGGAGTCCCGCTGCCAGCGCCGCACCACCGCCGCCGCTGGTGCCGAAACAGCGAACACCGGCATAACGGTCGAGTTCGAGGTCGCGCCTGACCGACGCTGCCAGCGCGGGGAACGACGCGGCGTACCCGGCAATGCCATGGCCGAAACCCGCGTTGGCCGGATCGCGTAGAACCAGCAAATCGCACCCACCCGCAAAGTATTGCAGTGTCACCGCCACGGGCATGAAAAGGAGGCCCCGGTGACCTGTGAATCCGAGGACGAGGGCGCGAGCACCGGGTTGAGCGTACAGCGTTAGCGCGTCGTTGATGACCGTGCGTTTGTGCGGGCTCAACGTCGGATGATTCCTCATCATCATCGCCGACAGCCGGCCGACCCGATCCGCTAATGCCGGCGGCCACGACCGGGCCACCTCCAAAAGCGCCTGGACTTCGAATGGCGTGGCGGTCTTCTGGATATCGATGAGTATTTGGTAGTACTCGGGATCGCTGTGCGCGGACGAAACCAGACCGGCGATCCGATCTACAAACGGGCTCACGTCCGCTTCGCCAAAAATTCGACAACGGCCGCCGGCGTCCTCAGGGTTTCGAGTTTGCCAACGTCCAGATCAATGCCGGTCTCAAGCGAAATCGCGATGCAAAACTCCATCAGGTTGAGGCTGTCGAAGCCCAATTCCAGGAAGGATCGGGCCATCACCGCCTCCGTGTCGGACGGATCGTCGACACCTTCCAGAACCAGCCCGCACTGGACAATTGCCTCGGCGACGATCTGCGTCAGGTTATGGCCGGATTGGGGCGACATACACTCAGTTCTTGCATTCAACGTTGTGCGGGTTTGACGAAGTCAGCGAGTTCGGCACGAGCGACTTTGCCGACCGCGTTGCGCGGCAACGAGTCGACAAGAAAAACCTTGCGCGGCGCACGCAGACCGAGGTGTGCCCGTGCTTCACCGAGAATACCCTGCTCCGTCGCAGGCGGCCTGGCGACCACCGCTACCAGCGGTACGTCGCCAAACCCGGGCAGGCTGACCGAGAAGGCTGCACACTCGACAACGCCGGGCAATGCGCGCACTACCCGCTCGATCTCGGCGGGGTACACGTTGATCGTGGCGAGATTCATCATCCCGTCGGCGCGACCTTCGACGCATAGATAGCGACCGTCGAGCAGCCGCCCGCGATCGCCCGGATAGAACCAACCGTTGCGGAAGGCGCGGGCGCTTGCCTCTCGATCATTAGCATAGTCGGTAACGACCGCATCGCCGCGCAGGCGGACATCGCCGGTCGCGCCATCGGGAACGGGGCGCCCGTCGTAATCGACGACGGCGAGTTCGATGCCCGGTCGAGCCAACCCTACAATGTCCGGATCCATTTCGTGCATATCGGGGCCCGCGGAGGCGATAGACCCGGCCTCGGTAGCCCCATAGGTGACATTTAGGCGCGCCGTCAGCTTGGCGATGATTCCCTGACGGAGTTGCCGGCTCACCGGTGCGCCGTCCAGCCGCAGCTCCGTTTCTGCAGGCAGTGGAGCGGTCAGGCCGCCCTCCCTCTCGGCCATCGCCTGCGCCCGGGCATGGCCTGGTGCAAACAAGGTGACCGCGTGTCGGCGGCAGGTTTCGATGGCCTGCTCTCGATTCGCGTCAGCGAAGACGTTGGCTCCACCCGTTGCCAGAACATACAGCCGCTGACGCTTGGAATTGTTGAACTCAATGGATGCCGGACGGAAATAGGTTTCGGCCTGCCCCGCACCGTGGAACGCCACCGACTGCAGAAACAACTGCGAATGGGTGAGCGGCACCAGCTTGGGCAGTCCAGTCGAACCGGAACTGGCGATATAGGTGCAGACCACATCGTTGCCCGGAAGTGGCGGCAGCGCCGACTGCGCGGCGGCGCCGGCCGCCGGCAACTCCGGCGCAAGCACAGACGGGATCCCGTCAAAGCCAGCGTCCGCACTTTGCGCGATCACCGCGACCGCGCCGACGCGACGCGCGAGTTCCTCCCGATACGGTACCGGCTCATAGGTAGGCAGAACGAGGTGCGGGCAGCCGAGCCGCATCAGGGCCAGCGAGACGATCAGGTGGTGGCAGTCATCACCGATGGTCACGCCCACGACATCGCCGGGTCGTAGGCCCAGCCGGTGCAACTCGGCCGCCGTGCCTGCGACCTCCGCACCCAGTTCAGCACGAGTCACCGTGCGCTCCTCCAAGAGAACGCACGGGCGGTCTGGCGAAGCCCGTATTTGTTCTTCGAAATTGCGAACGTACACGGCTTGCGGGGCGGCCCTTGTTGGTCCCTGAACAAAGACTTAGCACGTATACCGAATTTGACCGGCCAAGGGGACCCGCGACCGCTCAGCCACCACCACGACCTGAGGAGAGAAGAATGGCCTATACCATCATCTCAATTACTGCGCAGGACGCAAAAGGGTGCGGCAACTGTGGTGAGGCCCACCGCACGCGACGATTGCCAAAGGCACCGGTGCTCCCTTCGTCGACCGCGGCATCATCAGCCCGCCGCCGCGCGAGGCATTCTTTTCCGACGGCGGCGCCCCGTCACCCCTTCTCCCGCATCAGCCGCGCCTTCTCCCGCTCCCAGCTCCGCTTTTTTTCTGTCTCGCGTTTGTCATGTAGCTTCTTGCCCCGAGCAACCGCAAGCTCAACCTTAGCAAGACCCTTTTCGTTGAAGTAAATCTTGAGTGGCACGAGGGTCATTCCCTCGCGATTGACCGCAGCGATCAGCCGCCCGATTTCCCGCTTGTGGAGCAGCAGTTTGCGCGGCCGGCGCGACTCGTGTTGGAAGCGGTTGGCCTGCAGATATTCCGGGATGTAGGCGTTGTAGAGCCAGAGCTCGCCGCCACGCTCGCCGGCGTAGGAATCCGCGATGTTCGAGCGCCCCTCCCGCAAAGACTTGACTTCCGAGCCCTTCAACGCAACCCCGGCCTCCAACGTCTGTCCGATGACATAGTTGAAACGCGCGCGCCGATTGACGGCCGCGGCTCTGACCGTCGGCTTGTCCTTCCTGGCCGCCATCGGATCAGTTGATCAATCCGGCGTGCACCATCGCCGAGCGGATTTCTACTTTGGTCGGTTCGGAAACCTTGACCAGCGGCAGGCGCAGCTCGTCGCTTGTCTTGCCGATCACCGACAGGGCGTACTTCACACCCGCTGGGCTGGGCTCGATGAACAGCGCCTTGTGGAGCGGCATCAGCCGGTCCTGGTAGGTGAGCGCCGTGGCGAAGTCGCCCGCAAGGCACGCCGCCTGGAATTCCGCCAGCAGCTTTGGGGCGACGTTCGAGGTCACCGAGATGCAACCGTGGCCGCCGTGCGCCATGAAGGCGAGCGCCGTGCCGTCCTCACCGGAAAGCTGATTGAACTCCGGCCCCATGGCGTGGCGCTGCAAGCTGACGCGGTCGAGCTTGGCGGTCGCGTCCTTGACCCCCGCGATGTTCTTCAGCTCGAACAGCCTTGCCATGGTATCGACCGACATGTCGACGACCGAGCGCGGCGGGATGTTGTAAATGATGATCGGAATTCCGACTGCGTCGTTGATCGCCTTGTAGTGCTGGTAGAGCCCTTCCTGGCTGGGCTTGTTGTAGTACGGCGTCACGACCAAAAGACCGTCGGCCCCGGCCTTTTCGGCGAAACGAGCAAGGTCGATCGCCTCGTGGGTATTGTTCGAGCCCGCCCCGGCGATCACCGGGACCCGGCCTCCCGCGACCTCCACGCAGACTTCCACCACGCGCTTGTGTTCGTCATGGCTGAGCGTGGGGCTCTCGCCAGTGGTTCCGACTGGCACCAGACCGTTTGTGCCCTCGCCGATCTGCCAGTCGACGAAGGCGCGGAACACGTCCTCGTCGAATCGGCCGTCGCGCATCGGCGTGACCAGCGCGGTGAGCGAACCCTTGAACATGGAGCATCCCTCCCCGGCCGAAATGTCGACAAATTCGGCTGTTTCCCTGGGCCGCGACCATAGTCCCGGGCCTTGGGCGGAGCAACAACCCAGCCTCGATCATTGAGCAATCCTTCACCACCGCGCCATAGTCTGGCAACACAGTGGCGGATCGGGATAATGGTGCGTTTTGAGCGTCATCCGCCGGGCGGGGGCGCGCTGACTTGGGACCGGAAGGACGCGCGAAATCGATGAGAATCGGGTTTGCCTGGCGATCGGGATCGCGCTTGCCGCTCCGCCCTTTGATGGCGGGCGCAATCGCCGCAGCCGCGCTATTTCCGACAGGCGGTCTGGCGGCATCCGACGTACCCGTTCCGGTCCTGCGCGGGGGCGATGCCGTCCCTCTTCCGCGGCTCAATCCGAATCGACAGGGGCCAAGTGCGATCGAATCGGTGATCACCGACGAGGAAGCCAATGAGGCAGCCGCATACGAGGACAGCGAACAGTCGCAAGCCGGCGAGCCCCTAGCAGCGAACGAAGTGCCGACTCCAACCCCCAGGCAGGACTCGGACGCGATCCTCGGTTCCGCCGGCCTCAACGTCGCTTTGAGACTGCTTGCAAACGGCGATCCGGCAGCGGCAATGGTCGCGGCCTACGCCCTGCCCAACCGGACGGACATCAAGATCGTCGAGTGGCTGGTTGCAGTGAGCGGCGACAAGCAAGTGCCATCGGCGCGTATCGCCGAAATCAAGCAGAAGCTGTCCGACTGGCCGGGCCAGGGCCTGTTGCAATTGCGCTACGAGCAGGCCCTCGTTCGCGAACGGCCGCCCAGCGCAGAACTCATCAAGGCGCTGGGCGGCACGACACCCACCTCCAACGACGCCACCATCTTGCTCGCCCGTGCCTTTGTCGACGCCGGTCGCAAGAGCGACGCCGCCAAGCTGATCGGCCGATACTGGCGCGAAGAGAACCTGACGCCGTCCATCGAGAAGGCCGTCCTCAAGGAGTTCTCCGGCCTCTTGACCAGCGCCGACCACAAGGCGCGCATGGACCGACTGCTCTACGCCGAGCGCTCCGCAGGGGCGTTGCGCGCCGCGGCGCACTTGGACGAAAACCAACGCGCCCTTGCGAACGCCGTGGCTGCGGTCATCAAACGCAAGTCAAGCGCTCGGAAATCGCTCGATAAGCTCACCTCGGCGGTGCAGAAGGACCCCGTTGTCGTTTATTCTCGCATCCAGGGGCTGCGCCGGGCCAACAAGATCAAGCGGGCGGCCGAACTGATGATCGCCGCGCCACGCGACCCGAAGGTTCTCGTCGACCCCGACGCATGGTGGATCGAGCGGCGACTGGTCTCCCGCGCGGTGCTCGACGAGGGTGACGCGAAACGCGCCTACGAGATCGCCGCCGGCCACGCGGCCCGTTCGAGCGCCTTGCGCGCGGAAGCCGAGTTCCACGCCGGCTGGTACGCGCTCCGGTACCTGCACGATCCCGCGACCGCCGGGCGCCACTTCGCGAACATCGCCGCCATATCGACACGGCCTCTGAGCCTGTCGCGAGCCGAGTACTGGCTCGGCCGCGCCGCCGCGGCCGGCGACGACGCCGAAGCGGCAAAGCTCCATTTCACGCGGGCCGCGGGCTTCCCGACGACGTTTTACGGACAGCTTGCCTCGGCGCGCCTCGGCCGCAGCCACCTTGCCATCGCCCGCCCGCCGCCGGCCGACGCCGCCGCCCGCGAACGCTTCGCGGCGCGGGAACTGGTCCAGGTCATCCAACACCTGACTGCGGCGGGCGAGACCGAGCACGTCGACTTGTTCTACCGCCACCTGGCCGAGACCCTCACCGATCCGGCCGAAGTCGGACTGCTTGCCGCCATGGCCGAAGACAACGACGAGGATCAGATCGCTCTGCAGGTCGGCATCCTCGCCGCCGGCAACGGTCTGCCGGTCGACTCGCTCGCGTTCCCGATCAGCGCGATCCCAACGTCCGCCGACACCCTGACGGTCGAACGGTCGATCGTCTACGCCATCGCCCGCCAGGAAAGCCGCTTCAACACCAGGGCGGTGAGCGGTGCCGGCGCACGTGGGCTTCTCCAGCTCATGCCGGCCACCGCCAAAGAGACCGCGCGCCTGATCGGCGTGTCCTATTCGCGGGACCGGCTGACCTCGGATCCGGCCTACAACGCGACCTTGGGCGCCGCCCACCTGGGCGCCCTCATTGACCGCTTTGGTGGTTCGTACGTCATGACCTTCGCTGCCTACAACGCGGGCGCCAGCCGTGTCGCCGAATGGATTCAAAGCCACGGCGACCCCCGCGATCCGAAGGTCGACGTGGTCGACTGGATCGAACTGATTCCCTTCACCGAAACGCGCAACTACGTCCAGCGCGCAATGGAGAACCTGCAGGTCTATCGCACCCGCCTAGAATCGCAGGCGCTGGTGATCGAGACCGACCTCACCCGCGGCGGAGCCCGTTGACGCGGGTCACGTCCGCGCGTTGAGTCCGCGTCTGATGGCCCAGGATTCGCAAGCCCCCATGTCCGACGACTCACAACCGGCCGCCGGCGAGCCGCCGCTGCGTGAGGTGACGTTCACCAGCACCGACGGTCTGACGCTGTTCGCCCGGGACTACGGCGACCGGCTGTCGCCGTGGACGCCGGTCGTTTGCCTGGCGGGCCTCACCCGCAACAGCCGGGATTTTCACGAGGTGGCCATCCACCTCGCCGGCCATCGTCACCGGCCGCGCCGCGTCGTTGCCTTTGACTATCGCGGCCGCGGGCGTTCGCAATGGGACGATGACTCCGACAACTACAATCCGCTCGTCGAAATGACCGACGCGCTCGACGGCATGGCGCGGTTTGGTATTTCCCGGGCCGTAGTCGCCGGCACCTCACGCGGCGGCATCGTCGGCATGCTGATGGCCGTGGCGCGCCCGCAGACGGTTGCTGCCTTGGTGCTGAACGACATCGGCCCGGCGATCGAGCCCCGCGGGCTTGCCCGAATCAAGAGCTACGTCGGCCAGACACCGGCTCCAGACGATTGGGCGGACGCCGCGCGTATCCAGCACCGCCTTCACGGCGGCCAGTTCACCGCTATGGACGACACCGACTGGGACGCATTCGCGCGGCTGACCTATCGCGACGAAGGCGGCCGACCGACGAACGACTACGATCCGGCCCTGGCCCGGACCCTGCAGGGGATTGAGCTCGATCAGCCGGTGCCGACGATGTGGGACGAGTTTGAGGCGCTGAAGGCGATTCCGGTCCTGGTGCTGCGCGGCGAGAATTCGGATCTCCTGTCGCCGGAAACGGTGGCCGCCATGGCTGCCAGGCACCCGCACGTTGAAACCTTGACCGTTGCCGATCAGGGCCACGCACCGCAATTGCGTGGCGGCCAGGTGCTCAACCAGATCTCGGCATTCATCACCGCCATGGAAGGCGCTGGTCCGCCCCCCGAGGCCGTCGTTCCGCGTCCTGAAGCCGGCTACGACCTCGACGCGCCCGCCTCGTCGGCCTGAGACTAGGTCTCATCGTCCTCCTCATCGTCGTCGTCGTCGTACAGTTCGTCCTGCCCCATCAACATCCGCTGCTGCAGCCGTCGCATCCGCCGCCGTTCCCACGACTTGGTCAGACCCGTGTCACTGCCGCTTGCCAGCACCATGGCCTGCCCGATCCAGTCGTCGCGCTCCATTCGCTCCGGAAAGGCAAGACGCTGCGCGACCCAACGCATCTCGGCCGGTGTCCATGCGGCGATCTGACCGAAATGGAAGATGCCGAGCGCGTTGAGACGCTTTTCGTTGCGCTCGCCAATGCCCCTGATCCGCTGCAGGTTGTCCGGCACGCCGTTGCGTGGCTCCCTCAGGGTTGCTGGCCGCTTGGGGACGATCTCTCGGCTGGCCCGGGCCGACCCGGCGGCGGCCCCTGCCCCTCTCGCCGCCCCCGCCGGCGCTATGGAGGGAGCCGGAAGCGCCCACCGCACTGTTGCCGAAGGCGCGGTCTCGGCCGGCGGCCGAACCGGAGTCGGCGCACTGCGGTCCTCAGCGGGTTGCCACCTTTCGACCGGCCCGGCGGAGGGGGTCCTGTCCGCCATCGCCGGGTGTTCCGCTCTCGCGTCGGCGCGGCCCGTCGTTCCAGTGTGCTCCGCTACCGGGGACGCGTACTCGTTGTCGGACCCGTGCCCGCTGTCCATCCCGGCGCTGGCGGCAACTCGCCGGTGGCTCCAGACCGGCCCGACGCCGAGACGATCCTTCATGCGGTCGACGACGTCACCGATCGAGTCCGCGATCGCGCGCTGAGCGGTCGCCAGGCTGGTGCGGGCGAGAATGTCGTACACCAGCGCACCGATCGCGCAGCCGACCGCGAAAGAGGCGACCACAAACAGCCACACTTCGAGGAAATGCCAGATCACCGCTCATCCGGTCCGCGTTCGAGCCACGCCGTCATTTCGTCGGCGCTGCGCGGGTTTTGGTACCACCAGCCGACCACGACCCCGACGGCCAGGGCCACCGCCAGAAACGGCCAGTAGTTTGCGATCACGTAGAGCATCATCCGCCACCCTGAAGTTCGACGGTGAACTCGATTCGCCGGTTGGCCGCCTTGCCCTCCGGCGTGCTGTTGTCGGCGATAGGCTGATCCTCACCGTAGCCGACCGCGGCCAGCCGCTCCCGCTTGACGCCGGCGTCTACCAGAAAATCGACGATCGCCTCGGCGCGCACCTGCGTGCGTTCACGGTTGTCCGACGCCGAGCCGTCCGAATCGCTGTGTGCGCCGATCTCGACGATAGCATCGCGACAACGCGTGAGCAGCGACGAAGCGCGGTCGAGCACCCCGTAGCTGTCAGGCGCGATATCCGCCCGGTCGCCGCTGAATTCGATGCTGCCGGTGTGCAGGACCGCCTGCAGGAGGTCGCCGCAATGGTCGGTGGCGACGGGTTGTCTCGGCTGGCCTGTGGACACCGTCCGGCTGGTCACCGTGTACCCGGCGGGCACTGTGGCCTCCAAGTCGGCTTCGATTTCCTCTGCGGCCGCCGGGTGATAAGCGAGCCCCTCGATGGTCACCGCTTGGCCGACCATTGCAACGCGCCCGCCGGTCAACCGGTTCACGGCACGCACGCCCGCTATCGCAGCCTCCACGAATCCGTCCGGCGCGCCGCTGGCAAGGGCCAGATCGTCGATGACCGGCACCGCACCGAAGTTGCGGCGGGCCGCGGCCAGGATGTCCCGCCTCCCTTCTTCGCCGGGGACGTGCCCCGCCAGGACGACCCCACGCCCACGACGCACTGCAACGAAACGGTACAGTGCGGCATGCGGCGGCACGACATCGGCCTTTTCCAGCTCGAGGCTGGCGGGCAACGTACGGGCGTTGGCGTCGAGGATAGCCAGGTATGCGTCCGCGTTCGCCGCCTCGCCCTGGATAGAGTACGTCTTGTCGCCGAGGGCGACCCTGCCGCGATGAAGCTTGGCAAGCTGCCCCATGGCGAACTTGATCGCCCCGATCCAGTCCATGAGCGGTTCGCCGGCCGCCACGTGGACGCGATCGTCCACGGTCGCTCCGTTGAACAAATCACGCGCCAACTCCGCCAGCTCGGCGCGGCGCTCCTGCGACGGAACGAAGCCGCTGAGCGTAACCCTGCCCTCGGCGATCTCGCCCCGCCACCCGTATTCGGATGCCATCGCCGGAGCGACGTCCGCGGCGATCACCTGCATGCCCACCGGCAGCGGTCCGGCGATGATCGCCCGCAATGCCTCGTAGTCGTCGACGCTCTTGGCGACGCCAGCGATGTCGAGCGTGAGTCCGTCGAGCGTCGCCCCGCCGCGGCTGAGCCGGGTCAGCGCCTCGATCGCAAAGCGCGCCGCCTCGGCAAATCCCGCTGGCTCGCCCGAAGCGATCGCCGTCTGGTCGACCGCCGGTAGGCCCGGAAACATCACCCGGATGGTCTCCACCAGGCTCTTCTGAACGAGTTCGTTAGGCACGAACCCAGCGAGAGTGGCGGCGTTCTCATCAAGACTGACCGACCACACAAACGGATCGGCGGGAGCCGGCAAGATCTCGACGGGGCCGAGACCCATCGGCGACGGCAGTTCGCCGGCGAGCGCGCTCCGGACCTCCGCGTAGGAATCCGCGTCGGCCGCCCTCCCGGAAACCGCGAGCGTCGCGTCCGTCAACGTGACCATGCCAACGGCAAGCTCCGACAACTGCTCGAACGCAAACGTAGTGGCGGTATTGAACGCTGGCGTAGCCCCACGCGCGAGCTCCATGCCATCCAGGATTTCGGCCTCGGGGAACGCTCGACGCGCTGCCGCGAGGACCGAAGCACGCAACCCCTGCGAGGGCACCGCGCCGGCCAGCACAATCGACTGGCCATCCCATCGGGCCGACCACACATACGGCAAGGCCAAGGGCAAGAGTTCGCTGTCGTCGCCAACCGCGCGCACGCCGCGAACCTCAGCCGCCAGGCGAACCGCCAGCGCCTGAGACTCGGTCGACGGCGCCGTGCCGCGGATGGTCAGGTCGCGGGCGGAGGCCTCGACCGATGCCCAACCCTGGCCCTCGGCTGCTAGTCGCGCCGCGACCCGAGTCCCGAGGTCGCGCTCGATGGTCCCGGCTTCCATGACGACCGCGAAAATTGCAATGATGGCGGTGACAACCAGGCCGGGACGAATCCACCTTTGCCAGTTCATGCCACACGCTCTCCCAGCGCCCGGAAAACCTCAATCACGATTGCGGCGCCGTGACCAAGCCTCCATCGCAACAGCGTCCCGCAACGCGACCTTGACGGCACCACCGGCACGGGCGGCCAACCAGCTCACATGAGACGTTGACAATATTCCCAACGCCGGTACCCACCGCAAGCCGTCGTCAACGCCGAACGGCATCCGCGGCCGACAGGGTCATGCCACGGAGACTGGGCGCAAATTGGGGAAAATCGAAGGCCCGGCGGATCGCTCCGCCGGGCCTTTTCGTTCAGGTCCGAGCCTGTTGGGTCGGTCTAGGCTACCAGGAGCGCTTCAAGCGGATTCTGCCGCCCCACGCACCCGTGCCCCCGACGTTGGCATAGGTGAGCTGTCCGCTGGCTTCGAAGCCGGTGACAGGAGCCCACACCAAGTTGCCGCCAACACCCCAAGCCGTCGTCAACCCGGTGCCACCAGCGACCGTGCCAGTCAACGCCGTAGACACCGTCGGCGACCAGAAGTGCTGGAACGACGCGAACCCCGCCCACTGCGTCACGCCCAACCCCGGACCCGCCGGGTCACCCGCACCGGTGCCCTGCACCCACGACGCCGCGTTGCCAACGGAGGCGTTGAGGATGAGGCCGTCGCCCGGCGCGATCGAGTCGAGCCCAATCGTGATCCCCGCGTTCACGCCCCAGACCGAACCAGAGGAGGTCTGCCCGAAGCCCGCCGACAGCTTGCCGTCCCAATTGCCCTGCGACGCGGTGATCGCGCCGATGATGTCGGGCATGGAGTAGGACGAGGCCAACGACGTGCCCCAGCGATCACGCGGATCCTCGACGCCGAGCATCAGACCGAAGCCGCTCATCGCCCAAGTGAGGCGAATCTGGTCCGTCTTCTGGTCCGAACGCCACGTCGTGTCCGAGTAACCACCACCGTAGTCGTAGGTCGACCCGGTGTAGCCGGCGAGCACCGGCCCGAGCTCGAGATAGGCGTTGTCAACGTACACGATGCGGTTGAGCGACGCCTCCGCGCCAGTAACTGAGGTGGTGACAGAGGCTGCACCGTTGTTCGACGACCCGACCAACTTCACGTAGCCCGTGAGGACGCCGTATTCGGTCATCGACTTGGCGGTGAATTCAACACCAGCTTCCGTCACGAAGTCCCAAGTTGCCGAGTGGGTGAGAGTGCCGCCCACCGTGTCCGACGAGCTGTGGATGTTGATGTCGAACTGCACGTAGCCACCGACCTTCAGGCAGGTGTCGGTTCCCGGGATGTACCAGTAGCCGACGCCGATGGCGTCACAGACCCGCACGTAGTCGACCG
>CAYTXI010000030.1:0-24522 GCA_964441935.1 uncultured Bauldia sp.
ATGCCGATCGAGGCGGTCAGGAAGATTTCCTTCTCGCCGAGGGTGATCGGCGCCCTGAGCGTCCGTCTGACCGACTCGGCGAACGCGGCGATCCGCTCGGGCTGGCTCTCCGAGATTAGGAGGAACGCGAACTGGTCGCCGTCGAGGCGGGCGAGCGTGTCCTGCGGTTTCAACAGCCTCGCCAGTCGCCTGGCGATTGTGAGCAGGAGCGAATCGCCGACGGCGATGCCGAACCCGTCGTTGATCTGCTTGAAGCGATCAATGTCGAGGGTGAATACCGACGGTCGCGCCGCTCCCTCGGTATTGGTGCGGGTGATCGCGGCACGCAGGCGGTCGACGAACAATTCACGATTGGGCAGGCCAGTGAGGTTGTCGTGGACGGCGTCGTGCAACAGCCGCTCCTCGGCGTTGCGTTCCTCCGTCACGTCGAGCAGCGTCCCCACGCAGCGCAGCACCTCACCGTCGGCGCCGAGCACCGGCCGCGCCCTGAGATGGAACCAGCGGTAATGGCCGTCCTCCGAGCGCAGGCGGAAGTCCTGGGCGATGCGCCCGCGCTTGAGTTCGACCGCCGTGTCGAGCGTCGTCCGGAACCTGTCGCGGTCCCCTGGATGGAGAATCTCGAGCCAGTCACGCGCCGGCCCCTCCAGCGCCCGCCGTTTGAGGCCAAGCAAATCCTCCGCCTCCGGTCCTGTGTAAATGCGGTCGCGGTCGACGTCCCAGTCCCACACGATGTCGCCAGCCCCGGTCAGGGCCAACGCCTTGCGTTCGGTGTCGCCGAGCGGGCCCTGCACGGTGGTCCCGCCGGCGAACGCGTGCTGCATCACCGTGAACCCGATCAGCAGCACGATCAGCACCAGCCCGCCAGCGAGCGCCGGCTGGACGACGTCGTTGACCAGCCGGCCTGTGACCGTCAGCAGCGCCGCGAATGTCCACACGAGGAGCAGCGCCCAGGTCGGGATCAGCATGATCGCGCGGTCGAACTTGTGGGTGGCGAGATAGACGATGATCCCGAATCCGAGCACGCCGGTGAGTCCGATGGAGAAACGGGCGATGCCCGCTGCCACCGGCGGCTCGATCACCGCCACCCCGATAAGCACGGCGAGGCCGATCAGCCAGCCGATGGTCAGGTGGCTGTAGCGGACGTGCCAGCGGTTGAGATTGAGGTAGGTGTACGTGAAGATGACCAACGTCGCCGCCAGGAACACCTCGGCACCCGCCCGCCACGTCTGGTCGGCGCCGGGCGCCACGTTGATGACCCGGTTCCAGAAGCCGAAATCGATGCACAGATAGATGAGCACCGCCCACGCGAGCGCCGCCGTCGCCGGGAACAGTGCGGTGCCCTTGACCACGAAAACGATGGTCAGAAACAGTGCCAGCAGTCCCGAGATACCGAGCACGATGCCGCGATAGAGCGTGTAGCTGTTGACCGAGTCCTTGTAGGCGTCGCCGTCCCACAGGTAGAGCTGCGGCAGCTCGGCGGTGCGCAACTCGGCCACGAACGTCACTACCGTCCCAGGATCGAAGGTCACCCGGAACACGTCCGCCTCCTGGCTTGGCTGCCGGTCGGGGGCGAAGCCCTGGCTCGGTGTGATCGCGGCGATCCGCGACGCTCCGAGGTCAGGCCAGAACAGCCCCGAGCCCGCCAGCCGGAAATGCGGTGCCACCAGGAGGCGGTCGATCTGCTCGTCGCCGTTGTTGACCAGCGCGAACACCGCCCAGAACGTTACGCCGGTCGTCTCGCGCGCCCTGACCTCGATGCGGCGAACGATGCCGTCCGCTCCTGGTGCCGTCGAGACCTGAACGCGATCCTCGGATTGCCGGAAGAGCTGAACGGCCGAAGTGAGATCGAGCGTGCGCGCGTCGAGCGGCACCGCGACAGCTTCCAGCGCCCGCGCCGGTTGACACGCGATCGCGAACGTCAGTGCCGAGAGGACGAGGACCGCGAACCTGGCCGCGCGCGACAACCGATCCCCCGTGCGTCGAGAGCGATTCGCAAGACTACACCTCCGGCCTCGGTAGCGCGACAAAGCGCTACGGCACTTGCCAAGCCTTCCCCGTAGCCGGCTGTCAGCACCGTGGGTCGTCGCGCACCAGCCCATAGAGAACGTGATCCTGCCAGCGGCCGTCGATGCAGAGGTACTTTCGGGCGTAGCCCTCGCGCGAGAATCCGACCTTTTCGAGGAGGCGGACGGAGGCGATGTTGCGCGGCAGGCAGGCCGCTTCGATCCGATTCAATTGCAACCTGTCGAAGGAAAACCGCACCACGGTCCTGACCGCGTCCGTCATCATGCCCTTGCCGGCATAGATTTCGCCGATCCAGTAGCCGAGCACGCCCGACTGGGTGACCCCGCGCTGGATCTGGCCGAGCGTCAGGCCGCCGAGCAGCGTCTCGCCGTCCATCGAGAAGACGAAGAAGGGGTAGCCCGTGCCGTTGCGGATCTCCCGCTGGTAGCGGCGCAACCGCCGCCGGAAAGCGAGCTTGGTGAGGTCGTCGGCCGGCCAGATCGGCTCCCATGGTGATAGGAACGCCCGACTCTGCTCGCGCAGCCGTGCCCACGGCGTGTAGTCGGAGAATTCCGGCGGCCGCAACATGACCTGCTCGCCGCGCAGCGTCGGGCACGTGTTGTTGGTCGAGATCGAGCGGAGGAACGCCATCGTGATCGCCTGCTCACGTCTCCGCGTGGACGCCAAAATGCGCGGCGACCTTGTCGTGGCTGATCAGTCCATCGAGCGGCCCGACCGCAGCGAGCGTCGGCGCGCTGCCGGTGACGATCGCTGCCGCGAGGTTGCGCACATCGGCGACGGTGATTGTGTCGATCCTGGCGACGATTTCCTCGACGGGGATCGGTCGGCCGAACAGAAGCAGCTGCCGGGCGAGCTGGCCCGTGCGCGCCATCGGGCTTTCTAGCGTCATCAGCAGGCCCGCTTTCAGTTGCGCGCGGGCGCGGTTGAGTTCGTCCGCGTTGATGTCGTGAGCTGCGCGTTCCAGTTCGCCAAGGATCACCGGCATTAGCTCGCCGATGTCGTCCGGTCCCGTGGCCGCGTGCACGCCGAAGAGGCCTGTGTCTGCGAAGCTCCAGTGGAAGGCGTAGATCGAATAGCACAGCCCGCGCTTTTCGCGTACTTCCTGGAAGAGGCGGGATGACATTCCCCCACCGACGATCGAGGCGAGGATCTGGGCGGTGAAGAAGCTGTCTGATTTGTACCGCCGCCCTTCGAAGCCGACCATGATCTGCGTTTCCATGAGGTCGCGCCGCGCCCGCCGGTCGCCACCGCGGTACATGGCGTGGGTCGGCGCCGGCCCCGGCTGGCTGACAAGATCTGTGAACTGCTCCTCTACGAGCGCGATGATGGCGTCGTGGTCGACCGCCCCCGCCGCCGCAATCACCATGGCTGGCGCGCGGTAGTGGCGATCGAGGTAGTCGTCGAGCATTGGCGATGCGACCGCTTGCACGGTCTGCGGTGTACCGAGGATGGTGCGGCCGATCGGCTGATCCGGGTAAGCGGCCTCGGCGAACAGGTCGAACACGCGATCCTCGGGCGTGTCGTCGGCCGCGCCGATCTCCTGGACGATGACGTGTTGCTCGCGGGCGAGTTCCTTTGCGTCGAACACCGAGTTGTTGAGGATATCGCCGAGGATGTCGAGGGCCAACGGCACGTCGTCCTTGAGCACGTGTGCGAAGTACGAGGTCGTCTCGACGCTGGTGGTCGCGTTGAGGTCGCCGCCTACAGCCTCGATCTGTTCGGCGATGTCGACGGCCGAGCGTGTGCGCGTCCCCTTGAACGCCATGTGTTCGAGCAGGTGCGATAAGCCGTGCTCCTCGTCGCGCTCCGAGCGCGACCCGGCCCCTACCCAGACTCCAAGCGCCGCGCTGTGCAAATGGTCCAGGTCGTGCGTGACGACAGACAAGCCGGAGGGGAGGCGCGTCAGACGAACGCTCATGGCATCAGACTTTCTCGGCGATCGCCCGCGTATTGTGCACGATATGCGCCTCGACCGCCGCGCGGTCGTTGGCGAGGGTGACGAAGCGCTCCGGCTTGTCCATGATGCCGGCAAGCTGCCTTGGCACGCCCACGTTAACCCCGGTCGCGGCAGTGACGGCCTCAGGAAACTTGGCGGCATGGGCGGTGGCAAGACCCACCATGGGCACGCCCGGTTCGGCAAGACGGCGCGCGACGGCCAAACCAACCGCCGTGTGCGGGTCGGCGAGGAAGCCGGTGCCGCGATAGATCGCGGAGAGTTCCGCAGCGGTCTCCGCCTCGTCGGCGCGTCCGCCTTCGAAGTCGCTTCGCACCCGCTCGAGCGCCCCCTGCGACAGCACGAAACCGCCGGTACGTTTTAACTCATCCATCAATCCGGCCACCGCGACCCCATCGCGGTCGTAGACCTCGAACAACAGCCGCTCGAAGTTTGAAGAGACCTGGATGTCCATCGACGGCGAAGTCGTCGCCGTCACGGGACCAACCCTGTACTCGCCGGTTTCCAGCGTCCGCGCCAGGATGTCGTTGACGTTCGTGGCGACGACCAGTTTGGCGACCGGCAGCCCCATGCGCTTGGCGGCGTATCCGGCGAAAACGTTGCCAAAGTTTCCGGTCGGCACGGTGAACGCGATTGGCCTCCCCGGGGCGCCGAGCGCGACGGCGGCGGTGAAGTAGTAGACGATCTGGCCGAGGATTCGCGCCCAGTTGATCGAGTTGACGCCGGCAAGCGCCGTCCGTTCGCGGAACCCGATGTTGCCGAACAGCTCTTTGACGATGGCCTGGCAGTCGTCGAAAGTGCCGCTGACGGCGATGGCGTGAACGTTATCGGCCTCGGCAGTGGTCATCTGCCGTCGCTGGATGGGCGAGATGCGCCCCTCTGGGAAAAGGATGAACACATCAACGTTGTTGCGCCCGCGGAAGGCCTCGATCGCCGCCGCCCCTGTATCGCCGGATGTCGCGCCGACGATGGTCGCCCGGCTCCCCCGTTTGGCCAGAACGTGGTCCATCAGCCGGGCAAGGAGCTGCATGGCGATGTCCTTGAAGGCGAACGTCGGTCCATGGAACAGCTCCATAATCCAGCGGCCGGGCGCGAGCTGAACGAGTGGCGCCACCGCCTCGTGGCGGAAGCTCGCGTAGGTTGACACACAGATTCGACGCAGTTCGTCGTCCGGGATCTCGCCGCCGATGAACGGCCGTACGATCTCGAAGGCAACGTCGGCGTACGGTCGGCCGGCCAAGTCCGCAACGTCTTGCGTGCTCATCTGCGGCCAGGATTCGGGCACAAAAAGCCCACCGTCGCGGGCCAATCCCGCGAGCAGAACGTCCGAGAATCCTAGCGCGTGCGCCTGCCCGCGCGTGCTCACGTATCGCATCTCGTGGACAACACCTTCCACCGCCGAGCGCCCAGTTGTCCCGGCCCCTCGGACCCTAGCGGCCGCTGGCAGGCCCGGCAAGCGATCGGTGCATCGATGCCAAATGGTCGCCAATCGGCCGCCCCGCTGCTATAGAAAGGTCGCAAAATTGAAGGGGAATCAACGCATGCGGGCTCGTTTCAGCGCTTTCGCCGCGCTCCGTGGTCCCACCGTCTTGGGCCTCGTCGCCGCCGTCGTCGGGGCCGGTCTCCTCGCTGCGTGCTCGTCCACCAGCGCCGAGCGCGGCAAGATCGCCGACCGCATGTTCGGCAAGAAGCTGGAGAAGGGCGGTGTGGTTGTCGTCGACGGAGAGGAGTACGACGCCGATTTCTTCCTGAAGTCGGGCTTCTGCCCGCCGGTCAATATCCGGCCGGGCGCCGAGGTGCTGGTCCTCTACCAGCGAAACCACGAGAACGAGCCGGACTTTGTCACGTTTCAGGGGTCGATCACCAAGACGGCCCGCGAATGCAATCCGCCCGACGCCGAAACCATGGCGATCAAGCTCGGTGTCGCCGGCCGCGTCGTCGCTGGTCCCAAGGGCAGTGCCGGCGACGTGACATTGCCGCTGCGAGTCGCCGTCGTGAAGCAACACGGCGGCAACATTCTCTATACCGAGGAATTCCGCGTGCCGGTCACGGTCTCCGGGCCGGATTTTGGTGCCGACTTCAGCCAGGTCATCGATCAGATTGTCTTCAATGTCACCCCAGACGATCGCGACCTGATCGTCTTCGTCGGCTTCGACCAGGGCCCGCCGCCGACCGGCTGATTGACTCACCCGCTAGCGAACGTAGAGTGCCGGCAGCCGGGATGGAGTCGCGTCCCGGTTGACCTGTCGCCGTTGTTGGCGGGTCGCTACGACCGCCGGGAGAGACCCAGGCCACGCCCAAAGGGCGCAGGCGGGCGCCGAAGGAGCAACCGCCCCGGAAACTCTCAGGCAAAAGGGACCGGACGGTCGGCGACACTCTGGAAAGCAGCGGGCGCTGGCGCCCGTTCACCGAAGGAGTAGCCGCTCGGCGAACGACAAAGGCCGGGCGGGAAATCTCTCAGGTCCTCAGACAGAGGGGGCGTCGGACGGATCGCCGACGATTCCGTTCGCACGAGCCCCGTCGCCTGTCGAGGACTGAATGTTGGCCGACGCCGCAGCCCCGTTGAAAGAAACGCCGCTCACCCGCCATCACCGGGCGCTCGGTGCGCGCATGGTCGCGTTCGCCGGCTACTCCATGCCCCTCCAGTACGCCGCCGGCATCGTCGCCGAGCACCAGTGGACGCGCGCACACGCCGGCTTGTTCGACGTCTCGCACATGGGACCGTCGTTCCTGGTCCTCGTCGACCGCCCTGGCGACGACGAGGCCGATCACGAGGAAGTCGCCGCCATCGTCGAGGCGCTGACGCCCAGTGACATCCGCGGCCTGACGCCGGGCCGAATGCGCTACACGGTCCTCCTCAACGACGACGGCGGCATTCTCGACGATCTTCTTGTGGCGCGACCGGCCGATCCTGCCTCGTCGGGAGCCCTCTACATCGTTGTGAACGCCGCCACGAAGGATTCCGACTTCGCCCTGATCGGCGAGGCCGCCGCAGGCCGCGCCCACTTGCGCCGGAGCGACGAGTCCGCCCTCCTCGCCCTCCAGGGCCCCAAGGCAGCCGACGTCGTTGCCGCAGTGGTCCCCGCGGCAGTGGACCTCGGTTTCATGTCCTACGGCTCATTCGAGTTCGCGAGCACCCGCTTGGTCATCTCTCGGTCCGGCTACACCGGCGAGGACGGCTTCGAGCTCCTCGTTCCGCACGACCGCGCCGACGCGCTCTGGCGGCGCCTCCTCGACGACGAGCGCGTCCGCCCGGCCGGCCTCGGCGCTCGCGATACATTGAGGCTGGAGGCGGGCTTGCCGCTCTATGGCCACGACCTCGATGCCACCGTTTCGCCGGTCGAGGCCGGCCTTGCCTTCACAGTCTCCAGGCGCCGCCGTGAGACAGCCGATTTCCCCGGTGCCCACCGCATTCTGGCCGAACTCTCGGGCGAGCCGGCCCGCGTCCGCGTCGGTCTTTTGGTCGATGGTGCCCCGGCCCGCGAGGGCACCGTCATCATGGACGACGGCGGCGCCCCGATCGGCACGGTGACCAGTGGTGGCTTTTCGCCGACGCTCGGCCGTCCGGTGGCGATGGGCTACGTGCCGCCGCGCTTGTCCGCGACCGGCACCATGCTCAAGGTGTCCGTGCGCGATCGCGTTCAGCCTGCCACCGTTACCGCGTTGCCCTTCGTTCCCCACCGCTATTTCCGTAAACAGGTTTCCTGACGAGGTGCGAGATGACCACGCGCTATACCCGCGACCACGAATGGATCCGGCTGGAAGGCGACACCGCGGTCGTCGGCATCAGCCAATACGCGCAGGAGCAGTTGGGCGACATCGTTTATGTCGAGCTGCCCGCCGTCGGCAAGAAACTGGACAAGGGCGCCGAGGCGGCCGTCGTCGAGTCGGTCAAGGCCGCGAGCGAGGTCTATGCGCCCGTCGCCGGCGAGGTAGTCGAGATCAACCAAGCACTCGCCGACGAGCCGGCCACCGTCAACCAGTCGCCAGAGGGCGCGGGCTGGTTCGTGAAGCTGAAGGTCGCCAACCGTGCCGACCTTGACGCGCTCATGGACGCCGATGCCTACGGCAAGTTTCTGGAGACGATCTGATGCCCGCCGACCGGCATCGGCATCGCGCAACCGTTGTCTGGCGCCGCGGGGACGGTGATTTCGCCAAGGGGCGTTATTCGCGCGGCCACGTTTGGCGCTTCGACGGCGGTCTCGAGGTGCCGGCGACGGCGTCGCCCTCGATCGTCCCCAAACCGTTCACGGTCGAGGCGGCGGTCGATCCGGAAGAGGCGTTCGTCGCCTCGCTCTCCGCCTGCCACATGCTGACCTTCCTCGACATGGCCCGCCGGCGCGGCTTTGTTGTCGATGCCTATGAGGACAATGCCGTCGGGGTCCTGGACAAGAACGACGAGGGGCGGCGGTGGGTGTCCGAGGTGTCGCTCAATCCGCACATCGCCTTTTCTGGCGATCCGCCTGACACAGAAGTGCTCGCCGCCATCCACGAAGCCGCCCACGCGGAGTGCTTCATCGCCAATTCCGTGACGACCGCGGTCCGCATCGCGGCTGCCGGGTAACGAGCAAGGACGACGCGCCCATGCGCTATTTGCCACACACCGACGCCGACCGCGCGACCATGCTCGCCCGCATCGGCGTCGCCGCAATCGACGACCTCTTCGCCGACATCCCCGTCGATAAGCGCCTTGACGGACTTCTCGACCTGCCGTCGGCGACAAGCGAACTCGCGGTTGAGCGCACCATGAGCGCGCTCGCCGCGAAGAACGTCGCTGCCGGCTCGGTTCCGTTCTTCGTCGGTGCAGGCGCCTATCGCCACCACATCCCGGCGAGCGTCGACCATCTGATTCAGCGCTCCGAGTTCCTGACGTCCTACACACCCTACCAGCCCGAGATCGCGCAGGGCACGCTTCAGACCCTGTTCGAGTTCCAGACCCAGGTCGCCAAGCTGACGGCCATGGAGGTCGCCAACGCCTCCATGTACGACGGCTCCACCGCCGCCGCCGAGGCGGTTCTGATGGCCCACCGCATCACCGGACGGCGGAAGGCCGTCCTTGCCGGCGGCCTCCACCCGCACTATTGCGCCGTCGTCGAGACCGTCTCTGAGATGGCCGGCGACGAGGTCGTCGCGCTCGCGCCCGACCCGGCCGTGTCGATCCTCGACGCGATCGATGGAGAGACTTCTTGCGTCGTCGTCCAGTCGCCGTCGTTCTACGGTCAACTCATTGATCTGAAACCGATCGCCGACAAGGCCCACGCCGACGGCGCACTACTCGTCGCGTTCTTCACCGAAGTCGTGTCGCTGGGCGCGATCGAGCCGCCGGGTGCGCAAGGCGCCGACATCGTCGTCGGCGAGGGCCAGTCGCTCGGCAATGCCCTGTCGTTCGGCGGCCCCTATGTCGGCCTCTTCGCCGCTCGCAACAAGCACGTCCGCCAGATGCCCGGTCGCCTTGCCGGCGAGACGGTCGATGCCGACGGCCGCCGCGGCTTCGTCCTGACCTTGTCGACCCGCGAGCAGCACATCCGCCGCGCCCGGGCGACCTCGAACATCTGCACCAACTCCGGGCTTTGCGCGCTTGCGTTCTCGATCCACATGACGCTCCTCGGCGAGGCGGGCCTGAAGCGCTTGGCCGCGATCAACCACGCCAACGCCGTGCGCTTGGCGGAATCGCTTTCTGAGGTTCCTGGCGTAACCGTTCTCAACGACTCGTTTTTCAACGAGTTCACCATTCGCGTTCCGGGCGACGCCGCCGACGCGATCGAGAGGCTGGCGGGGAGGGGTGTCCTCGGCGGTGTCCCGGTTTCGCGCCTCGCGCCTAGTCGCCCCGAGCTCGCCGATCTCATCGTCGTCGCTTCCACCGAAATGAACACCGACGCCGACCGTGCCGCTTACATCGCCGCGCTCAAGGAAGTCCTGTGATGAACCGTCAAGGCCGCCCGAGCGCACCTGCCGGCCCCAACGCCTCGGACCCACCCACCTTCACCGCCAATCACGGCCTCGACATGGAAGAACCGCTCATCTTCGAGGTCGGCCGCCGCGACGTCACCGGCGTCGACCTCGCCGAGCCGCAAGTTGTCACGTCACGCCTCGGCAAGCATGCCCGCACGACCCCGATCGACCTCCCGGGCCTGTCTGAGCCAGAGGCGATGCGCCACTACGTCCGCCTCAGCCGTCAGAACTATGCCATCGACGCCGGCATATACCCCCTCGGTTCGTGCACGATGAAGCACAATCCGCGCCTAAACGAGAAGCTAGCGCGGCTTCCGGGCTTCGCCGACATTCATCCGCTGCAGCCGGTCCCGACCGTCTCCGGCGCCATCGAACTGATCGCAGAACTCGCCCGTTGGCTGATGGAGATCACCGGGATGGCGGCGGTGGCGATGAGCCCGCGGGCCGGAGCCCACGGCGAGCTCACCGGCATGATGGCGATCAAGGCGGCGCTTCAGGCGCGCGGCCGGAAACGCACCAAGGTCCTGGTCCCGGAGTCGGCCCACGGCACCAACCCGGCGACCGCCGCGCTCCTCGGCTACACCGTCGTTGAAATTCCCAACCGGACCGACGGCACGGTTGCCGCCGAGGCCGTGGGGGCGCTCCTCGATGACGACGTCGCCGCGATCATGCTCACCAACCCCAACACCTGCGGCCTGTTCGAGCCGGACGTCGTCGCCATCGCCGATGCCGTGCATGAAGCCGGAGCCTACTTCTATGCCGACGGCGCCAACCTCAACGCCATCGTCGGCAAAGTCCGCGTCGGCGACCTCGGCGTCGATGCCATGCATATCAACCTCCACAAGACCTTTTCGACGCCCCACGGCAGCGGCGGCCCGGGCGCCGGCCCGGTGGTTCTGTCTCAGGCGCTGGCGCCTTTCGCGCCGGTGCCGTTGTTGCGCAAGCGCGATGGCGTCGCCGAGCTGGTCGAGACGCACAATGAGACGGAAGAGGGCACCCAACCCTTCGGCCGCATCGCCGCCTTCCACGGTCAGATGGGCATGTTCGTGCGCGCGTTCGCCTACATGCTCTCCCACGGTGCCGACGGCCTCCGCCAGGCCTCCGAGGACGCCGTGCTTAACGCCAATTACGTCCGCGTCGCGCTCGCCGATGTGATGTCGGAGGCTTATCCCGGCCGCGTGTGCATGCATGAGGCGCTGTTCGACGACCGCTTCCTCGACGCCACCGGCGTGTCGACTCTCGACTTCGCCAAGGCAATGATCGACGAGGGTTTCCATCCGATGACGGTCTATTTTCCGCTGGTGGTTCACGGCGCCATGCTGATCGAGCCGACGGAATCGGAATCGAAGGCCTCGCTCGACCTGTTCGTCGCCACGCTCCGCGATCTCGTGATGCGGGCCAAGCGTGGCGAAGCGGAGCGCTTCCATCAGGCCCCGACGCTCGCCCCGCGCCGTCGTCTTGATGAGACCCGCGCCGCCCGCCAGCCCAAACTCAGGTGGGAGAAACCGCAGCCCCTCAGCGAAGCCGCGGAGTAGGGCGCTTGCGCCGCACCTCGACGCAGATCGCTCAGCGCAACCGTGGCTTCGGCCACGGGAAGAAGAAGAAATCGTCCGGGTCGTAGCGCCTGCATTCGTAGACGCCGCAACCTGCCAGATCCGCGGACGGCACAACGGTCGGGTACGCGGTCTCGAAGGTGTCGCAGAACCGGTCGTCTGCAACGAGGCGGTTGTAGCGCTGGATGTCCGGCGGCTGTATCCACCTGAGGACGACGGCGCCCTCCCGCTGAACGGCCGACTGGATGGCCGAGCAACTCATCGACGTCGCGCTGTAGCGCGAGATGGCATGAGCTTGGCCTGCGGCGAGGGTCATGGCGAGTGCCGTTAGAGCAGCTTTGACCGCCGCTCTCCGCCCGATCGAGTTTGCGCGGCTCATTCGATCCACTCCCACCTCATCATCGCCTCAGCCACCGCTGGCAGCTCGGCGAAGCGGTTGATCACGGTCTCCGCCCCCGCCTCGGTCAGGACATCGGCCTGCGCCGGCCAAGTGTGGGCGCCGCCGGTGAAGCCGACCACGCGGGCGCCGGCACCACGTGCAGCCTGGACCCCGAATGCCGAGTCTTCGATCACCAACGCCTCGCTGGGGTCGATCCCGAACTGCGTGATGGCGTGCCGGTAGACGTTCGGCGACGGCTTCGGCTCGCGCGTGCCCACCTCGACCGCCGAATAGATGTGCGGGCTGAAGCGCTCGGTGAGCCGCGTCTTGTCGAGCGAGATCTTCAACCGTTTGCTCGACGAATTCGAGCACACGCATCGCGGCCCGTCCAGCCGGTCGAGCACCTCGTGGATGCCGGCGACGGGCTTCAGCTCGGCAGCGAGCCGCCGGTCGACCTCGGCCTTCGACCGCTCGAGCAGGTCCTCCGGCAGCGGCCGTCCGGTCTCGGCCTCGATCGCATCGATGATAATCCGCGTCGTCAGACCCGCAAAGCGCCGCGTCACGTGCTCGGGCGTGATCTCGTAGCCGGCCTCGCCGAGGAGCTCCGCCTCGACTTTGGCCGCGATGATCTCGGAATCGACAATGACGCCGTCGCAATCGAACACGAAGAGCATGGGGGGGGGTTATCCGACGGTCGCGCTGACAGGGGTGTGGTGTAGCGATAGAGGCCACCCGGCGAAAGCCTTGTTTCATGCGTACCGGCTGCCCGCGTTCACGTCTGCTTAACCATGCCGCCTAACCGGGCCTTTACCCTGTTCGGCAAGGATTGGCGCTGCCGCCCACGGGGTGGGCCGGTGTTGCGTTGGGATAGTCCATGGTTGCGTTGCGTGAAGCGTCGGGGGAGGCGCCCTGGCTCGATTCAATCCTCAAGGGCGACTGCGTCACCGAGCTGGAGAAGCTTCCCGCCGCCTCGGTCGACCTGGTGTTCGCCGACCCGCCGTACAACCTGCAGCTTGAGAACCGTCTCACGCGCCCCGACCAGTCGCACGTCGACGCCGTCGACGACGCCTGGGACAAGTTCTCGAGTTTCGCCGCCTACGACGATTTCAGCCGTGCCTGGCTGATCGCCTGCCGGCGCGTTCTCAAGCCCACCGGCGCGCTGTGGGTCATCGGCTCTTATCACAACATCTTCCGCGTCGGCGCCATCCTCCAGGATCTGGGCTTCTGGCTGTTGAACGACATCGTCTGGCGGAAGTCGAACCCGATGCCCAATTTCCGCGGCCGTCGCTTCACCAACGCCCACGAGACGCTGATCTGGGCGAGCCGTGACCAGAGCGCCCGCTACACCTTCAACTACGATGCCTTGAAGGCCGCCAACGACGAGCTGCAGATGCGCTCCGACTGGCTCTTCCCATTGTGCACTGGCCCCGAGCGGCTGAAGGGCGGCGAGGGCAGGAAGATCCACCCGACCCAGAAACCCGAAGCGCTTCTGCATCGTGTCCTGCTGGCTGCCTCGAAGCCGGGCGACGTGGTCCTCGATCCTTTCTTCGGCACCGGCACCACCGGCGCCGTCGCCAAGCGTCTCGGCCGCCGCTTTGTCGGCATCGAGCGCGAGGACGACTACATCGCAGCGGCCACGGCCCGCATCGCCGCGGTCCAACCGGCCTCGGAGACCGCCCTTGCTGTCTCCGCCGGTAAGCGCGCCGAGCCGCGCGTTCCCTTCGGCGCGTTGGTCGAAGCCGGGCTGATCGCCCCTGGCGCGATCCTGACCGACGCCCGCGCGCGCCACGAAGCCGAAGTCCGCGCCGACGGCACCCTCAAGGCCGGGGGGCACGTCGGCTCCATTCACAAGGTCGGCGCGCTGGTCCAGGGGCTCGACGCCTGCAACGGCTGGACCTTCTGGCACTTCGACAAGAAAGGCTCCCTCGCCCCCATCGACGAACTTCGTCAAGTGGCGCGCCGCGGCCTCGCCTCTGCCGGGGCGTAAGCGCCGGTTCTCCCGCCTCACCCGGCTCTTCGCTACCCGCCCGGCAGCACACCGTACCGTGCGAGGTCGGCCCGCATTCGCTCCGCGTCCTGGAACTGCTCGGCGTTCCAGCCGGCGGCCCGCGCGCCCTCGACGTTGGCCATGACGTCGTCGACGAACAGCGTCGCGGCCGGTTCGAGCCCGAACTTCTCAGCGTGGCGGCGAAAGATCGCCACGTCCGGCTTCAGCAGCCTGACGCGCGCCGACACGGTGATGCCGCGCATCCGCTTCAGGAAGGCAAAGCGCTCGCTCGCCACGTCAAACGTGTCGTCGGCGAAGTTGGTGAGCCCCGTCACGTCGTGGCCGGCGGCAAGCACCTCTTCGAGGACGGCAACGCTGTCATCAATCGGCCCCGGGATCATCTCGGGCCAATGCGGGCGGAAGGCTCGGATCAGCGGTTCCTCGTCCGGGAAGCGGGCGATCAGGCGGTCCTCGGCCTCCGCCCACGTGACGCCGACATCGGTGAGCCTCAGCCACGTCCCATTGCACACCTCGGCGAGGAAGCGCTCCCGCGCGGCCTGATCAGGGATCAGCCGCCGGTAGGGAATGTCCGGCTCCCACCTGATTAGCACCTTGCCGATATCGAAGACGACGTGGCGGATCGCGCTCATGCGGCCTTGCCGCGCACTCGCGGCCGGGTCGCGCCGGGGAGCGCCGCCTCGATCGCTTTTTTCATCACGCTCGGGAGCGCTTCCTCGGCGAGCCCATCAGCCGATGCCCACCAACAGCCGGCCGGCGCCGCCGTTCCACCAGGGACCTCCGCCGTGCGGATTCCAAGCTCCAACCGGAAGTGGGTGAAGACGTGGACGACCGTCCCCGACACCGTCCGCCAGTCCGCTTGAATCGGCGCCTTAGGGGATGAGCGCAGGTGGCTCGAACGACTCACCCATTCGCTGCCCGGCACCTCGGCCATGCCGCCGAGGAGGCCCTCGTCCGGCCGCCGTCGCAGCAACACCGCACCATCGTCGCGAACCGCCACGAACGCGATGCCGTATCGCGTTGGCCGTTCAGCCTTTTCAGCCTTCGCCGGATAAGCTTCCGGATTGCCTTGACGCCGCGCCGCACAGGCGTCCGACAACGGGCACGAGGAGCACGCCGGCCGCTTCGGCGTGCAGATCGCCGCCCCCAAATCCATCATTGCCTGGACGTAGTCGCCGACGCGTTCCCGCGGCATGATCGCTTGTAGGCGGTCGCGGATGGTCGTCTTGGCGGCGGGGAAGGGCGCATCGATCGCGTAGAGCCGCGCAATCACCCGCTCGATGTTGCCGTCGACCGGCGCAACCGGCTCGTCAAAAGCGATCGCCGCGAGCGCCGCCGACGTGTAGTCGCCGATCCCCGGCAGCATCTTGAGTTCCGCGGCCGTTTTTGGAAATCGTCCGTCGTGATCTTTGACCACGGCCTTGGCGCAGGCGTGCAGGTTCCGCGCCCGAGCGTAGTATCCGAGCCCCGCCCATGCCTTCATCACGTCGTCCCGCGGCGCCGCCGCAAGCGCCGACACTGTCGGCCAGCGACGGACGAAGTCCTCGAAGTAGGGTGTGACCACCGCGACCGTCGTCTGCTGGAGCATGATTTCGGAGAGCCACACCCGGTACGGGTCGGGCTTTACCCCACGCGCCCGATCGCGCGGTCCCACCCGCCACGGCAGCCGCCGGTGATGGCGCTCGTACCAGGCAAGGAGGGCGGAGGAGTCCGGCGCCGGTCCGTCCGCGCCAGGGTGCGGCGGGCGATACCTCACCCAGCCTCCCGGAAGCGCTCCGCCGTCTCCAGGTCCACCGAGACCAGTTGCGACACGCCGCGCTCCGCCATGGTCACGCCGAAGAGCCGCTTCATCCGCGACATGGTGATCGGATTGTGAGTAACCACCAGGAAACGGGTGTCGGTTTGCCGCACCATCTCGTCAAGCAGGTTGCAGAAACGCTCCAGGTTGGCGTCGTCGAGCGGTGCGTCGACTTCGTCGAGCACGCAGATCGGCGCCGGGTTAGTAAGGAACACGGCGAAGATCAGCGACAGCGCCGTCAGCGCCTGCTCGCCCCCGGACAAAAGCGTCATGATCTGCGACTTCTTTCCCGGCGGTCGCGCCACGATCTCCAGACCGGCTTCCAGCGGGTCGTCCGACTCGGTGAGTTGCAATTCGGCGGTGCCGCCGCCGAAGAGATGCGTGAACAGCCGTTTGAAGTGGGCGTTCACGGTCTCGAATGCGCCGGTCAGCCGCTCGCGCCCTTCGCGGTTGAGGCTGGCGATCCCGAGGCGTAGCCGCTGGATCGCCGCGGTCAAGTCGTCGCGCTCACCGGTGAGTTCCTCTCGGCGTTCGCCGAGTTCGGCCGCCTCGGCCTCGGCTCTGAGGTTGACGGCGCCCAGCCGCTCGCGCTCCTGGCGGTAGCGTTCGAGCCGTGCTTCCACCTCGTCGAGATTAGGCGGCGGCGCGTCTGGCTTCAGCTCCGCCACCGCCGCGGCGTCCTCCGGCGCGCAATCGAGCGTTTCGCCAATCCGCTCAGCGATTTCGGCCAGCCGTTCCTTGGCGGCCACCACGCGCTCCTCTGTCCGGCCGCGCTGCTCGCGGGCCTCCGCCAGTCGCTCGAGTGCTTCGCGCGCCCGCGCGTCGGCTTGCTTGAGCTTGTCCTCGCCAGCTCCAAGCGCGTCCGCAGCCTCGGCGTTGGCGGCCTCGGCGGCCGTGATTTCCGATAACAGAGCCTTGCGTTTTTCCGCGATCCGCGCCGGCTCGCCGGAGAGCCTTTCCTTCTCGGCCTGCGCCTCATGACGCCGTGCGGTCAGCGTCGCGATCTGGCCTTCCGTGTTGGCCGCTCGTTCGCGCCAGTTTTGGCGCTCCACGGCAATCGCCGCCAGCCGCCCCGAGCGGATGTCCGCCTCGCGCGCAATCGATTCGGCTCCCGCACGCGCCTCCGCCAACGCCGCCCGATCTTCCTCGACCCGAGCGCGCTGGCGAGCCAGCTCCTCGCCCACGGTCTCCGGATCCTCGGCTGTCTCGAGGCCGGCGAGCGCCTCCGCGACAGCCGCTTCGGTTTCCGCCAGGTTCGCCGTCAGCCGTGCGTCGGCCTCGTCGAGGCCGCTCCGCCGGGCGGCGAGCGCACCTTCCGCCCGCTCGGCCTCGGCGAGTGCCGCCCGGGCGCCGTCGAGCCGTTGGCGCGACTGGCGCACCGCGTTGCGCGCCTCGTCTTGCCTCGCCTCGGCCTCGCGCAACTGCGTATCGGCCGCCTCCGTGGCTTCGCGTTTCGCCGCCACGGCGGCCCGCACCGCCACCGACTCGGCTTCCAATTCGACGAGCCGGACGCGGCTTCTGAGCCGCTCGGCCGCCGCCGTCGGCGCATCGACCGCCGCCACGTACCCGTCCCACCGCCACAAGTCACCCTCGCGACTGACGAGCCGCTGGCCAGGCTTGAGCTGCGGCTGCAGCCGCCCGCCGTCAGTCCGCGAAACGAGTCCTGTCTGGGCGAGCCGGCGGGCGAGCACCGCAGGTCCCGCGACGTGCGCGCTGAGCGGCGCGACGCCTGTGGGCAAAGCTCCGTCGCCGCCGGACTCGATCGATCGCCAATGCGCCGGCGCCTGCTCGTCCGCCGGTGCTTCCAGGTCGTCGCCAAAGGCCGCACCGAGCGCCGCCTCGTAACCTGCATCCACGGTTACAGCGTCAACTACCGGATCGACCCCGTCGGCGGCGCTTGACGCGATGAGCCCGTTGAGCGTCGCCGCTTCCGTTTCGACGCGGCTGAGCGCTCGTTCGGCGTTTGTCAGGATGTCGCGGGCAGCGAGCGCGGCCTCCCTGGACACCGCTGCGGCTTGCTCGGCGGCAGCGGCGTGCTTTTCGCGATCGGTGAGGTCGGCTTCGGCTTGGGCCACTGCGTCGTGACAGCGCTTCGTCGCCGCCGCCGCGCCGCTGCCTTCGAGCGTCTCGCGTTCGCCGGCGACTGTCGCGATCTCGGTCCTCAGGCGCGCCGCGCGCGCCGTCGCCTCGCTGATCGTCCGTTGCCACTGGCCGCGTCGAGCGACGAGCTCGGCGTGCCGCTCGGTGAGTTCGGACAGGGCCGCCTCACTGTCGGCAAGGGCGCTGTCCGCCGTGCCCCGTCGGGCCGTCGCCGCCGCCTGGCGTTCGGTCATCGCCGCGTTCGCCGCTTCCAGGCCATTCTCTTCCTCGTCGAGGCGGGCGAGGATCGCGCGGTTGTCGACGATCATGTTCTCCTCGCGAGCAATGTCGTCGGCGAGCTGGCTAAGCCGCCGGTCGAGCTCGGCGAGTCGATTGCCGACCCGCGCTTCCTCCGTATCGAGGTTTTCGCTGGCGAGCCTGATGCGCTGGAGTGCGGCTGCCGCGCGCGCTGCCGCTTCGCGGAGCCCGGGCAGTGTCGCCGCCGCCTCAGCCTGCGCTGCCGCCGCTTTCGCTTGCTCGTCTTCCCGCTCCGCCGTAGCGTTCGCAGCTCCCTTGAGCGTCCCCTCTGCTTCGCTGAGCGCTCCCTTTGCGCCAAGCCAGCGCAGGTGCAGGACCGTCGCCTCGGCCCTGCGGATGTGTCCGGATAGGTTGCGGTATCGCGTCGCCTGCCGTGCCTGGCGCTTGAGGGCCTCGAATTGCTGCTCGATTTCCACGATTACGTCGTCGAGGCGGGCGAGGTTCTGGTCGGCGGCGCGCAGGCGGAGCTCGGCCTCGTGACGGCGGTTATGGAGGCCGGCGATGCCGGCAGCTTCCTCGAGCAGCGCCCGGCGATCGGTTGGTCTGGCCGCTATCAGTTCGCCGATCCGCCCCTGGCCGACAATCGCCGGCGAATGAGCGCCGGTCGAGGCGTCGGCAAACAGGAGCTGCACGTCGCGCGCCCTGACGTCGCGCCCGTTGATTCTGTAGACCGATCCCGCCTCGCGTTCGATGCGCCGCGTGACGTCGATGGCATCCGCGTCGTTGAACGTGCTCGGCGCCTTACGCAGCGCATTGTCGACACTCAGCGTGACTTCCGCCGTGTTGCGCGCCGGGCGGTTGAGGCTTCCCTGGAAGATGACGTCGTCCATGCCCGAGCCGCGCATGTTCTTGTATGAGCTTTCGCCCATCACCCAGCGCAGCGCTTCCACCAAGTTGGACTTGCCGCAGCCGTTGGGGCCGACGATTCCAGTCAGGCCAGGCTCGATCGGAACCTCCGTCGGCTCGACGAAGGACTTGAAGCCGAGGACGCGTAGGCGCGTGAGTTTCAAAGGAGTGCCCCCGTAGTCGTCACCGATTCGCCGCTCAGCCGCCGAGAAGCTGGTCGATCTCCACCATCTGCTGCTCGCCCGATCGCTTCTCGCCGTTGAAGAAGAACGTCGGCGTCGAGGTAACGTCGAACCTTTCGGAGGCGCGGTTGTGCACCCAGTTCACCCCGTCGAGGATTTCCTGATTCCTCAGGCAGGCGTTGAACGATTCCTCCGTGAACCCGGCCTGTTTGACTAGGTCGCGCAGCGCCGTAACCGGGTCTTGGACGAACGCCCAGCTTGACTGGTGCTCGAACAGGAGGTCGATCATCGCAAAGAAGCGCTCTTTCGGCGCGCACCGTGCCACCATGCTGGCCGAAGTCGCCAGCGGATCCAGCGGGAACTCACGGAATATGAAGTAGACCTTGCCGGTGTCGATGTACTTCCGCTTGAACTCCGGGAAGACGTCGGTGTGGAAGCGCTGGCAGTGTGGGCAGGTCATCGACGCGTACTCGATGACGATATCGGGCGCTTTGGGATCGCCGAGCGCTTGGTCGCCGAGGGGCCCCGGCACCATCAGTTCGTCACTTGGCGCGGCCGTGGATGGCAGCGTTTCGGCTTCGCCCGTCGCGTCCATGACGGCAGGGCTTGGCCGGCTGACGTAGACGTAGATGCCGGCCGCTGCCACGATCACGACCGTGGCGAGTGCGATCAGCCATTGCCGGGGGTTGAACGACAAGTCGGCTTCCTTGATTCGGGTGTCGGATGACGGCGGCAGTGTGCCGCAACTCGGGTCACGTGCACAAACAATTATGGCGCGAGTGGGTCGCCCGGCCAGGACCTAGCGGCCGGACAGAACGCCGCGCCCGAGCCGGTCGAGGGCTGCCTTCAGGCGATCGTCCTCCGCGCCAGAGACCATTGCCCCGAGCCGCTGCTCTGCCTCTGCTCCAAGGTGCGGCTCGGCCCCGCCCCCCGCCTGCCGCGCCGCGACCGGCGCCTGGACGAGCCTGATCCTGGAAATCGCGCCGTAGCCCAGAAACGCGTTGACGCGTTCGGTGATCTGGCCGATCTCGTGCTGGATCAGCACTGCGCGGGGACCGTCGACCCTGAGGTGGAGCACGCCGCCCTCCGCTTTGTCCTCACCGCGCGGCCAGGCGATCCGCTCCGGGCGTGTGCATTCTGCGTACCGTTTTCCGACGATCTCCGGCCAAGCTGCGATCAGATCGGCTGTCTGGAATCCGCGCCGCCGGGTGACCGGATCAAGCACGCGTCCGACGAGTTCGGAAAGTCTCGTCGGTCCGCGGCGATGTTTGTCGGCTGAATCGGCCATCGCTTTATTTGTCGCACGCCTATTGCTGTCGCGAAACCTCCGCCGCTTCAGCGTCTTATCGCGGGCCTCCGATCGCGGCTCGCGGAAGGAGAATAAACGAGTAAAAACAAGGTATTATGCATGACTTGCCAATCCTTGACACCCCCTGGGGCCGCCACTATGGTGCGCCCCGACTTTCATCGGGGCGAGGGGGGATCCTCCGATAAATCCGGTCCGCTCGGAGGTCGGATGGACGACAGGAACGCCAAGCCGGGCCCGTCCGTCGACCGCGACGACCGCGACGACCGCGAGCTCGCCGAGCGACTGCACGCACTCGAGCGGGAGCTCGACAAGGGTCGAGCGGCGCGCGATACGGAGGCGTCGCGCGACGCGGCGCCGGCGCGTCCGGGGATGGCGCTGGGGCTTCGGCTGGCGGCCGACTTCGTCGCCGGTGTCGTTCTTGGCGCGGCGCTCGGCTGGGGTTTGGACCGCTTGCTGGGAACTTCGCCGTGGGGACTCGTTGTGTTTTTGCTTCTGGGGTTCGCAGCAGGAATCCTAAACGCGATGCGCTCGGCCGGCCTGCTCAAGCCGGGGCCGCCGGGACCGGATGACCGCCCCGGCTAGGGGCTGACGAGGGAAGCCTTGGCCTACGATCCCATCCATCAGTTTCAGATTCAGAAATTGATCCCCATCGAGGTGGGCGGCGTCGACTTTTCGTTCACCAACGCGTCCTTGTTCATGGTCTTGACCGTCGCCGGCGCCTCCGCCTTCCTGATCCTGTCGACCCGTGGACGTGGACTGGTGCCGAGCCGTTGGCAGTCGGCGGCTGAGCTAACCTACGAGTTCATCGCCCAGACGCTGCGGGAGAGCACCGGCAGCGACGGCATGCGCTTCTTCCCGTTCGTCTTTTCTCTATTCATGTTCATTCTGGTCGCTAACCTGTGGGGGATGTTCCCTTATTTCTTCACGGTCACGTCGCACATCGTCATCACCGGGGCGATGGCGGTGATGGTGATCCTGATGGTTGTCGGCTTCGGCTTGTGGCGGCACAAGTTTGGTTTCTTCCAGCTGTTCGTGCCGCGCGGCGTGCCGGTCGTGATCCTTCCGTTTATCGTCGTCATCGAGATCCTGTCGTTTCTGTCGCGGCCGCTCAGCCTTTCGATCCGCCTGTTCGCCAACATGCTCGCTGGTCACATCACGCTGAAGGTGTTTGCCGGCTTCGTGACCGCACTCGCCTCCCTGGGCGCCATTGGCGTCCTTGGTGCGATCCTCCCGCTGTTTGCCACCGTGGCACTGACGGCGCTTGAGTTCCTGGTCGCGGCGTTGCAGGCGTATGTTTTCGCCATCCTCACCAGTCTCTATCTCAACGACGCCCTTCATCCCAGCCACTGAGTCGGACGATCAGCGCCGGCCTTGCCAACAGGAGACCGATCGACATGGAAGCGGAAGCTCTGACAGCAGCAGCGAAATATCTGGGCGCCGGCATTGCCTGCATTGGCATGGGCTGCGCCGGCATCGGGCTCGGTCACATCTTCGGCAACTATCTCGCCGGGGCCATCCGCAATCCGGCCGCCGCCGACGGCCAGTTCGGCCGCCTCATCTTCGGCTTTGCTATCACCGAAGCGCTGGGCATTTTCTCCCTTTTGATTGCGCTCATCCTGCTGTTCACCTGATCGGCCGGCGCTACGGAGACCGTCATGGCAGTCGGCAGCGACGGCGCTCAGGACGTCATCGTCGGCGGCACGGGCACGCTGGTCGAGACGCAGGCCGAACACGAGGTCTTTCCGCCCTTCGATTCGACCACCTACGCCTCGCAACTTCTATGGCTGGCGGTCACCTTCGGTGTTCTTTATTACCTGCTCGCGCGTGTCGCGCTGCCCCGCATCGCCGGCATTTTGGAGGACCGGCGCGACCGCGTCGCCAGCGACCTCGACATGGCTGAGCGGCTGCGGGTGGAGTCCGAGGAAGCGCTAGCCGACTATGAGAAGGCGCTGGCCCAGGCGCGCTCCAAGGCGTTCGGCATCGCCGAGGCGGCACGCGAAGCGGCCAAGTCCGCCGCCGACGCCCGGCGCGCCGAGATCGAAGCCGACCTTGATAGGAAGCTCGCCTCCGCTGACGCGCGCATCGCCGAAGTTAAGTCGACCGCCCTGTCCGAGGTCGGTTCCATCGCCGCCGACGCTGCCGAAGAGATTGTCAAGGCGTTGATTGGCGTTGACGTCAGCCGTGGCGAGGCCGACAAGGCAGTGTCTGAGAGCATGACCGAATAGGAGCCGGTCCGGTGTTCGATGCACCCTTCTGGGCGTTGGTTGGTCTCATCGCCTTCTTCGCGATCCTGATTTACCTCAAGGTGCCCGGTATGGTCGTCGCGCACCTCGACCACCGCGCCGAGACCATCCGCAACGAACTCGAGCAGGCGCGTAAGCTGCGCGAGGAGGCGCAGGCCCTCCTTGCCGAATACCAGCGCAAGGCGCGCGAGGCCGAAAGCGAGGCCGAAGAGATCGTCGACCAGGCCCAGCGCGAGGCCGAGGCCATCTCGGTCGAAGCCAGGCGGCGGATGCAGGAGTATGTGGCCAGTCGCACGCGCTTAGCCGAGCAGAAGATTGCCCAGGCCGAGGCCGACGCGATTCACGAGGTACGAGCGCTGTCGGCCGACGTCGCCGTTGCCGCCGCCGAGAAAATCCTCGCCGCCCGCGTCAAGGGTGTGGCGGGCGATGCGCTGATCTCCGAGACCATCGCCGCCGTCAAGTCGAAGATAAACTGAGCGGCGCCCGCGCCAATGCGCCGCCATCCTCCGCGAAAGCCGAGGATGGCTAACCATCGCCTAGTCCAATGACATCACCAGCTGCTGCTCACGCACCGGTGCGAAGCTTTGCCGGTGGTGCGGGCAGGGCCCGTGCAGCCTCAGCGCCTCGAAATGGGCCGCCGTCGAATAGCCTCGGTGGCGCTCGAATCCGTAGTCCGGAAACGCCAGTCCCACCCGTTCCATCAGCCGGTCTCGGGCGACCTTGGCGACGATTGAGGCGGCGGCGATCGACACTGACAGTCCGTCGCCGCCGACGATCGCCTCACCCGCGCACGGCAAGTCCGGTGGCAGCATGTTGCCGTCGACGAGGACGTGGTCCGGCCGCCGTGCGAGCCCCGCGACCGCGCGGCCCATTGCCCACAACGATGCGGCAAGGATGTTCATCCGGTCGATTCGTGCTCGGCTGGCGATCGCCACCGATACCGTCGCCGCCGCCATGACGGCTTCAAACAACCGCTCGCGTTCGCTCGCCTGCACCCGTTTGCAGTCGTCGATTCCCTCGGGGTAATGCCGCTTGTCGAACATGACCGCCGCCACTACCACCGGTCCGGCGAGCGGGCCGCGCCCCGATTCATCGACCCCGGCGATTAGCCTCGCGCCACGCCGCCGCGCCCGCTTCTCGAAGCGGTCGGTCGGCCGGGAAAGGGGCATCGAATCGCTTGCATTCATGCCGTGCGATGGTCGCGCGGCCGAGACCCGGCGGCAAGAGGCTGCCGCTTTACGCCGCTTGCTTCTCCGCGAACAGGTCGAGCTGGTCGCCACCGGCGTTCGGCGGCACAAAGAGGTCGGTTCGCAGCCGCACTTTGTCGCGGTTGAGCCCGAGCTTCTTTGCCGCCATCTCGAACCGGCGCCCGATCTGCCAAGCGTAGGGGCCCTCGCCGCGCATGCGCTTGCCCCATTCCGAGTCGTAGTCCTTGCCGCCGCGCATCGAACGGATCACCGACATGACGTGCTTCGCCCGGTCCGGGTATTCGCGCTCGAGGAATTCGACGAAGATGTCGCGCACCTCAAGCGGCAGGCGGAGCAGCACGTAGCCCGCTTCCTTCGCCCCCGCAGCCCTGCCGGCTTCCAGGATGCGCTCGATCTCCGCTTCGTTGAGCGCCGGGATCACCGGCGCCACCATCACCGTTGTCGGCACGCCCGCCCCCGACAACAGCCTCAGCGTGTCGAGTCGCCGCTCCGGAGTCGCCGCCCTGGGCTCCATGGCGCGAGCGAGTTGGCGGTCGAGCGTCGTCACCGACAGCGCCACCTTGGCGAGCCCGCGCTCGGCCATGCGGCTGAGAATATCTATGTCGCGCACCACCAGCGCCGACTTGGTGACGATGCCGACCGGGTGGCCGGCGCGCTCCAGCACCTCCAGG
>CAYTXI010000031.1:0-23418 GCA_964441935.1 uncultured Bauldia sp.
TGACCACCATCGCGATGATGACGCCGATCAGGCCCATGAACAGGAACGAGCCCCAACCGGTGAGATCGCGGCTTGTCGTGTAGCCCCACAGGCTGAGGCCGCCGAAGGTCGCCGCGCTGATGAAGAACACCTTGGCGACGCTGGCGCCGGTATAGAGCAGCAGGATCGGCGCGAGCGCCACGCCCATGAGGCCGGCGTAGCCCCAGAACACGAGCTGGGCGGTGCCCACGCTCATGCGCTGAATGCCGAAGCTCATCCACATCACCAGACCGAGGGGCGCGATGAGCGCGACCCAGCCGAGCGCTGACAGCGTGTAGCCCTGCTCAGTCGCCTGGAAGAACAACTGACCGATCGGCGTGTTGACGACCGCGAGCGCCACGACGCCGGTGAGCGCCAAGCCCATCGTCATGTAATTGTAGACGCGGAGCATGTGGGCCCTCAGGCCCTCATCGATCGCGCCTACCGCGCCGCGCGAAGCGGCTGCCCCGTAACGCGGCTGGTTCTCGTAGTTGGCCATCGAAATGGTCCTCTCTCGATCCCTCAAATGGAAAACGGCGGTTGCCGCAGGATTCGGGCCCCAATATGGGCCCCACCGGCAGTCGAGACAAGAGTTGGCCAGATGGCCGCCAGCCGCCCAGCCAACACGAAAATGTCTTGCCGCCCCTTTACAGGAGGCTAACCAAGCCAAGATTCTGGGCGCCAGCCACCGAGGGTCCGCCATGCCGCGCCTGTTCACCGGCATCGAAATCCCTGCCGAGATCGCCGAGCGGCTCGCTCTCCTGCAGGGCGGTCTCCCCCGCGCCCGCTGGATCGACCCGGACAACTACCACCTGACGCTGCGCTTCATCGGCGACATCGACATGGTGGGCGCCGAGGCGGTCGCCGAGGGGCTCGGCCAGGTCCACCGCGCCGATTTCCCGCTGCGCCTCACCGGCCTCGGCGCGCTGGGCACGCGCAACCCCCGCGCGATCGTCGCCCACGTGGAGAACACGCCGCCGCTCACCGAGCTCCAGGCCGAGCACGAGCGCATCATGCAGCGCATCGGCTTGCCGCCGGAGGGCCGCAAGTATATCCCCCACGTGACGCTCGCGCGGCTGCGCGGCGTGCCCGAGCGCGACATCGCCAAATATCTGACGTTGCGCGGCGGCTTCCTTGCCGATCCGTTCATAGTCAGCCGTTTCGTGTTGTTTTCCGCGCGCAATTCGTCCGGCGGCGGCCCTTATGTGATCGAAGAGGCCTATCCACTCGCCGCGCGGACCGCACCGATGGAGGAGACTGCCCCGCCATGGTCGACAAGCTGAGCGCCAGCGAGCGCGACGAAGCGCTGGTCGCACTTCCGGGGTGGCAGACGGTCGACGGCCGCGACGCCATCACCCGCACCTTCAAGTTCGCCGACTTCAACGAGGCTTTCGGCTTCATGGCGCGGTCCGCCCTCGCCGCGGAGAAGATGGATCACCACCCTGAATGGTCGAACGTTTACAGGACCGTTATCGTGACCCTGTCCACCCACGAGGCGGGGGGTCTAACCGCGAGGGACGTCGCCCTCGCCAAGACCATGGATCGGCTGGCCGGCGCGGCCACTTGACGCTTGCCGCGGCCGCCCCCGCGCGCCATGTCCGCGCGATGATCGGCAAAGGAGGTTCCCACAATGGGTGACGTGCTCGAAGGCGAAATCCTTGGCCCCGAGGACGAGGCCGGCCGCGCCGAGCGGGTGAGATCGAAGTTCTGGTCGACCTTGCGCCGTGCCGTGCGCCAGATTCCGTTCGCCGAGGAGCTGGTTGCCGCCTATTATTGCGCCCTCGACCCCTCCACGCCCACCAGGGTGCGGGCCACTTTGCTGGCGGCGCTGGTTTACTTCGTGCTGCCCTTCGACGCCGTGCCAGACGTCCTGGCCGGGATAGGTTTCACTGACGACGCAACGGTCCTCCTCGCCGCCATCGCCATGGTACGCGCCCACATCACCCCGATCCACCGCCAGGCCGCCAGGAGCGCCCTTGCTGAAACCTGAGGATGCCGCCACGCGATCACAATATCGCCGGTTTTTGCTGGATTCGCTGGCGAATGCCCGGGTTACCGAGAATCGTTGCAACCGGAAGGTTCACGAAATAGTAACTCGGTTCAGCAAACTTTAATCATTCTCCGCCGAGCTGGGACTGGTCGCGTGACGATTGAGGGGGTGAGGATTGTGACGCCGCGTATTCTGACGGCTGCAGTGGCCGCGGTCATTGGCTCGTGCGCGATGGCATTCGCGCAGACCAACATTGGAACATTCCAATACTGGAATGCGTTCGTCTCCAACGAGCCGGACGGCAAGCTGTGCTTCATCGCCTCGCAGCCCCAGGATTCGAACTACTCTCAGTCGATCTCCGGCCGCGATCCGGTGTTCTTCATGATTACCTCGATCCCGGCCAAGAGCATCCGCAACGAGGCGAGCACGATCATCGGCTACGGTTTCCCGCCGGACACCAACGTCACCATTGATATCGACGGCACGAAGTTCACCATGTTCACCGCCAACACCGACACCGCCTGGGCCATGCCCGAGCAGGAAGCAGAGTTGGTCGAGGCCATGAAGGCCGGCCATGAGATGAAGGTCGAGGGGAAATCGAGGCGCGGGACGGTTACCACCGACACATACTCCCTGAGGGGCGTGACGGCGGCGCTGGACAAGATCAGCACCGAGTGTCCGTAGGCTCCAGGGCCTGACCGCCGCCAACGCCTGCGCTATAACCACCGCCAGCCTCTCGCCAACGCGGCACCGCCGCGGCCGGTCGCGGGGACGGTGCTTCGCGCATGACCACGCTGACTGAACGTGCATCACCGCCGGCAAGAGCGACCGCCAGGCCATCGCTCGTCGGCCTCGACCGCGTCCGGCTCGGCCGGGCACTCGCCGAAATCGGCGTTCCCGAGCGGCAGGTCAACATGCGCGTCGCTCAGCTCTGGCATTGGATCTATCTGCGCGGCGCCACCGATTTCGGCGCGATGACGAGCCTGTCGCAGGACCTGCGCTTCGCGCTCGATCGCGCCTACACCCTCCCCCGCCCCGAGATCGTCGACGAGCAGGTCTCCGACGACGGCACTCGCAAGTGGCTGTTGCGCTTCCCGGCAGGCGGCGCCGGCCGACCGGTCGAGGTCGAGACCGTTTACATTCCCGAAGAGGGCCGCGGCACGCTGTGCCTGTCGAGCCAGGTCGGCTGCACGCTGTCGTGCACGTTCTGCCATACCGGCACGCAGACGCTGGCCCGCAACCTGACGGCCGGCGAGATCGTCGCCCAAATCTTGCTCGCCCGCGACCGGCTAGACGACCATCCTGGCCGTTCCGCGCCGGCCAACGGTGCGACCTCACGAACCGGCCGCTTGATCACCAACGTCGTCATGATGGGGATGGGCGAACCGCTCTACAATTTCGACAACGTCAAGGACGCCCTTTTGATCGCCACCGACGGCGGCGGCATCGGCCTGTCGAAACGCCGCATCACGTTGTCCACCTCGGGCGTCGTCCCGATGATCCCCCGCGCCGGCGCCGAGATCGGCGTGATGCTGGCCGTATCGTTGCACGCCGCCCGCGACGACCTCCGCAACGAGTTGGTTCCGCTCAACCGGAAATACCCGATCGCCGATCTGCTGGCCGCCTGCCGCACCTATCCCGGCGTCTCCAACGCCCGCCGCATCACCTTCGAGTACGTGATGCTGAAGGACGTCAACGACGGCATCGACGACGCTCGCCAGCTGGTTCGCCTGCTTGCCGGCATCCCGGCCAAGATCAACCTGATCCCGTTCAACCCGTGGCCGGGCGCGCCCTACGAATGCTCCGACTGGGATCAGATCGAGCGCTTCGCCGACGTCGTCAACCGCGCCGGCTATGCCTCCCCGATCAGAACACCGCGCGGCCGCGACATCCTCGCCGCCTGCGGCCAACTGAAGAGCGCCAGCGAGCGGCTCCGGATCCGCGAGCGGCTGGCGCTGGAAGCGATGATCGCCCGATAGGTCGGAGCGCCCACTGTCCGAGTTCCTCCGCCTCTTGTTTCTTGTTCCCCTCGGCTACATCGCCGCGGTGGTGGCCGCTGCGCTCGTCATCGTCATTGCCGCCATCGGCTATCCGGACGCCGATTTCACCGCCTTCTTCGCCGGCGCCGCGCTGGGCATGGCGCCGTTCGTCGGCGCCACCTCGTTCGTGCCCGCCGCCATTGCCATCGTCATCGCCGAGATCTTCCGCGTGCGTTCGGTGTTCTACTTTCTTGCCGCCGGCGGCCTGATCGGCTTCGCCGCTCACGAGTTCACCGCCTACATGGGCTCCGTGGAGTTCTACGAAAGCCGTCGCCTGGTCTATTCGGCGGCCGGCTTCGTCGGCGGCTTCGTCTATTGGTTGATCGCGGGCATCGCACGAGCGACCCCGGCCCCCGACGCCGACCGGCAACAGGAGAAGCAGTCCCGAATGGAGTGAGCGCTGCCCTCGCGTTGGAACGGTTCGTCCACCGCGATACCGTGCAGCGGGAACGATTCCCTTTCTGGTTCGGGGCCGGTCGAATGCGCGCGTGGCTGACAGCCATCCTATTCTTGCTGGGCATTCGCCTCGTGAGCCTCGGTTTCTATCCCCTGATGGACACCACCGAGGCCAGATACGGGGAGATCGCTCGTATCATGGTCGAGACCAGGAACTGGCTCACGCCCATGTTCGACTACGGCGTGCCGTTCTGGGGCAAGCCGCCGCTGCACACGTGGATGAGCGCCGCCAGTGCCGCCGTGCTTGGGGTGTCCGAGTTCGCTTTGCGCCTCCCGCATTGGCTGGCCGGCGTCGGCGTCGTGATCCTCGTTGTGCTCCACGCCCGCGACCTCGGCACTCGCCCGTTGGTCAGCGCCTTTGTTCTGGCGTCGATGATCGGCTTCATCGCGTCCGCCGGCATCGTCATGACCGACATGGCTCTCGCCTTGGGATTGACCGTGGCAATGCTCGGGTCATGGCAAGTCTGGCAGGGCCGATCCCGCTACGGCTATGCCGTCGCCATCGGCCTCGCGATCGGCCTGTTGGCGAAGGGCCCGATTGTCGTGGTCCTGTATTTGGCCGGCCTTCTTCCGTGGCTCGTTCGCGAACGGGGCATTGGCCGCTGGCTTGGACAGCTCAACGTCCTTGGCTTCACAATCGTGCTACTAGCGCTCAGCCTGCCATGGTTCATCGCCACCGAGATCGCCACGCCGGGCTTTCTCGACTATTTCATCTGGGGTGAGCACTTCGCCCGTTTCCTCGATCCGGGATGGGCCGGAGACCTATACGGCAAAGCCCACCCGCAACTCCGCGGAACCATTCTCGTCGATTGGCTTTATATGGCGGCGCCCTGGTCGGTGGTCCTGCCGTGGATATTGTGGCGGGAGCGGCACTCCTTGGCGGAGCGCAGAGCCACCCTCTGGTTCCTCGGCCCGTGGGCGGCGGCTCCGGTAGTCCTCTTCCTCCCCGCGGCCAATATCCTTCCGGCCTATGTCCTTCCAGGGCTGCCGCCGCTGGCCCTCCTGGTCGGCGGCCTGATGAATGACGCTGACGTCGCAAGGACCAGGCGCGGTCTCTGGATCGCGCCAGCGGTGCTTGCCATCGTTCTTTTCGTGGTGATCGTCTTCGTCGCCGACAAGCGCAGCGACCGAACTCTTCTCGCCGACCGACGGGACTACCGTGTGTACTATCTCGACGGTCGAACGTTCTCCGGTCGGTTCTATACCGCAGGCAAAGCACGGGACGTGGGCGACGATGGCGTCATTGCCGAAAGTGGCCCGTTCTACCTTGTCGCCAGGTCCAATACGGAGCACCGCATCCTCACCGACCGCGCTTGCGAGGTCGAACGAGCGGGGGAGCGCCGCTCCCTCTATCTCTGCGGAACGCGGTGAGCTGAGTGCCGACGCGCAAAAAGCAGCGATCGCCACTTGCGACACCAGCGGCGCCCCATGCCTAGTTCTTTTCGAACTTGGCCGGTTTCGGCACGAGACTCCCGGCGAACGTAGTCACCTTGGCTTCCGCGACCTTGTTACCGTGGTCGGCCTCGCTGACCGTCAAGAACGGGTCGGGCCGCCGCCCGACTGCGGCCTCGAACTCGGCCAGCACCTTGGGGTACGCTTGTCCCATGCCGGACTGGAGGACGAGGCCGAGTGATTTGACATTTTTGCCTTCGGTGTTGAGCCAGGTCCGCGCCGGCCCGGCAATGCGCGCCGCCCACACCGGGCACGTCAGGATGACCCGATCGTAGGCTGTCACCTGCTTCGCGGTCGGTTTGATTGGCGGCCGACGTCTCAAAAACGAATCGAACATGCACCGGAATATGCCCCCCGCCTCCATATCGCGCGGTTGGGTTTCGATGATTTCGGCGGTGTCGGCCTTGAGTGCGGCGGCCAGCCACTCGGCGTCGAGCCGCGATTTCCCGGTAAACGAATAGTAGACCACCAGATCGGCCATGCCAGAGCTGCCTTGCCCTGCGGGGATAGAAGATCATTTCGCCGCCGCCCTGGTCGGGACATTGCGCTGGATCAAACCCGCCTTGCCGGCGCGCCGGTGACCGTCCTATAAGCCGCCGACCGCAGGGAGGCACCTGGAGCGCCGCACGCGATGGCTGACATCAACAAGGTGGTTCTCGCCTATTCCGGCGGCCTCGACACCTCCATCATCCTCAAGTGGCTGCAGAGCGCGTACGGCGCCGAGGTCGTCACTTTCACCGCCGATCTCGGCCAGAGCGAGGAATTGGAGCCGGCCCGCAAGAAGGCCGAGATGCTCGGCATCAAAGAGATCCGCATCGAGGATCTGCGTGAGGAGTTCGTCCGCGACTTCGTCTTCCCGATGATGCGCATGAACGCCCTCTACGAGGGCGTGTATTTGCTCGGCACCTCGATCGCCCGCCCCCTGATCGCCAAGCGGCTGGTCGAGATAGCGCATGAAACGGGCGCCGACGCCATCGCCCACGGCGCCACCGGCAAAGGCAACGATCAGGTGCGCTTCGAGCTCTCGGCCTGCGCGCTCGATCCCGACATCAAGGTGATCGCACCCTGGCGCGAATGGGAGTTCAAGTCGCGTGCCGACCTCGTCGACTTCGCCGAAAAGCATCAGATACCGGTGCCCAGGGACAAGCGCGGCGAGGCGCCGTTTTCGGTCGACTCGAACCTTCTGCACTCCTCCTCGGAAGGCAAGGTGCTGGAAGACCCGTGGGTCGAGCCGCCTCCGTATGTCTACCAGTGCACCGTCGCACCCGAGGACGCGCCTGACGCGGCGACTTACATCGAGGTCGAGTTCAAAAACGGCGATGCAATCGCCGTCGACGGCGCGCGCCTGGCGCCCGCCGACCTGCTTGCCCGCCTCAACGCGCTCGGCCGCGACAACGGCATCGGCCGTGTCGATCTCGTCGAGAACCGGTTTGTCGGCATGAAGTCGCGGGGTATCTACGAAACGCCCGGCGGCACGATCCTCCACGTCGCCCACCGCGCCATCGAGTCGCTGACTGTCGACCGTGAGGCCGCCCACCTCAAGGACGCGCTAATGCCGCGTTACGCCGAGCTGGTGTACAACGGCTTCTGGTTCTCGCCCGAACGCCAGATGATCCAGGCGTTGGCTGACGCCAGTCAGGCCGACGTCGAGGGCACCGTGCGTCTCAAGCTCTACAAGGGCAACGTAATTGTCGTCGGCCGCAAGAGCCCAAGGTCGCTTTACTCCGACGCGCTCGTCACCTTCGAGGACGACCGCGGCGCATACGACCAGAATGACGCGACCGGCTTCATTCGGCTGAATGCGCTGAGGTTGCGAACCCTTGCCGCCCGCGGCCGCGCCACCGGCCGCTGACCGCCCGATCTCGGGGGCGATCCCTCGCGCGCTCCAAACTTAAGCGTGCGTTAATTGCCGCGGTGCGATGGTTCCGGCGCCCGTCTTCAGGCACCCGATCATGGCTCCAGCGAGCACCGACGGCCCCGAGCCGCCCACCGACACGTTAAGCGCGTCGCTCGCGGAGCGACCGCCCGAGCTTTTGCCCGCGGACCTCCTGGCGCGGTTTGTCGACAGCATTTCCGCGGGCGTGTGCATCTGGGACGATGACCTGCGCCTGGTCGCCTGCAATCGTGCCTTTGTCGATCTCCTCGGCGTTGCCGACGGGGTCGCGAAGCCGGGTGCACGGCTCGCCGAAATCCTCAACGCCAGCACGCCGGTGCTCGACGACACTCACACCGGCGAGGATCTTGAACGCCTCGGCCGCAAACTGCTCGCGACCGACGGAAAGCTCGCTCTCGACCGCGTGTTGACCGATGGGCGCATCATCTCCATCAGCTACGACGCGTTTGCTCCGGGCGGCTGGATCGCGATCTACCGCGACGTCACCGACCGGCAACAACGGCGCCGGGATGCCGAGCGCGAACTGAAGACCCAGAATACCCGGCTCGACGCTGCGCTCGGCTCGATGCCCTATGGCTTCTCGATCTGGGACGACGACTACCGGCTGGTCTTGTTCAACGCACGTTACCCCGAGATGTACGGCATGCCGCGCGACCGCATCTACGCCGGCATGTCGCTGTTGGAGATTTGCGAGCTGACCATCGCGGTCGGCAATCACCCTGACGTCATGCCCGACGAGCTGTTCCGCAGGTACCGCGACCGGTTGCGCGAGAACACCGACCCGGCGCGCGTCGGCCACTATCAGAAGTCCATCCGGGAACGCACGATCAAGGCGAGCTACACCTGTACGCCGGGACTGGGTTGGGTGATCACCCACGAGGACGTCACCGACGACATCAGGCGGGTCGACACGCTGCGCGCCCGCGAACGGCAGCTCGAGCAGCAGAACATGCGGTTCCACGCCGCGGTCGAGAACATGTCGCAGGGCTTGTGCCTGTTCGACGCCGACAAGCGGCTGGTCATCTGTAACGCGAACTACGCCAGGATGTACCGCGTACCGCCCGAGCTGGTCCAACCAGGAACCTTGCTGACCGACATTCTCGCCCACCGCATCGAAAACGGCATGCACCCGATCAACGGCCGCGACGGCTACTTTGAACGAACCCTCGACATCGCCACCGACGCCAAACCGGTCAACAACGTCGTCGAGTTTGCGGATGGTCGCGTCATTTCCATCATTCATCAGCCGTTGCCGGATGGCGGCTGGGTTGCGACTCACCAGGACATAACCGAACAGCGTTCGATCGAGGACCGGATCCGTCATCTCGCCCGGCACGACTCCTTGACCGACCTTCCGAACCGGCTGATGTTCCTCGACACGATGCACGCGGCCGAGAAGAGAGTCGCCGACCGCAAGTCGTTTGCCGTCCTCGCCATCGATCTCGACCACTTCAAAGCGGTCAACGATACGCTTGGACACGCCGTTGGCGACACCGTCCTCAAGATGGTATCCGATCGTTTGCGCACGTGTTGCCGCGAGGGCGACTTCGTTGCCCGGCTCGGTGGCGACGAGTTCGCCGTGCTCAGCGGAACGCTGACCAATCCGGACGACGCCGCGGTCCTGGCCGAACGGATCGTCGGGCAGACCGCCGAGCCGTTCGTGATCGAGGGACACAACGTCGCAATCGGTGCCAGCGTCGGCATCGCGGTCGCGCCGGGCGACGGCACCGACACCGACACGCTCTTGCGCAACGCCGACCTGGCTCTTTACCGTGCCAAGCAGGAGGGCCGCGGCGCCTATCATTTCTTTGAGATGGGCATGGACGCGGCCCTCCAGCAGCGTCGAGCGCTTGAGCTGGCGCTCCGCCGAGCGCTCTACAACGATGAATTCCGGCTGGTGTTCCAGCCGCTTATCAACCTCCCTGATAACCGCGTATGCGGGGTCGAAGCGCTCCTGCGCTGGTATCATCCCGAGAAGGGAACGATCGCCCCGGCCGACTTCATCCCGATAGCCGAGGACTCCGGCCTTATCGTGCCCATTGGTGAATGGGTCTTGCGTGAAGCGTGCGCGGCCGCCACCGCGTGGCCGCAAGAGGTCAACATCGCCGTCAATCTCTCCGTCGTTCAGTTTCGCGACCGCAATTTCCCAGAGACGGTGAGGTCGGCGCTCGACCACTCCGGGCTCGACCCCGCCCGGCTGGAGCTCGAAGTGACCGAGTCGCTGCTGCTTGCCGACCGCGAAATTACCCTCGGCATCCTCAATCAATTGCGCGAGTTGGGCGTGCGCATCTCGATCGACGACTTCGGCACAGGATATTCGTCAATGAGCTATCTGCGCTCGTTCCCGTTCGACAAGATCAAGATCGACCAGTCGTTCGTCCACGACCTCGCCGCAGGGAACGGCAGCCGCGCCATCGTCGATGCGGTCATCGCCATCGCGCGCAGCATGGGCATGTCGACCACGGCGGAGGGAGTGGAGACTCAGGATCAACTCGATCTCATTCGCCTGCAGGGCTGCACCGAGGCGCAGGGGTTCCTGTTCTCACCGCCACTGCCATCGTCGGCGATCGACAAGCTCTTCGACGGGAGCGACCCCCAGCAAGTCTCACGCGCCGCGCTCGACCGGACCGCCGTCTCCTCCAAGCCCCGATCCGGGGATTGACCGCATCGCAACCGATTGCACCTGACGCCCGGCGTTCCTACGTTCTATGGCGCGAGACGCCGGACGCCGGAACATCGGAAACAAGAGTATGCCCTGGTCGATCACCGTCGCCCGCGTTGCCGGATCGGAAATCCGCATTCACCTCACGTTCCTGATCCTCCTGGCCTGGATCTTCATGGCCCAGTATTTCCAGGGGGGCGCCGCCGTCGCGCTCGGCGCCGTGCTTTTTGTCGTCGCGATTTTCGCGTGCGTCGTCCTCCATGAGCTCGGGCATGCGCTCGCCGCCCGCCGCTACGGCATCACCACACCCGACATCACGTTATTGCCCATCGGGGGGCTCGCGCGACTTTCGCGGTTTCCCGAGAATCCGATCCAGGAGATCGTCATCGCCATCGCCGGCCCGATGGTCAACGTGATCATAGCCGCCGTCCTGGTCGTCATTTTCGGCGCTCGACTTGATGCCAACACCATGGCCGCGATCGAGAATGCCCAGCCGGGCTTCCTGGCCCGCCTCGCTGCCGTCAACGTCTTCCTGGTCGTGTTCAACATGATCCCGGCCTTTCCGATGGACGGCGGGCGCGTCCTGCGCGCTGTCCTCGCCATTCGTCTGGGGCGTCGCCGTGCCACCGAGATCGCCGCAGCGATTGGTCAAGCACTTGCCTTCAGTTTTGGTTTTCTCGGCCTCTACTGGGGCAATCCCTTCCTGGTCTTCATCGCTATCTTCGTCTACCTCGCCGCGAGCGCCGAGGCCGGCGACGTCGGCATGCGTGAGGCGGCGCGACACGTCTCCGTCGATCGCGCCATGGTTAGGGTCTACGAAAGCCTCGGCACCCAGGCGACCGTCGACGATGCCGCCGACGCGTTGTTGCGCACCACCCAGCACGAGTTTCCCGTGCTCGACGGCGGCGGCCGCCTGCGCGGCTTCATCACTCGCAACGCGATGATCGCCGCCCTCAAGGCGAGCGGTTCGGCGACGCCGGTGATCGACGTCATGACACGCGATGTTCCCACTGTGCGGGCTGGGCAATCCCTCGAAATGGCGATTCGGCTGATGCAAGAGCACCGGGCTTCCGAAGTCGGCGTCCTCGACGCCGACGATCGCCTCGTCGGCTACGTCAGCCGCGAAAACCTCGCGGAGTTCATGATGGTTGCGGATGCCGAACGCAGCGGGCTCGAAGCGAACGGGTCCGGCGGGCGGGCGGGCTGAGTTTTTCCGCTTCAACAGCCCCGCTTCAGGCGCCGCGAGCTTCGTCAGCCCTGGCGCAGGTCGCCTTTCCATGCCTTATTCGCGCGATTGCGTTTGCGGCGCCCCGACCTATATTCCCGCCGATCATTCTCCGGCCCCCATGAACCTCCGCAACGTCGCCATCATCGCCCACGTCGATCACGGCAAGACGACCCTGATCGACCGGCTTCTGAGCCAGTCCGGCTCGTTCCGCGACAACCAGCGCGTCGCCGAAAGGGCAATGGATTCCAATGAGTTGGAGCGCGAACGTGGCATCACCATCCTCGCCAAGGTGACCTCGCTCTCGTGGAAGGGTCACCGCATCAACATCGTCGACACGCCCGGCCACGCCGACTTTGGCGGCGAGGTCGAACGCATTCTCAACATGGTCGACGGCGCCATCGTCCTGGTCGACGCTGCCGAGGGACCCCTGCCCCAGACCAAGTTCGTGCTCATGAAGGCGCTCGGCCGCGGCCTCAAGCCAATTGTCGTCATCAACAAGCTCGACCGGCCGGACGAACGCCATCAGCTCGTGCTCAATGACATCTTCGATCTTTTCGCCGCCCTCGACGCGACCGACGAACAGCTCGACTTTCCGGTCCTCTACGGCTCCGCCAAGCAGGGCTGGATAGCGCGCTCCGCAACCGGACCGAAAGAGTCGACTGCGCCCCTTCTCGACCTGATCCTCAACCACGTCCCACCGCCCGCCGTCGAGCAGGGAGCGCTCCGTTTGCTCGCCACGACGCTCGAGGCCAACCCATACCTCGGACGCATTCTCACCGGGCGAATCACCGCCGGCACCGTGAGGCCGAACATGGCGGTCAAGGCACTTGCGCGCGACAACACCCTGGTCGAGACCGGCCGCATTACCAAGCTCCTCGCGTTCCGCGGCCTTGAACGCATCGCCATCGACGAAGCCAGCGCCGGCGACATCGTCGCCATCGCCGGCCTTGCCGACGCGACCGTCGCCGACACCATCGCCGCGCCAGAGGTCACGGAGGCTCTCCCCGCCCAGCCGATCGACCCGCCGACGCTGGCCATGACCTTTCGCATCAACGATGGGCCGCTTGCCGGCCAGGAGGGCGACAAGGTCCAAAGCCGGGTGATCCGCGAGCGCCTGCTGCGCGAGGCGGAGGGCAACGTCGCGCTCAGGGTCACCGAGGGCGGCGACGCCGACAGCTTTGAGGTCGCCGGACGCGGTGAGCTTCAGCTCGCCATCCTGATCGAAACCATGCGTCGCGAAGGCTTCGAGATGACCGTCGGCAAGCCCCGCGTGGTTTACCGTAGACACGCCAACGGGACTTTTGAGGAACCGATTGAAGAGGTGATCATCGACGTCGACAGCGAGCACACCGGCATCATCGTCCAAAAGCTTTCCGAGCGCCGCGCCGACCTCATCGACATGCGCCCCTCCGGCGGCGGCCGCACCCGCCTCACGTTTCACGCCCCGACCCGCGGCTTGATCGGCTATCAGTCGGAGTTGTTGTCCGATACCCGCGGCACCGCCGTTTTGAACCGCGTATTTCACGCCTACGCGCCCTACAAGGGCGACATTCTAGGCCGCCGCACCGGCGTTCTCATCGCCAACTCTCAGGGTGAGGCCGTGGCGTATGCGCTGTGGAACCTCGAGGATCGCGGCGCCATGCTCATCGACCCCGGCACACGCGTCTACGCGGGCATGATCGTCGGCGAGCACGCCAAGAGCGGCGATCTCGCCGTCAACGTATTGAAGGGCAAGCAGCTCTCGAACGTCCGCGCCGCCGGCAAGGACGAGGCGGTGCGCCTCACCCCGCCCATCCGCCTAGCGCTCGAGCAGGCGCTTGCCTACGTCGAGGATGACGAACTGGTCGAGGTGACGCCGAAGTCGATCCGGCTCAGGAAGGCGATCCTCGATCCCCACGTGCGCAAGCGCACCGAGCGCGCCGGCGTTGCCTGACGGATCACGCCGACCGCCGCTGGCTCCGCGCCTCGAGCTTCTCCACCATCTCGCTCGCCGGCATCGGCACGCCGTAGAGGTACCCTTGTCCCTCGTTGCATCCGAGCAGCCGCAGGAAAGTGACCTGCTCCGGCTGCTCGATTCCTTCCGCGTTGAGCCGCAAGCCGAGGCTTTGCGCGAGCGCGCTGACCGCCCGCACGATGGCGACCGATTCCTGATCGAACGGAAGTCCGGCGATGAACGAGCGATCGAGCTTGACCTTGTCGATCGGGAATTTCTGCAAATAGGAGAGCGATGAATATCCGGTTCCGAAATCGTCAAGCGCGAACCCGACGCCAAGCTCGCGGATCTCGGACATGGCCGCCTCGGCCTGCGCGTACTCCTCCATAATGAGCGATTCAGTAATCTCCAGGTCGAGCTGCCGTGCGGGAAGACCCGACTTGGCGAGTGCCCGCTTCACCGCGGTCACGAGATTGCCCCGCACGAACTGGATCGCCGACACGTTGACCGCCAGCTTGATCTCCGCCGGCCAACTCGCGACATCGGCAGTCGCGCGTTCCAACACCCATTCGCCCAGCGGCTCGATCAACCCGGTCGTCTCGGCGACCGGGATGAACTCTGCCGGCGATATCGAGCCGCGCTCGGGATGGTCCCACCTGAGGAGCGCCTCAACGCCGACGATATGCCCGCTGTGCAGGTCGATTTGGGGTTGGTAGAGAACCTCGAACTCGTTCTGTTCGAACGCTTCCCACATCTCCAGCTCGAACATCTGACGGGCGCTCTGTCCGGCAATCATCTCCGCCTCAAACACAACGCAATCGCTGCCACCGCGGGCCTTGGCGCGGTCGAGCGCGATCTCCGCCGCCTTGATGAGAGAGTCTGCGTCACGGCTTTCACCGGAGGCGACGACGCCGAAGCTCAAACTGGCGATCATGCGATTCTTATCGATGGCATAGGGCTCGCCGACCCGGGCAATCAACTTGTCCGCCAGGGCGTTGGCCCGTTCCGTGGCCCCGCTCCCGCACAAGAGGACGGCGAACTTGTCCCCGTCGACGCGGGCGAGGACGTCGCTCGCCGTGACCAACTCTGAAACCCGCTCCGCCACGGCGCACAACAAACCGTCGCCGACGGCGTGGCCAAGAGTCCGGTTGACCCGATCAAAACGGTCAAGACCGACGAGCATGACCGCGCACTCACCGGGCGGCGCAGCTTCCACACGCTCGACGAACTGGTTGCGGTTGGCGAGCCCCGTCAGCGTGTCGAAGCGGGCGAGATAGGCCAGGCGCGCCTCCGCACGTCGCCGCTCGGTCACATCGGAAAACGTCAAGCAGGCAACGAGCGAATCCGCCAGCCGGCGGCCGTCTTCGGTGATGCGCCCCTCCATACGCGAAGGCGTGACCACGTACTCGATAATCCGGGTCTCGCCGTCCCCGCACCGGCACTCCGTCTCCCGCAGGCCCGTCTCTTGCCAGATGTCCGAACGCAGACGCGCGATCGCCGCCGCGACGGCCGCCGCCATGACCGGCGGCAGGATCTCCGTCGATCGACTACCCACGAGGTCGCCTGACACACCCAGGATCGCGCTTGCCGCGCGGCTCGCGGCATGAATGCGAAAGTCTTCGTCTACGACCAGCACGCCGGCGAAATTGTCTGCGACGATCCGATCGAGCATCGTCTGGGTGTTGCGCACCCGACGCCACGACATCAGCAAAGAGATGCGACGGACGTCGATCTCGCGGATCAAAACGAGCACGGCAAACGCCACCAACGCGGCCTGCCACGGTCCCGTTGCGACGACGATCGGCCATGTCGTCTGGACCGCGGCCGCAGCCGCCTCGATGGCAACCGCCGCCACTGCAAGCGCGGCGACCAGCAGCATCCAACGCACCCTGCCAAAACCGGCGGCGACCAACCCGGTAATCAGGGCGAGGCCGAGTAGCATGAGAGTGACCCCGGTCTGCGCCATGCTGCGCCCCTGGCTCAACCCATCGGCGGCGACCGCCTCGAGCAACGCACCCGAGACGGTCCCGTAGACCGGAACCTGGAAATAGTCCCGCAGTTCGACCGCCGCCGCCCCGACAATGACCTTCTTGCCGGCGACGCGGCCCGGCTGCACCGTGCCGTCGAGAACGTCGATCGCCGGGATGCGGTCGATATCGCGAGCCTTGACGCCGAAATCGACAAGGAATTGGTTCCCGGCAATCCCAGCTTGGCCGCTGAACATCGTGGGCAGCGATGGCACGAAGACATTGTCGACCGTGTCTCCGAACACCATGCGCCTGACGACGCCGTCGTTGTCGGGCTCCACGCTGAAGCTCGCAATCCAAGCGTGATCCGCAAATCGCTGGATGGGACGATTGTAGGCGAGCGCATCTTTGCCGCCCTTGGCGGTCTCCTTCTGCTTGAAAGCCGCCAAAATGACCGAGCCGCCCGCACGCTCAAGAGCCTCTTCCAGTGCCGTGTCACCGGCCGGCGTCGACGCCGCGCTGAAGTCGATGTCGAGGGCGATTTCGCCTGCTTTCAATGCGCGCAGGCGGTCGATCAAGTCGGCATGGACGGTACGCGGCCAGGGCCAGGTCCCAATGGCCGTGAGGCTCTTGGTGTCGATGTCGATGACGACGATGTCGCCCGTCGGCGGCCGCGAAGCGGTCCGCATTCGCTCCGCGGTCAGCCAGTTGTCGAGGGGCTGGAGCGCGCCCAATAGATCGGCGGCCGCGATCGCCACGGCCACCGCGACCACCGGCAAACATCGACGGAGTTTCAGCGACACGACCTGTCCTTACGAGCACAGCTCCCCAAGCTGAGGAACGCTACGTTGCACCGTTGCCGTTGCCGTTCTCGTGCCCGTTGCCGTTGCCGTTGCCGTTGCCGTTGCCCAAACCGAGGCCCAGACCGAGACCCAGACCGTTGCCATTGCCCGGACCGAGACCGTTCCGGTTGCCCAGGCCGAGGCCTAGGCCGCCGTTGCGGTCCAAGCCCAAACCAAGACCCACCCCTCGACCGAGCCCCAAGCCGGGGTTGGTTTGGAACGGCTGTCCCTGGTGTAATGGCTGAACCTTTCCCGCGCCTGTGACCGACAAGCCGCGATTGCGCGTAATCGCCGCTTGCTGGCCCGGCAGTACGTCGACGAACTGGCCGCTGACCGGATCACTCACCTCGACCCTGCCGCGCGCCACCTTGACAACGCCGCTTCCGGCAAACGCACCGACTGCGAAATGCGTGCCCTTGACCACAGCGGCAAGATACGGGGTCTCGACCTCGAAATGCCGAGCGCCGCGTTTCTCGACGTTGAACTCGACAATGCCGGCACGCTGCAGGACGGTCGTGAATCCCTCCTCGTCGTCCGCTGGAATCGTGATCGACGAATTCGGGCCGACAACGATCTGTTCCTGACCGCGCCGAAGCAGCACTCGCCCGTCTTCCCCGGTGACGACCGAGCCGCCATCCGCAAGTGTTGCGCCCTGGCCGAGCGACACGAGCTGAACACCGGGCGATCCGATCCACACCTCCCCGCTCACCTGGGTGACCGACCAGTCGGCAGCACGCGCGCCCGTGAGCAGCGCAACGACAAAGGCAGCCGGCAAGACCAATGCAAATGCCTGCCTACGCATGGTGTTCTCCTGTATGTTCTGGCATTGCATGCACTTGACGCGACCTTAATGCCGGTGGCCCTTTGCAATTGAGAACACCTGACCGGTAATTTGATTCAAATTTTAGACAGTCCGCGCCAGGCACGCGGGACGAACCGCCACCGTTCGTGCGGCATCGATCTGCCGGCCGGCGCGCGCCCCGGGCGCGCAACCCCGAAGCACGTGTGCAACACTGCCCCCAGAATCCTCATCTGTGCACAGCCCTGGCTCTTTGCAGGGGCGAAGGTGGTGGTAAGCTCTTGTCCATGAGCACGCTCGTGATCGGTGTGAGACGCGCTGAGGTCCGCGACGCGGAGGCCATCACCGCGGTCCACGATTCAGCTTGGCGATACGCCTACGACGGCATGATCCCGGCCAAGGAGCTCGCCCGCATCGTCGCGCGGCGCGGACCGCGCTGGTGGGACCGGGCGATCCGACGCGGCACCGCGATCCTCGTGCTCGAGGCGGGCGGCGCGGTCTGCGGCTATGCGACATTTGGCCCGAATCGGGCGCGCAACCTCGCCCAGAAAGGCGAGATCTACGAGATCTACATCAAGCCGGAGTACCAGGGGGTGGGGCTTGGCACCCGTCTGTTCCTGGCGGCGCGGCGCGAGCTGTCTCGGTTCGGCTTCGACACGGTCGTGGTCTGGGCGCTGTCCGACAATGACAACGCCTGCCGCTTCTATCGCAACGCCGGCGGCCGCAAGGTCGCCCGCGCCTCGGAACGTTTCGGTGAGGTGTCGCTGACCAAGATCGCCTACGCCTGGGCGCGCCCGGGCTAGGACAGCCGCGACCAACTTTCGACGATCTCCGCGAGCTGGCGCGGCTCGTCGCCTTCAATCCTGACCTGTTTCAGTCGCTGCGTCGCTCCGGCTACGATCGCCACGGCCGATCTCGGCCGATGAAACACCTTCGCCAGAAGCAGGGCGAGCGCAGCGTTCGCCGCGCCGCCATCAGGCACCGCCCGCACTCTGACCTTCGCCACCTCGCGTCCGTCGGACAACACCCCGACGCCGTCGACCGCGTCGCGATCAGCGCGCGGCGTCAACCGGACGCTGATCACGATCGCGCCCGGCACCGTGCGGTAGCAGGCCATCGGCCCTACACCATCATCCCGAGGAATATCTCGAACATCAGGCGGCGGAGGAAAATGAGCAGCAGGATCAGGACCACCGGCGACAGGTCGAGCCCGCCCAGGTTCGGTAGGAACTGCCGGATCGGCCTCAGCGCCGGATCGGTCAGCCGCCACAACGCTTCCGCGATCATTGCCACGACGTGGTTGCGGGTATTGACCACGTTGAAGGCGATCAACCAGGAGAGCACGGCGCTTGCGATCAGAATCCAGATGTAGATCTGGATGACCGTCGAAATCAGGCTGAGCAAGGAATACATCGGCAGGTCCGCATCCGAGGCCGTGGCGCCCGTGACGGCCGCCGGGAGTGCCTTGATGTACGCCGCGCCCGGAGGTGCCGCAACCCCCGAACCGGGCCGTGGCGTTTGCTTGACACTGCGCGAGCGCGAACCGTAAATGACCGCGACCTTGAGGGGCCGTAGCTCAGTTGGGAGAGCGCGACGTTCGCAATGTCGAGGTCAGGGGTTCGATTCCCCTCGGCTCCACCAATACACAGCCCATGCGACCGTCCGCGGCGCTTCCCCCCTTTTGCGGACGTGGCTGGAACTCGACCATTCCTGAGCGCCGCGGTCGGATACGGCAATCACGACGGTGGGAACTCCGCGTGGAGCGCTCGCGTCCAAAGTCAGACCCAGCCAGAATCGCGTGCGAGCGGCCGCGAAGAAAGAGCGCTTGTATTTCGGGCGCCTGCCGCGCCGCAATCCCGACCACGTTGGCCTTGCAGCATGGATATTGACTAAGAATCGAGCGCGTGTCTGGCGGCGCTCGCGGTCTGGTCGTCTATGGCGCGCTTTACCGGCCACGCGCGCGCCCCTACACTCGCCGGCGGCACCGGGCGGGGGCGCGAATGGGAGGCTTCTAGATGCGCCGCGTCGTCCGTCGGTTCCTCGTTTTTCTGGTCGCAGCCGGCTCTTTCCTCATCCCACCAGGCGCTGTGCACGCCGCAGAGCGGCGGGTGATTGTCACGCCGGAGGCGGATTACCCCGGCTTCGACTTCCAGACGATCAAGGGCACCGACGCCGAGGCATGCCAGGCCGCGTGCCTCGACGAGCCGACATGCCACGCCTTCACCTTCAACGTCGCTGCCGGCTGGTGCTTCCTCAAGTCGGACTTCGGCGCGCTCGCCGCCACGCCCGGCGCGATCGCCGGCCGCGTGGTCACGACGCCGGCGCTGACGCCGACGCTCACAGCCCGCCGGCTCGCCGAGCTCGGCTTCCTGTCGCAAGATGTGCTCGACGAAACGCGCGCCCTTGTTGGCGACCTTAAGCGGCGGTCCCCGCCGCCGCGCCTCAGTTTCGGCGCGCTCGTCGCCGCCGGCATCGGCGCCTACGGCAACGGGCAATACGACGCGGCGGCGCGCGCGTTCGGCCAGGCGCTCACGATCGCCGACGACGATGCCGGCGCCTGGCGCGATTTCTCCAACGCCAGCCTCGGCCGCAGCCCGGACAGCTGGTCGGAGCGCCAGGAGGCGGCGCGCGACGCCACCGGCGGCGCCGTCAACGCCTACCTCCGCGCCGAGACGACAGCCGACCAGGCGACAGCGCTCACGCTCCTCGCCGATGCGCTCGCCAAACGTGAGATTTGGAAGCCGGCGATCCGCGCCTACCGGGCGAGCCTCGCCTTGAGCGAGGCGCCGGCGGTGCGCGCCACCTACGAGCGCGTGGTCGCAGAGCACGGCTTCCGCATCGTCTCCCACGAGGTCGAGGCCGACAGCGCGGTGCCTCAGATCTGCATCCGCTTCTCCGACGCCCTCGACCAGAGCCGTGCCGATCTCGCCGACTACGTCACGGTCGAGGGCGGCGACGGGCTCGCGCTCGAGCCGCAGGAGAATCAGATCTGCATCGACGGCGTGAAGCATGGCAGCCGCTATATCGTGCGGCTGCGCGGCGGGCTGCCGGCCGCCGACGGCGAGACGTTGCCGCATCCGGTGACGCTCAGCGTCTACGTGCGCGACCGTGCGCCGTGGGTCGGCTTCGCGGGCAACGCCTACCTGCTGCCGGCCGGTCCCGGTGCCTCGATCCCCATCTCCTCGGTCAACACCGGCGCGGCCAAGGCGACGATCTACCGCATCGGCGACCGCGCCATCGCCGAAGCCGTGCGCAACGGCCGCTTCATGAGTCAGCTCACGACGTACAGCGCCGGGCAAATTGCGGCCGAAAGCGGCGAGGTCGCGTGGGAGGGCGAGATCGCCATCCGCTCGACGCTCAACGAGACCGTCGTCACCGCGATCCCGATCGCCGATGCGCTGCCAGAGATGAAGCCGGGCGCCTACGCGATCACCGCCGCGCCGGCAACCGGCAACGCCAACGCTTGGGGATCGATCGCCACGCAGTGGTTCGTCATCTCCGACCTCGGGCTGACGGCGCTTTCCGGCGAGGACGGGGTGCATGCCATCGTGCGTTCGTTGTCGAGCGCGGCGCCCGTCGCCGGCGCCAAACTCAGGCTGGTCGCGGTCAACAACGAGATTCTCGGCGAGGCGGTCACGGACGAGGCCGGCTACGCGCGCTTCGAGCCGGGGCTCGCGCGCGGCACCGGGGGCATGGCGCCTGAGCTCGTCGTCGCCGAGACCAATGATGACTATGCCTTCATCGACCTCGGCCGGCCCGCCTTCGACCTCACCGACCGTGGCGTCGCCGGACGGCCCGCGCCGGGCGCACTCGATGCGTTCCTGACGCCGGAGCGTGGCATCTACCGGCCCGGCGAGACAATCCACCTGACGGCGCTCGTGCGCGACGCGCGTGCGACTGCCGTCGCCGAGCTACCGTTGACGCTGGTGGTGGAGCGGCCGGACGGAGTGGAGTTCGGGCGCGCGGTGCTCACCGACCACGGCCTCGGCGGCTACTCCCACGACGTGGCACTCGCGGCCGACGCCATGCGCGGGTCGTGGCGGATCAAGCTCTACGCCGACCCTGACGCCGATTCCCTCGCCGAGACCTCGGTGCTGGTCGAGGACTTCGAGCCGGAGCGGCTGGCCTTCGAGCTGACGACGCAAGCCGAGACGTTCGACCCGGACGCGCCGGCGACGATCGATGTCAACGCGCGCTACCTTTATGGCGCGCCGGCGCCGGACCTTGCCGTCGAGGTCGAGATGGCGCTGAAGCCGGTTGACGCGCTTGCCGCCTACCCCGGCTACACGTTCGGCCTCACCGAGGAGAGCGTCGAGCCGACGCGCGAGCCGCTCGCTGTCGACGCCGCCACCGATGCCGACGGCCAGGCGACGTTCGAGGCGTCGCCGCCGGAACCGGAAGTCTCGACCCACCCGTTCGAGGCCGAGCTCATCGTCCGCCTCGCCGACACCAACGGCCGCGCGGTGGAACGCACGCTGAGCCGGCCGGTCAAGGCCGCCCGCCCCCTCTTCGGCGTCAAGCCGCTGTTCGACGGCGACGTGAACGAGGGCGCCAGCGCCCGCTTCGAGGCGATCATGGTGGCGCCGGATGGGTCGCGCGCGGCGAAGGCCGACGTCACCTGGAAGCTCGAGCGGCTGGAGAGCGACTACCAGTGGTACCAGACCAACGGGCGCTGGAATTACGAGCTCGTCACCAACGCCGCGCGGGTCGACGGCGGCACGGTCGATTTCACCGCCGAGGAGCCGGCGACGGTCGAAGCACGCGTCGACTGGGGACGCTACCGGCTGACGATCGAAGACGATGCGGCGCCGGCCGCGACCAGCGTCGAATTCTACGCCGGATGGTACCGCGCGGTGACGTCGTCCGACACGCCGGACACGCTGCAGGTGGCGCTCGACAAGCCGGCGTACCGGATCGGCGAGACGGCCAAGCTCCGCCTCGACCCGCGCTTTCCCGGCGTGGCGCTGGTCGCGGTCATGGACGAACGGCTGGTCGCCATGCAGGCGGTCGACGTTCCCGCCGAGGGCACCACGGTCGACCTGCCGGTGACGGAGGCCTGGGGGCCCGGCGCCTACGTGACGGCGACACTTTACCGGCCGATGGACATCGAAGCGAAGCGCATGCCGGCGCGAGCGCTCGGCCTCACCTGGGCGAAAGTGTCGCCGGGCGACCGCGATCTCGACGTGTCGCTCGACCTCCCGGACGAGATGCGCTCGCGCCGGGCAATGACGATACCGGTCGCGATCGGCAACCTGCCGGCGGGCGAGCAAGCGTACGTCACCGTCGCCGCGGTCGACGTCGGTATCCTCAACCTCACCGACTTCCAGACGCCGGCACCGGACGACTGGTATTTCGGCCAGCGGCGGCTCGGCGTGGACATCCGCGACGTATACGGCCTCCTCATCGACCGCATGCAGGGCGCACCGGGTGAGGTGCGCTCCGGCGGCGACAGCGGCCGGGTGCGGCTTTCCGCGCCGCCGCCGACGCAGAAGCTACTCGCGTTCTATTCCGGCATCCTCGCCGTCGACGCCGACGGCAACGCGCGCGTCACCTTCGACATCCCCGACTTCAACGGCACGGTGCGGGTGATGGCGATGGCGTGGTCCAAGGAGGGCGTCGGCCACGCGGCCAAGGACGTGATCGTGCGCGATCCGGTGGTGGTGGCCGCCAGCATCCCGCGCTTCCTCGCCGTCGGCGACAGCTCGCGGCTGCTGGTCGAGATCAACAACGTCGCGGGGCCGGCGGGTGATTACCGCCTTTCGGTGGCGACGGGCGATGGAATCGACGTCGATGACGGCGCGGTGACCAATTCTTTTCCGCTCGCTGAGAAGGAGCGGCGGACGTTCACGCTGCCGATCACGGCAACCGCGATCGGTGACTTCGACGTCAGCGTGAGCCTGGAGACGCCGTCGGGCGAATCCTTCCCGATCGGCCTCATGCTCGGCGTCAGGCCGGCCGGCCAACCGGTGACGCGGCGGAGCGTCGTGGCGCTGGCCGCCGGCGGTTCGCTGACCGTGGACGACGCGCTCACCCAGGACTACTGGCCGGGCACCGGCTCGGTGGCGGTGTCGGTCGGCGGCGCGGGGCCGCTCGACGTTGCCGGCATCCTGGCGGCGCTCGACCGCTACCCCTACGGTT
>CAYTXI010000032.1:0-23295 GCA_964441935.1 uncultured Bauldia sp.
GCGCCGACGACTACATGACCAAGCCGTTCCACAAGGACGAGCTGGTCGCCCGCATCCACGCCATCGTCCGCCGCTCCAAGGGTCACGCCCAGTCGGTCATCACCACCGGCGATCTCACCGTCAACCTCGACACCAAGACCGTCGAGGTCAACGCCCAGCGCGTTCACCTGACCGGCAAGGAATACCAGATGCTGGAGCTGCTTTCGCTCCGCAAGGGCACGACGCTGACCAAGGAAATGTTCCTCAACCATCTCTACGGCGGCATGGACGAGCCCGAGCTGAAGATCATCGACGTGTTCATCTGCAAACTTCGCAAGAAGCTCGCCGCCGCCACCGGCGGCCAGAACTACATCGAGACCGTATGGGGCCGCGGCTACGTGCTGCGCGAGCCCGAAAACGGCGAGATCCGCGAAAGCGCCTGACGCCTTTTCGCGTCGGTCTTCCTCCCACGACGCGGAAAACGAGGAAAGCCCCGCCAACAGCGGGGCTTTTCTTCCGGAAGCAGCGAGCATGGGCACGGGGCAGACCCCGTCGGGATCCGCCGTTTGCGGTTTCGTCCCTCAGAGCATGCCCACTTCGTGCAGCTTGGCTTCCACCGCCGTGCGGTCGAACGGCTTTAGCATGTATTCGTCGGCCCCTGCCCTCAGCGCCCGGGCTATCTGGGCAACGTCGGCCTCGGAGGCGCAGAACACCACCTTCGGCCGCTTGCCGCCGTCCATGCGGCGGAGATTCGCCAGGAACTCGATTCCGTCCATTACCGGCAAGTGCCAGTCGAGCAGGATCACGTCGGGCATCGACCGCCGACAGCAGTCGATGCCGGCACCGCCGTCCTCGGCCTCCGCGACGGTGAAATCGAAATCCTCGAGGATGCGCCGCGCCACCTTCCTGATCACGGTGGAATCATCGACAACCAGACAATGCCGCATGTTGTCTCCGGCCGGGTCGGCAACTCGGGGTCGTGGGTCCGGCCACAACGGGGGCCGGTTTGGCCGCACGAGGCTAGGACACGAATCGTTAACGATCGTTGAAGGCTTCGCCCGGCTCCAGCGGCCTCAGCCCACCGGCCCGGCCTCGATCACGACATCGGCGTCGTCGAGCCGCGCCTCGACGGTCATGCCCGTCTCACGCGCCAGCGCCCCGGTGTAGTATGCCTGGACCAGTTGAGCATCGACTTCGACACCGTCGACCAGCCCCGGCACCAGCTTGTCGAATGCCGGCGGCACCCGGGCGCTCGGTCCCGACGACCTCAGCTTGAACCGCGGCGGGTTCGAGCCGTCGACGGTCACCTTGACGGTGCCGCCGCGCGGCACCGCGGCGTTGCCGAGCAGGATCAGGTTAAGCAGCAACTTGACCAGGTTCTTCGGCATCAGCACCCGCGGCGACTCCCACGAGAAGTCGGCCTTTTCGCCGTCCATGTAGCCTTTGGCCACCTTCTCGGCGTCGGCCAGGTCGATCTCCGCCCCGGCCGAGCCGGCCGCCCCGAAGGCGAGGCGTGCGAACTGCAGCTTTGCCGAGGCCTGCCGGGCGCTGCGCTCGATCAGGCCGAAGGCGAACGTCCGCATGTCCTCGCTGTTATCCTCCTCGAGGACCTCCAGCCCGTTGATGATCGCGCCAACCGGCGAGATGATGTCGTGACAGACCCGGCTGCACAGGAGCGCGGCAAGGTCGAGAGCCCCCATTTCGACCCGTTCCGTCATGGTGCCTCCGGTCAGAAAGCGCCAGCCAGAGGCCGGCGAATCGCGTGCCAGGATCACGGCGATTCCCGATACACCGCCCTGACGCCGGTGCCAACTACAGGTAGCCACGCGGCCACGGCGCTGCCCATTTTTGACGTAGACTCGGCCCGCCACGATTCGCATGTAACCGAAGGGAGCAGTCATGGTCGCGACGCTTCGCGTCGTCATTGCCGCCTTGTCGTTCGCGCTTGCCGTCGGGTCGGGCCCGTCCGCCGCGCAGCAGCCGGCCGATCGCTACACGAGCGACGAGCTCATCGCCCGGGGCCACGCCTTTTTCGGCACCGTGTCGGAGGGCCTTGCCAGCGTCGTCGAGCGCGCCGTTGCCGACTATGGCCTACCCAACGGCTACATCCTCGGCCAGGAGGGCAGCTTCGCCGTGATCGGCGGCGTCCGCTACGGCGAAGGCACCCTCTACACCAAGAACGCCGGCCAGCACCCGGTGTACTGGCAGGGGCCGAGCATCGGCCCCGACTTCGGCGGCACCGGCGACCGGGTCATGATGCTGGTCTACAACCTGCCCGCGGTCACCGCGATCTACCAGCGATTCCCGGGCGTCGCCGGCTCGGCCCATTTCGTTGCCGGATTCGGCATGACGGTCCTGGCCCGAGACGACGTGTACGTGGTTCCCATCATTTCCGGCGTTGGGGCCAGAATCGGCATGAATTTCGGCTATCTCAAGTTTACCGACCGGCCGACCTGGAACCCTTTCTGAGCCGAAACCCCCGGTTTCTTGTGGTTTTTCGCCGGTTGCCTACCGTGCCGCCGAATGGCAATTAATCGGTCGGTAGCATGTTCGCACTGATAGACTGGGCGAAGGGTCCTGCGCGTTTGGCCGCGCAGCAGGGAGGCTGGGATTGATCGAGGCGGTTATGTATTTCGCGCTCGGCCTGCTGACCGCGGGGCTGATCGCGTTTCTGGTGGCCCCGGCGATCTGGCGCCGCGCCATGCGTCTCACCCGAGCGCGGATCGAGGCGACGTTGCCGATGACCCGCGGCGAGATCGCCGCCGGCAAGGATCACCTGCGAGCCCGCTTCGCAGTCGCCAACCGGCGTCTGGAGATCGACGCCGAGCGCCTCAACGACAAGCTCGCCCGGGAGCGCATTGGGGTCGCCAGCAAGCGCAACGAGATCGCCGCCCTCGGTCGCGAGAAGGCCGCGCTCGCCGAGACCATCGACGGTCTTGAGACGCGCATTTCCGAACTTGGCGGCGCGCTCGCCGCCAACGAGGAGAAGCTCACCAGCGCCAACGCCGAGGTCGCGCGCCGCGACCAGATCATCGCCGAGCGCGCCGCCGAGCTCGCCACCGCCCAGGCCAAGCTTGGCCTGGGCCAACAGATGAGCGAAGAGCAGCGTGTCGAGCTGGTCGCGCGTGAAACCAATATCGGCAACCTGGAGGACCGTATCGCGGCGCTGACCGCCGCCGAGGCTGCCGCCGTTGCCGCGCGCGACAAGCTCGACGCCGACCTCGCCGCCGAGCGCAAACGCGCTGGCGGGCTGGAGGCCGGGCTCGCCGCCATGCGGGCCGAGCGAGCCGAACGGCTGAGCGAGCTGGAGCGCCGGGCTGAGGAGGTGAAGAGGCTCGAAAGCGAAATCGCCGCGACGCGTCAGGAACGCCAAGCTGCTGCCGGCGAGATCGCGGCCCTCACAGCCGACCGCGACCGGCTGCGCGCCGAACTCGACCGCCGGGGCGAAGAAGCGGTGGCGCTCGACGCCAAACTGTCCGCCAACGTCCGCCGGCAGGAGGAACTCGAGAAAGTGCTGGCCGGGGCAGAGGCGACCCTGGAGGCGGCCCAATCTCAGATCGCATCTCTCGGCGGCGAGCCCATCGCCGAGGGCGACAACCTCCGCAAGGCGATCGCCGCCACCGAGGCCGAGAAGGAGGCGCTGGCCGCCAGGCTCGCGGCGCTCGAACAGGAACACGCCGCGCTCCGCGCCGAGAATGCCGAGCTGCGCCGGATGGCCGGCCCGGAGTGGGAAAGCCAGCGCCGCGAGAACCAAGCGCTCCGCGACCGGCTGAACGAGATTGCCGCCAACGTCGTTCAGCTGACCAAGACGGCGGCGAACCCCTCGGCGGCGTCGAGCCCGGCGGGCACGGGCAACGGCACGCCTCCTGAGCCGCAGCCGGCCCCAGAACATCCCCCCGCGCAATCCGGCGCAACGCCCGACACCGACGAGCAGCCCCGGCAAGCGAGCCGCGGCCTGTCGCTCGCCGAACGCCTCCGCGCCTTGCAACACGCCGGGGCCGGCCGTTGACCGGCGCTGTCCGCGCCGCGTTTCTGTCTGCAAGACGGTCACCTCAACGCCTGCGCCGGATCGAGGCGGCGCGTCTTCTCGCCACGCGGTCCGCGAAAGCGCTGACCCGTCAGGCTACTTGATGAACGGATCGACCCACTGCCGCCGCAGTTTTTCTCCGATAAGGCAATCGATGCGCGGCCTGGGCATGCTTCCGTCGGCGGCTGGCATGATGCGCGGTGGCAGACCCGCGATCTCCAGCACCAGCTTGCGCCGAATGGCGACTCCGAACCGTGAGGCGTCATCGACGGTGATCAGGAACGCACCCGGCCCGCCAATCACGCAATCCTCGTAGTAGACGTCGAGGTTGGGAATGCCGTACGGGCCGATCACGTGGCTCGGCCTGAGTACAATCGGCAGCCCGTTGATGGTAATGCCATCCTCGACCAGCTGGTCACGCATCGGCGCGACCGGAGCCCCAATGTTGTTAGGGCCGTCGCCGGAGACATCGATGGCCCGCCGCGGGCCGTTGAAGTCGTTGGCGGCGAGTTGGCGCGCCGAGAACAACAGCCCGCCGGAGATCGACGTCCCGCGCTGCGGCGTGATCGGCGCTACGGCCAGTTCATCGGCAAACGCCTCGGCATCGTCGCGCCCGGCGATCAGCCGCCACGGAACAACTACCGACTGTTGTTCCGCTCCTGCCCACTCCAGGTACGTCACCGCGATGCGCCCGGTGAGACCCGAGCTGATCGCGGCGATGACCTCCGGGTGGCGGAAGGCCGCGACGTACCCGTCCCGCTGCAACAATCGCTCGTCGTAGTCCATCGAGCGGGACACATCGACGGCAAGCACCAGCTCCAGGTCGACCTCGACCTCGGCAGCCGCCGGTGCTGCCGCCGCGATCCAGGCGGCGACCGACAATGCCATCACCGCCCCGGTGGCGCGCATGCACGGGCTCTCCAAGGTCCAATCGAGTCCGATTTCACCGCCGATGGTAGTGCGCCGGCGACGGCGATCAACGGTTTTCGGAGAAGGCGGTCGTGAGCGCGTCGGCCGTCGCTGGCGCGCCCCCTCGCGTGTCTACGGCGTGAACGGCTGCAGCTTGCCGTCCTCGTAGATGAAATAGCCGTATTCCTGGCTGGTGCGCATGCCGTCCTCGTCCATGCTCATGTCGCCGGTCAGGGCCCTGTAGGTCTTGGAAGCTTCGAGGATGGCCGGGCGGATCGCGTCCGGCTCGGCCGAACCGGCCGCGTCGATCGCCAGCGCCGTCAGGATGGTCGCATCGTAGGCGAACGCGCCGAACGCCGACAGCGGCGGCTCGCCGTACTTCACCTCGTACGCCGAGGCGTACTCGGAGTCGTAGAAGTCCCCGCCAACCGCGTGTTCGATGCCGCGCACGCCCTCTGCGGTCTGCGGCGCATCGGCCACGTCGGCCTCCCAGTTCGACACCTCGGTGCCGATCCACTTCTCGCCGGCGTTGAGCCCGAGCTCGTAGGCCTGGCGGAAGATGAGCGTGGCGTCCGCTCCATAGGCGAAGAAGATTACCGCGTCGGGATCGGGTGCGGTGAGCTGCCTGAGCTCCGGCCGGTAGTCGGTCTTCTGCTCCTCGTAGCGAACCTTGGCGACGCATTCCGCGCCCATTGCCGCCGCCGCCTCGCAGGTGGCGATCTCGACGCCGACGCCATAGGGATTGTTCGGGAACAGCGTGGCGATCGTCTTGGCGCCGATGACCTTCTGAGCGAGGTCGACGAGCACTGGTCCCTGGGCGGTGGCGAGACCAATGGCGCTGACGAAGTACGGTCCGATATCGCGGAGCGTCGGCGAGTTCGCCCCGGTCGAAATCTGGATGACGCCGTTCTCGTTGGTAAACTGGCCGGTCGGCAGCGTCCTGCCGCTGGAGTACTCGCCGATCACCACCGGCACTTGGTCGGTATTGACCAGCTTGCGCACCGCGTCCATGGCGGCGGCGGGCCGCGACTCGTCGTCTTCGACGATGAGCTCCACGTCGCCGCCGAGCAGCCCCGGTCCGATGGTGCGCGGCGGGTCACCGAGTGTCTGCGGCACCGCGTAGCCGAAGTTGATCCGTTGCAGCGCCAGCTCGGCGCCGCGCTGCATGTCGAGGCCGACGACCGAGCTGGCCCCGGTGAGCGGCGTGATCATGCCGAGTTTCACCTGGGCCTCGGCCGTCGGTGCGCCAAAGGCGACGGCGACCGCGGTCAGTGCCCCGAAAGCTGAGAGTGACAGATACCTGCTGAACGACATGAAAACGTCCCCCTTTTGGTTGGTTTGAGCGCACGCCTTCGTTGGGCGATCTTACTATAGCCGGCGCCGAAAAGGCGAGGAATCGGTGGCACACAAATGCGTCAGGATGGTGCCCGGCCGAGGGCGACTTTGGCTGCGGGCGCGAAGCGCGCTGGTGTCAGTCCCTGATGGCGGCCCCAAGAAATGCGCCGCGGATCTTGGCATTGTCGAGGATCGCCTGCGCCCTGTCCTCGAAGGCGTTGCGTCCATCGACCAGCAGGTAGCCGCGGTGCGAGATTTCCAGCGCCCGCTCCGCTTCCTGTTCGACGATGAGCACCGCCTTGCCGCGGTCCCGAATGTCCGCAACTTTGTCGAACACCTCGTCCGCCATGACCGGCGACAGGGCCGCCGACGGCTCGTCGAGCAGCACCGCCTCCGGGTCGGTCATCAGCGCCCGCGCGATCGCCAGCAACTGGCGCTGACCGCCGCTGAGGGTGCGCACGCGCTGCCAGCGCCGCTCGGCCAGGAGCGGGAACTCGGAATAGATGCGGTCGATCCGTGCCCCGACCTCGTTCCGTGGAAGTAAGTACGCTCCCATCCTGAGGTTCTCGCGAACGGTCAGCGACGGGAACACGTTGTCGAGCTGCGGCACGTACGCGATGCCCCGCCGCACGCGCTGGTCTGGCGGCAGACTCGTGACCGGCTGCCCGCGCAGCCTGACCGCGCCGGCGTGTGGCACCAGGTATCCCATGATTGCCTTGAGCAACGTGCTCTTGCCGGCACCGTTCGGCCCGATGATGGTCACGACTTCGTTTTCGTGAACCGTGAGACTGACGCCGTGCAGCACCTCGGTTCCGTCGTACCCGGCGAAGACGTTGTCGACCGCAATCAGCGGATCGCCGGTAACCGCCTGCTCCGCTGCGGCGCCGGCGCTCATCGAACCGCGGCCTTCCCCGCGCCGCCGCGGCGGCGTCCGAGATAGGCCCTGAGCACGTCCTCGCGGGCGAGCACATCCTCGGCCGCGCCTTCGGCGATCACCCGCCCGGCGTCGAGCACCGACACCTGGTCGCAGATCGTGCGGATGAAATGCATGTTGTGCTCGACGATCAGGAAGTTCTGCCCGTCGTTGCGCAGCCGCCGGATGACCGCGGCGATCTCCTCGATCAGCCTCGGATTGACCCCGGCAACCGGTTCGTCGAGGAGCACGAGCCGCGGTCCCGCCATGAGCGCCTGGGCCAACGCGAGGAGCTTCCGCTGGCCGCCAGAGAGGCTGCCGGCATAGTCGTCTGCCTTGTCGGCGAGGTTGACGGTCTCGAGCAAGGCGCGCGCCCGCTCCAGGTGTTCCCGCTCCTGGCGCCGCACCTCGGCGGCGCGCAGGAAGGCGTTGGCGACGCTGTCGCCGAGTTGCTGCTGCGGCGCCAGCAGCATGTTCTCCATCACCGTCATCCGTAGCGGACAAAGCGTTGCCTGGAACGTGCGGATAAGCCCAAGCCGCGCCACCCGGTATGGCGCCAGCCGGTCGAGCGGCTGCCCCGCGAAGCTTACATTGCCGGCGTCCGCGGCGGTGAATCCGGTGACGACGTTGAAGAGCGTCGTCTTGCCCGATCCGTTCGGACCGATCAAACCGTAGATCAGGCCCGCCGGCACCGTGACGCTGACGCCGTCGAGCGCAGTGACGCCGCCGAAGCGCTTGTAGACCTCGCGCACGCTGAGCAGTGGTTCAGCGTCCATAACGGCGCCGCCTTTCCGGTACGATGCCGCGGGGCATGTACATGATGACCAGGATGATCGCCACGGAAATGGTGATCATCCTCAGCGGGCCGAGGACCTGCGCGTCGATGTTCAACAGCGGCGCGATGAACCGTGTGGAATTGTACAGCGCCTGAATGATCACGGTGCCGACGAGCGCGCCCAGGAAGTTTCCCGGCCCGCCGAGGATGATCATCGCCCACACGATGAACGTCTCCAACGGCAAGAAGTATTCCGGCGAGATGAAGGCGTTGTAGTGAGCGAACAGGGCGCCGGCGAGGCCGGCGAGAGCGCCGCCCACCGCCATCACCCGGATGCGCAGCCCGCCCACCGACTTGCCGAGCGCCAACGGCACCTCGTCGCCCTCGCGCAACGCCTTCAGCGAGCGGCCGAACGGGGTCGCCGCCAGGTACCTGACGAGGGCGAAGCACGCCGCGAGGACGACGAGCACCAGCACCATGTAGAACAGGTTGTAGTCGGCGAGGCTGTAGCCGTTGGCGTCGAACCAGTCGCGCAGCGGCCGCGGGATGCCGCTCACGCCGAACGCCTCGCCGACGTACGGGCCGCCGAGCCGCGTATTGAGGAAGATGATGCGCACGATCTCGGCGGCGGCAAGCGTGCTGATCGCCCAGTAGTCTTCCTTGAGGTTGGCGGCAGGCAGCGCCAGAAGCATACCGAAGAGCGCCGCCGCGATCGCTCCGGCGACGACGCCGACGACAATCGGCCATCCGGCGATCACGACGAGAATGGTCGAGGTGTAGGCGCCGAGCATGAAGAAGGCGACGTGCCCGAGGTTGACCAGGCCGGCGATGCCGAATTGCAGGTTCAGGCTGAGACTGAGGATGCCCCAGATAGCCGCGATGGTGATCAGGTAGACCAGGAATTCCGTCACGTCCGCGCCCCCAGAAGGCCGCGGGGGCGGATGAGCAGCGTGAGGATGAGCAGGCTGAAGGCTACCGCCGCCTTGTACCCGGTCGGGATGTAGGTAAACGGGCCGACGTCGAAGCCGATGGCGTTGAGCACCGGCGACCAGTCGATGGCGAGCCCGACGTTCTCCGCAAAGCCCACCAGGATAGCGCCGAGGATGGCCCCATAAGGCGAGCCGATGCCGCCAACGATGGCGGCGCTGAACACCTCGATGATGAGGCCGAAGCCCATGTCCGGCTTGATCTGCGTGTTGAGGCCGACCAACACGCCGCCGAGCGCGGCGAAGCCGGCGCCGATGAACCACACGGATCGGATGACCCGGTCGGTCGCGATTCCGGACGCCTGCGAAAGCGTGGCGTTGTCCGCCGTCGCCCGCATCGCGATGCCGAGCGTCGTGCGGCTGAGCAGGAAGTGGAAGGCGAGCATCGCCACGACGGCCGCGGCGATGACCGCCACCTGGGTCGGCGTGACGAAGGCCCCGAGGAATCGCCACGGCGGCAGGATGCCGAGATTGTAGAAGAACGGCGACGGGCCCCAGATGGCGCGCACCGCCTCGCGCATAGCGATGCCGAGGGCGAAGCTGGCGATCATCAGCATAATCGGCGATGCGGTGCGCAACCGCGAGAAGATCACCCGGTCGATCCCCACCCCGAGACCACCGGCGATGAGGATCGCCAGCGCCGCCGCCAGCCACAGCGGCAGCCCCACCGTGGTCGACAGACCCAGCGCCAGGTACGCCCCGACCGTGGCGAACTCGACGTGGGCGAAGTTTGCGAACCTGAGGACGCTGTAGACCATGGTCAGACCGACCGCGAGGAAGGACAGTTCCGCCGACCGGATGGCGCTATCGATGAGAACCTGGAGCATTCCGGGGCGTTCCGTCCCTCACGCGATTGCGGGTGGCGGTTTGGGATGACTTCCCGTCGGATCGGGGACGTTGTCGACGCGTCGTGGCCGTAACTATCCGAGGACACCCCGAAACTCCAGAGGCGACCGGCAACGCGCCGCCCTCCCCGTGGAATCGAGGACACCGCCAGCCGATGGATTCGGCCGCCCGACCGTGCGACAAATCTTCCCGATCCGAAGAAGGGGCGCGGATTTGCGGCCGGCTGGAATCAACTGGGCAGGCAACGTCGCGTACGGCAGCGAGGGGCTGTTTCTGCCGGAATCCGCCGAAGAGGTGCAGGAGATCGTGCGGAGCAACCCCAAGGTCCGCGTGCTCGGTTCGCGCCATTGCTTCAACACCATCGCCGACACCAGCGGGACCCACGTCTCGCTGCAACGCCTCAACCGGATGGTCTCGCTGGATGGCGCAGCGCGCCGGGTGACCGTGGAAGGAGGCATCCGCTACGGCGATCTCAGCCCGCTTCTCGACGCCGAGGGTTACGCGTTGCACAACCTCGCGTCCCTCCCCCACATCTCGATCGCCGGGGCCTCGGCGACCGCGACGCACGGATCGGGCGCCGCCAACGGCAACCTGGCGACGGCCGTCGCCGCGATGGAGTATGTCAACGCCGCCGGCGACCTTGTTGCGCTTTCGCGCGAGAACGACGGCGACACGTTCGCCGGCGCGGTGGTGAGCCTCGGCTGCCTCGGCGTGATCACGTCACTGACGCTGGACGTCGAGCCCGCGTTCGCCATGCGCCAGGATCTGTATTTGGACCTGCCGCTGACTGCACTCGAAGATCATTTCGACGAGATCATGGGAAGCGCCTACAGCGTCAGCCTGTTCACCGACTGGCAGGGCGACACCGTCAATCAAGTGTGGCTCAAGCGGAAGGTGGAAACGGGGGACGCGTTCGAGGCGCCTTGGTCGTTCTTCGGCGCCCAGCCGGCGACGAAGAACATGCACCCGCTCGCAGGCCACGAGGCCGCGAATTGCACCGAGCAGATGGGCGTGTCTGGACCGTGGTACGAGCGGCTGCCGCATTTCCGCATGGATTTCACGCCGAGCAGCGGCGCGGAGCTGCAGGCAGAGTACTTCGCCGCGCGCGAGCACGCGCTGGCGGTCGTAAACGTCCTGCGCCACTGGGGCGAGCGGCTGGCACCCGTGCTGATGATCTCCGAGGTCCGCACCATCGACGCCGACGATCTGTGGATGAGCCCTTGCTACCACCAGCCGTGCGTGGCCTTCCATTTCACCTTCGAGCGCGACTGGGCGGCAGTGAAACGGCTGCTGCCTAGCCTGGAGGAGGCGCTGGCGCCGTTTCAACCCCGCCCGCACTGGGGCAAGGTGTTCACGCTGCCACCGGCGACGGTGCAGGCGCGCTACGAGATGCTCCCGGCGTTCCGGTCGCTACTCTCGACCAACGACCCGGACGGCAAGTTCCGCAACGCCTTTATTGATGAGTATGTGATCGGGGAGGCTTGAGCGCCGCGCCGGAGCCGGCGGCCGCAAGATCATGGCTGGCGCCGCGCCGTTCCGCCGAGAGCAGGTTCGGATCCTGCAGCAAGTAGAACACCGGCACCGGAGTGGGGTCAGTGATGGTGAGGCGAAAGCGCGCTGAGGCGCCGGGATCGACCCAGCCTCCCGTGAACACGATCCGGTCGGCGGGCTCGAACCGCCGGTCGTTGCGCGTGAAGGCGTTCGATTCGATGTCTCCCGGCTGCACACCCGCCTGGTTGAAGGAAAGCCCGTCGCCTCGGGTGCTGGGCTCCGTCACGATCTCCCGCAGTTCCACTTCGAACCCCGCCCAGACCCGGGCGGACCGGTTCACAACCCACTTCACCAACGTCAGTCGGTTACCAACCGGGCGGAGGCCAAGGGCATCCACGTCGTACCGACGGATCACGAGGATCGCCAGATCCACGCTCGGTATTTCCTCGACGATGACGACGGGATCGTCCGTGGTGCCCGTGCCGGACGCCGAAATCAGGCGGAAGCCGCCCAGTTCGTCGCTGAACGAATAGGCACCGGCTTGCAGTTCGATCGCCACGGCAACCGTGGCGGGGGCCGCGGCCACCAACCACACGGCGAGCGCAAGGAACGTGACGCCAATCGGGGGCTTGTCCTTATCCAAGTTCGTCGAGACGCTGTGCCAACCCTCATCAAAGATGATCCGGGCGACTCAGCGCAACATCAATGTTAGCGTGATTGAGAGCCAAGGACGCCGGAAACACCGCGATCTCGCGGGCCCGTTGGGCGATCTTAGTGGCGCTCCCTAGGGGACTCGAACCCCTGTTTTCGCCGTGAGAGGGCGACGTCCTGGACCGCTAGACGAAGGGAGCGTGATGAGCGGTCGTGCCTGATCGCGCGCCCCGCATATAGCGGCCGCCCGGCGGCTTTGGCAAGCAGCGGCGTCTAGCGCCCCTTGACTTCCATCGAGGCGATGACCGCAAACGTCTCGGCGTCGATTATCACCAGCGTGTTGCCACCGTCGTGGACGAAGGTGAGAAGCAAACGGTCGCCGTCGACGTCGGCCGAAATCAGCTGCGCGTCGGCCGGCAACCCCATCTCCGACAGCGACAGCCGCGCCGCGGCCGCGCCCGCCTGCCACGCCGTCGCCGGCGCCCTGGTCTCAACGGCCACGATCCGATAGACGATCGCCGCGAACACCGCGAGGATGCCGAGACCCACGGTCAGGCCGGAGATCAGCATCAGCCGCTTGAGGCGCGCCTGGACGCGCTCCACCGCCGGATCCAGCGGCGCCTCGTCTCCTTCGTCGAATGGATGAGCCATGAGTGCCGGCCGGGATGCCAAGGAAAAACGCATCATTCTGACGGTCGCGCCGGACGCTGCCGGCGCCCGCCTCGACGCTTGGCTCGCCGGAGCCGTCGCCGACCTTTCCCGCACCCGCGCCAAGGCGCTGATCGTCGGTGGCCGCGTCACTATCGGCGCGCGGACGATAGTGGAGCCGAAAAGACCGGTCAAACCGGGCGAGCGCGTGACCGTCGACCTGCCGCCGCCCGCGCCCGCTGAGCCTGAGGCCGAGGCGATCCCCCTCAATGTCGTGTACGAGGACGAGCACCTGATCGTCGTCGACAAGCCCGCCGGCCTCGTCGTCCACCCCGCCGCCGGCGTCCGCTCGGGCACGCTGGTGAACGCCCTCCTCGCCCATTGCGGTGATAGCCTCTCCGGCATCGGCGGCGTCGCCCGCCCCGGCATCGTCCACCGCCTCGACAAGGACACCTCCGGCCTTCTCGTCGTCGCCAAGACCGACCGCGCCCACAAGGCGCTGGCTGCCCAATTCGCCGATCACGGGCGGACCGGGCCGCTCGAGCGCGCCTACCGAGCGATCGTGTGGGGCGTACCGGCGCGCCCGCAGGGGATCGCCGACATGTCGCTGGGGCGTGCCCCGGGCGGGCCCGGTAAGATCTCGGTCCAATCCCGGGGCGGACGCCGGGCGGTGACCCGGTACCGGGTCCTCGAGCCGCTGGCCAAAGGCATGGCCTCGCTGGTCGAATGTCGGCTGGAAACCGGCCGTACGCACCAGATTCGGGTCCACCTCGCCGCCCTCGGCCACCCCCTCGTCGGCGACCGCACGTACGGTTCCGGCTTCGCCACCAAGGCGTTGGCTCTGCCCGAGCCCGCCCGCTCAGTCGCCAAGGTGTTCCCGCGCCAGGCACTCCACGCCTGCCTCCTCGCTTTCGCCCATCCCGCAACCGGCAAGATCATACGCCTTTCGAGCCCGCTCCCCGCGGACATGTCTGCTTTGCTTGAAGCCCTCAAATCCGTGTAACCACAAGTTTACTGCATACCCGCCTGGACCGTCGTGTTTCTGGCGGAATCGACCCTATATGTTTACCTGCCTGGCGTGCCGCTTGGACGCCGGGCAGATGAACCCGCTGGAATAGGCCGGGGGTTCTCCAGGAGAAGGGGCGCAAGCGAAAAACATGGCTCGTGTCAGCTTGCCTGCGATCGCCGCCGGTGAAACCGGCCTGACGCACTATCTCGCCGAAATCCGCAAATTTCCCATGCTCGCGCCGGACGAGGAGTACATGCTCGCCAAGCGTTACAAGGAGCATGGCGACCGCGACGCCGCCCACCGCCTAGTGACCAGTCACTTGCGGCTGGTAGCCAAAATCGCCATGGGCTACCGCGGCTACGGCCTACCGATCGGCGAGGTGATTTCGGAGGGCAACGTCGGCCTCATGCAGGCGGTCAAGCGCTTCGACCCGGAGAAGGGCTTCAGGCTCGCCACCTACGCCATGTGGTGGATCAGGGCGTCGATCCAGGAGTACATCCTGCGCTCGTGGAGCCTGGTGAAGATGGGCACCACGGCCAACCAGAAGCGTCTGTTCTTCAATCTGCGCAAGGTTAAGGGACAGATCGATGCCCTTGAGGAGGGCGATCTGCACCCCGACAACGTCAGCGAGATCGCCACCCGCCTCGGCGTTAACGAAGATGAGGTTGTGTCAATGAACCGCCGCCTCGCCGGCGATGCTTCCCTCAATGCACCGTTGAGGGCCGACGGCGAAAGCGTCGGGGAGTGGCAGGACTGGCTGGTCGACGAGGCGCCGGATCAGGAGGAGCTGCTCGCCGAAAGCGAAGAGTCTGATAACCGCCGCAAGCTGCTGAACCAAGCGATCGGCGTGCTCAACGACCGCGAGCGCCGCATCTTCGAGGCGCGCCGCCTCGCCGACGACCCGATCACGCTCGAGGAGCTGTCGGGCGAGTTCGGCGTTTCGCGCGAGCGTGTCCGGCAAATCGAGGTCCGCGCCTTCGAGAAGGTCCAAAAGGCGGTCAAGAAAGCGGCGCGTGAACAGGAGCAGCCGCGCGCCACGATGCCGGGCTGAACCGATCCGCCGAACGGAGGGGCCGCGCCTGTGGAGACGACACCCACATGACCGATCTCGTTCCGCTCATGCCGCGCGAGCCGGCGCCCGACCTTACCGTCGACATCGTCGGCGGCGGCAAGTGGTGTTTGTCGGAGCAGAATCCGGAGAACTTCACCCTCATCAATTTCTACCGCGGCCGCCACTGCCCGCAGTGTCAGCGCCAGCTCCAGGACATGAACCGCAAGCACGAGGAATTCGCCAAGCGCGGCATCGGTGTCCTGGCGGTTTCCTGCGACACGCTAGAACGCGCCGCCGACGCCAAGAAGGAATGGGGTCTCGCCAATTTCCCGGTCGGCTATGGCCTGCCGCTCGAGGAGGCGCGCGGTTGGGGGCTGTACATCTCGACCGGACGCGGCGTGACCTCCACCGGCATCGAGGAGCCGGCGCTTTTCTCCGAGCCGGGATTATTCCTAGTCCGCCCCGACGGCACGCTCTACGCCTCGATCGTGCAGACCATGCCGTTCGTACGCCTGCACTTCAACGAGCTGCTCGGCGCCCTCGATTCCTCCATCCTGCCCAAGAACTATCCGGCCCGCGGCCACGTCGCCGATCTAGGCGAGGCGCTCGCGCGCGACGCCGCCGAGTAGATGGCCAGATTATCGCTATCGTGAGGTTCGCTGGGCGAGCCTACCCCGCCCAGGCGGCGAACGCCTCGTCGAACACTTGCGCGCCGGGAACGCCTTTTTCGAACGTAAGGATCGCGCGTTGCCCGGTCTTGTAAACCATCGGCAGGTCGATCCATCTGCGTTCCCTGAGCATCGTCAAGTTGGCCGCTACGTCAGATTCGACCCCGGACAACGCGATCCAGAAGAAGCCGTCGGTGATCGTTGCGGTGGCGCCGATCAGCGGCTGGCCGCGTGCCTCCTCGCTCTCCTTGAGCACCAGGCGCGGCACGCTCCGGATGCCCTCGCCCGGGAAGTCGCTCGGCGTATCGATGACAACCTCCACCAGGTGGCTTGCCGGCAAACTCTCATCGGTATTGCGGCGAATGGTCAATGCCACATTCATGTTCCGCTCTGGCACGTCGATGTTGGCGGAGATCTCGGGCCCGTCCGGGCCATCGGCCTTGTAGCTCCAGGTCACCGCTGCATTGATCGCGATCACCCCTTGCGCCGCCGCGCCATTATCCATCGGCTCCTCGTATAGGACCGCCTTTTGCGCGACCATGGCGCCGCCTTCGACGCCCTGTTCCTCCCCCGGTGACAACGCAGCCGTGACCGATGGCGACATCGCCGTATCGGTTTCAGTGGTACTGCCGGGCGCCGGAGCGCCGACGACGCGAACCGGCGTCTCCGATCCCTCGCCCGTCGGCAAGCGGTCGGTATCCTTGCCTGACACTGCGACGGCATCGACGGCCTGACCGTCCGCAGCCGTCGTTGCCTGCGCCGGCGGCCGGTCGGCGCCTGTGTCGAACGAGGCGACGAGATCGGACAGCACCTCGCGCTGCGACCAGCCAAGCGCGGCCAGCCCGCCGACAATGACGACGATCATCACCAACAGCAGCATTGCCGGCAGTCGAGACGGCCGCGCGCGCCGACCCATGAGATTGGCGGCGTCATCCGGACCGTGGCCGCCGCGCCCGCGCCTTGCCGGCGTCGCGCGCCCGCCGTCGTCGGCAAGGGCGGCCCGCTGGGGCGGCGTTTCCTGATCCCAATCGTAGTCCGGTGCGAGCCGCGGCTCGCCCGGTGGTTGCCGCTTCTCGCCATAGCCCCGCGGCGGCGTGTACGACGGCGCACCCTCGCGTTCGTCGCCGTAGTCGTCGGTCGCTTCGCCGTGGGACGGCGGCACGCCGCGGGTGCCTGCCGGGGCGCGCTCGAGCGGTGGCGACGCCTCTGCCCCGCGCCGCCCGGCGTCGTTGATGGCGCGACGGAACACATCCTGCGGCGATATTCCGCCCAGGCCCGACGCGGACCGGCCTTCGGCCACAGAGGCCCCTTCCCGATCCTCAGCGACCGACGCACTGCTGGCGGACTCGCGCTCGACCCTGCGGATCGCCTCTTCCAGCTCCAGCCGTTGCCGGGAAATCTCCGAGGTCGGTAGCGGCGGGTCGATCGCCTTGAGCTGTGAGATCAGCGCATTGCGTGCCTTGTCATAGACCGCGCGCCGCGCCTCGCTGGTATTGGTCTCCAAGCCGGCGACCGCTTTGCTCAAGACGGCGTAGTATTCAGCCATTCTGCTCGCTCTGCCGCAGACTCTTCTTAGCCTGTCAGGTCATCCCCGAAAAGGATCATGGACCAAGATCGTATCGTCACGCTCTGGACTTGTCGAAAGTAAGGCCACGGGTGCGCCCACCAGTTCCTCGAGATGCCGAACGTACTTAACTGCTTGTGCTGGCAGATCATTCCACGTCCGTGCCCCCGCCGTCGAGTCCGCCCAGCCCTCGACTTCCTCGTAAACTGGCTCGACCCGCGCCTGGGCGGCCTGCGAGACCGGCAGATGGTCGATGGGCTGGCCGTCCAACCGATATCCCACCGATATCCTGATTCTTTCCAGCCCGTCGAGCACGTCGAGCTTGGTTAGCGCCAAACCGTCGATACCCGAGACCCTGACCATCTGGCGGACCAGCGTCGCGTCGAACCAGCCGCAGCGGCGCTTGCGGCCGGTGACCGTGCCGAATTCCTTGCCGATCCGCCCCAGCCGCTCGCCGACCTCGCCTGTATCCTCGGTCGGAAACGGCCCGGCGCCCACCCGCGTTGTGTAGGCTTTGGTGATGCCGAGCACGTAGCCGATCGCCTGCGGCCCGACGCCTGCCCCGGCCGCCGCCTGGCCGGCAACGGTGTTTGACGACGTCACGTAGGGATAGGTGCCGTGCTCAACGTCCAGCAGTGCGCCTTGCGCGCCCTCGAACAGGATGCGTTTGCCGGCCCGCTGCGCGTCGCCGAGCCGCCGCCAGGCCGAGCCGGCGAATGGCAACACCTTCGGCGCGACCTCGCAGAGCATCGCAGCGAGCCCGGTGGCGTCCACCTCCGCTTGGCCGAGACCGCGCCTGAGCGCGTTGTGATGGGCGAGCAGACGATCGATCTTACCTGGCAGTGCCTTTGGGTCGGCGAGGTCGATAACCCTCAGCGCGCGCCGTCCGACCTTGTCCTCGTAGGCGGGACCGATGCCGCGCCGCGTGGTGCCTATGGCCTCGATGCTGTTTGCGGATTCCCGCGCCGCGTCGAGTTCGCGGTGAATCGGCAGGATCAGCGCGGCGTTCTCCGCCAGGAGTAGGTTGTCAGGCGAGATCGCGATCCCCTGCCCTCCGAGCCGTTCGATTTCTTCTGCAAATGCCCACGGATCGACGACGACGCCATTGCCGATGACCGACAACTTGCCCGGACGCACGACGCCCGAGGGGAGCAGGCTGAGCCTGAAGCTCTCTCCGTTGACGACCAGGGTGTGGCCGGCGTTGTGGCCGCCCTGGAAACGCACGACCACGTCGGCTCGTTCCGACAACCAGTCGACGATCTTGCCCTTGCCCTCGTCGCCCCACTGCGATCCGACGACGACTACGTTGGCCATATCTCAAGCGTTCCCTTGAGCGCCCGCAAGAGACCCCACCGCGGGCGCGCTTTCGCCCCGGAATCGACCGGGGCGAAGCACGCGGCGACTATAGCGGCTGCACCATGAGGGCGCGAGCCCGCGCGGCCAGCACGCCGCGAGGTATTGTCCGCTTCGAAAGGCGCGCCCGCAGCCGAATGCCGAGGTCCGCGTGGCAATCTTCCGGTCCGCTCCCCATGTCTCGCGCCATGCGCGTTCATGCAGACGGCCCGCAAGGGGCGCGAACCATCGTTTTCCTGCACGGCGTCGCCTCGAGCGCGGCGATGTGGGACGCCCATGTCCGCCGCTTCGCCGCCGACTATCGCTGCCTGAGGCCGGACTTCCCGGGCTTTGGCGACAGCGCGAGTGAGCCCTGGGTGTCGATCGATCAGGTTGCCGCCGAAATCGCCGGCGTTATCCGCGCCCTCGCCAACGGGCCGGCCCACGTCGTCGGCCTCAGCCTCGGCGGCCTCGTTGCCCTGAGGATCCTCGGTGAGGCGCCCGACCTCGTCGACCGTGTGGTCGTCGACGGCTCCAGCGTCCTGCCGATCTTCGGCCTACCCGTCGCTAAGGTCGCGCTCCGCGCCGTCTCGCCGCTTATGAAGACGAAACCGGTCGTCGAGACTATTGGCCGCATGATCGGCATTCCCCAGGGCGAGATGGAAGGTCTGCGCCGCGACTATCGCCGCATGTCGACGGCCGCCTTCACCGAAGCCTGTTGCAATGCCCTCGACTTCCGGCAGCGCGGCCTCGAACACGCGCGATCCCCGACGCTTCTGGTTGCCGGCGACCGCGAGTGGGCGGCCGTGCTCGCCTCAAACCGGTTTCTCGCCCGCATCATGCCGAACGCTACGGCCCGCGTCGTGCCCGGCCGGACGCATAGCTGGATCGCCGGCGAGCCGGAACTCCATGGCCGCATGGTAGAGGCCTGGCTCAACGGCCGCACGCTACCGCCCGAGCTTGCGGACGCGGACGCCTGAGCGTTCAGAAGCTCAGCCGTTTGGCCTGAACGACGTCTTCGAGCGCCCTCACCCGCTCCAACACCTGATCGCCGATCGGCTCGTCGATTTCGACAAGCGCGATGGCGTCCTGGCCGGGGGCCACCCGGCCAAGGTTGAAGGTGGCGATGTTGACGTGCTCGTCGCCGAGGAGCGTGCCGAGGCGACCGATGAAGCCCGGCTTGTCCCTGTTGGTCACGTAGAGCATGTGGGGGCCAAAGGCCGCTTCGAGGTCGATGCCCTTGATCTGGATGATGCGCGGTTTGCTGTCCGAGAACACCGTTCCCGCCACCGAACGTTCCTGGCGCTCGGTCCTCACCGTCAAGCGAATGTAGGTCTCGTACGCGCCGCGTTGCGTCTGGCGGACCTCGTCCACGGCCATGCCGCGCTCGCGCGCCACGACCGGCGCGTTGACCATGTTGACCTCGGTCAGGATCGGGCGAAGCATCCCGGCGAGCAACGCCGAGGTCAGCGCGTTGGTGTTCATCTCGGCGACGTCACCGGCGTATTCGATGGTGGCGCCGAGGATGGTGGTCTCGCTGAGCTGGCCCGCGAACGAGCCGAGATTCTCCGCCAGTGTCACGAACGGGCGGAGCCGCGGCGCTTCCTCTGCCGTGATCGACGGCATGTTGAGTGCGTTGGCGACGGCGCCGCTGATCAGGTAGTCGGCCATTTGTTCGGCGATCTGGATGGCGACGTTCTCCTGCGCCTCGGTGGTGGCGGCACCGAGGTGCGGCGTGCACACAACGTTCGGGAGCGCGAACAGTGGGCTGTCGTTGGCGGGCTCCGTGGCGAACACGTCGATGCCGGCGCCGGCCACCTTGCCCGACTTCAACGCCTCGACCAGGTCGTCCTCGACCACCAGCCCGCCGCGCGCGCAGTTGACGATGTAGACGCCGCCCTTCATCTTGGCGATCGCCGCGGCGTCGATGATGCCTTTGGTCTTGTCGGTCAGCGGCGTGTGCAGGGTGATGAAGTCGGCCCTGCGCAACAGCTCGTCGAGTTCGACCCGGTCTACGCCGAGCTGCATCGCGCGCTCTTCCGACAGGAAGGGATCGTAGGCGATCACCCGCATCTTCAGGCCGATCGCTCGCTCTGCCACGATCGAGCCGATGTTGCCGCAGCCGATCACGCCGAGCGTTTTGGCGGTGATCTCGACCCCCATGAAGCGGTTCTTCTCCCACTTGCCGGCCCGGGTTGAGGCATCGGCCGCCGGCAATTGGCGGGCCAGCGCGAACATCATGGCGATGGCGTGTTCGGCCGTGGTGATCGAGTTGCCGAACGGCGTGTTCATGACGATGATGCCGCGCTTGGTCGCCGCCGCAATGTCGATGTTGTCGACGCCGATACCGGCGCGGCCGATGACCTTGAGCCGCTCCGCCGCCGCGATCACTTTCTCGCTCGCCTTGGTCGCCGAGCGGATCGCCAAGCCGTCGTACTTGCCGATTGCGGCGAGGAGTCTGTCCTTGTCCTTGCCGAGGTCCGGTTCGTAGTCGACCGCGACGCCACGGTCCTGAAGGACCTGGACGGCGGTTTTGGAAAGCTTGTCCGAAACGAGGACGCGGGGAGTTGTCATGGTCGTCAATGAATCAGCCTAGGCCGCGGCCTTGAGCGCCGCCTTCTCGACGGCGAAGGCCCAGTCAAGCCATTCGGTCAGAATTGCAAGGTCGGAGGCCTCGATGGTCGCTCCCGCCCAGATGCGAAAATGGGGCGGCGCATCGCGGTGGTAGTTGATGTCGTGGGCGACGCCTTCCTTGTCCAGCCGGGCAGTGATCGACTTGAGGAATGCTTCCTGCGCCGCCACGTCCAGGCGCCTCACCGCGCCGTCGACGATCTTGAGCGTCACCGACGTGTTTGACCGCGTCGCCGGGTCGTCGGCGAAGAAAACGATCCACGGCGTGCGTTCGGCCCAATCGGCGAGGACTTTGAAGTTGGCGTTGGCCCGCGCCATCAGCGCCCCGAGGCCGCCGATCGACTTCGCCCATTGCAATGCGTCGAGGTAGTCCTCCACGCACAGCAGCGACGGCGTGTTGATCGTCTCGCCGACAAAGATGCCTTCGTTGAGCTTGCCGCCCTTCGTCATGCGGAAGATCTTCGGTAGCGGCCACGGCGGCGTGTAGCTTTCCAGCCGTTCCACGGCTCGCGGCGAAAGGATAAGCATGCCGTGCGCCGCCTCGCTGCCGAGCGCCTTCTGCCAGGAGAAGGTGACGACATCGAGCTTGTCGAAGGGCAACGCTTGCGCGAATGCCGCCGACGTTGCGTCGCAGATGGTGAGGCCTTCGCGGTCTGCCGCAATCCAGTCACCGTCGGGTACGCGCACGCCCGACGTAGTGCCGTTCCAAGTGAAGACCACGTCGTGGCTGAAGTCGACTTGACCGAGGTCTGGCAGCTTGCCGTAGTCGGCCTTGATCACCCGCGCGTCGGCGAGCTTGAGCTGCTTGGTGACGTCGGTCACCCACCCAAGGCCGAAGGATTCCCAGGCGAGAACGTCGACGGGGCGCTGGCCGAGCATCGACCACATCGCCATTTCGACCGCGCCGGTGTCCGACGCCGGCACAATACCGATGCGGTATTCGCTCGGCACCTCGAGGACCTCGCGGGTGAGGTCGATCGCGTGTTTGAGTTTCGCCTTACCGATCTTGGCGCGATGCGAGCGGCCGAGCGCCGCGTCCTTCAACGCCTGCAGCGACCAGCCGGGTCGCTTGGCGCAAGGTCCTGAAGAGAAATTTGGATTGACCGGCCGCTTGGCCGGCACGGCGGGCGTGTTCATCGGCTCTACCCGCTCAGATAGATGCCCCTCGTTGGGGAGGGGTGTCCCGCCACCGCTGTTACCCCCGAGCTCCCGGCCGGGCTTTTCGCAAGAGTGCCGCCCGGGTGCGACATCGGCGCCGCCATCGAAAAAACGCGGCGGACATGAATGTCCGCCGCGTTGGCCCGCAAGGGGCCGTTGCCGCGTGGAGAGGAGCCGCGGTCGAGTGGAGCGGGCGCCGTGCGCCGCTTGCGCCGGCGCGGGCCGGCGACGAGTCGGAAAGGATTGTGGGGTGCAATCGTTAAGTTGGAATTAACCACGTTGCTTGACCCGGACAATCCGTCAATCTTGCTACAGGATTAAATTCCCGAGCCCCGCTCGAAAACCGCAGAGGCAGTAGCTAACGGGCACCGACGGGCCCGCCGCCTGGCGTGAACACCAAGGTGCCAAGCGGCGCTGCCCGTCGCGGACGATTTGGATCTCGTAACGCTCGACCGCCGGGGGCTCAAGCCTGCGGCTGTGGCTCCATGCCCGGTTCCGGCCCGCGTTTCGGCTTGGTCTTGCCCTTGGTCACCGGCACGGCGGAGGTTTTCGGCGCCGCGGCTTCCTCGGCAGTCTCACGCACCGGCGGCTTGCCAGCGATGAGGTCCTTGATCTCCTGGCCAGACAGCGTCTCGTACTCCAGGAGCCCCTGCGCCAGAACCTCGAGGTCTTCGCTGTGCTCGTTGAGGATGCGCCGCGCCTCGTCGAGGCCGGCCTCGACTAGCCGCTTGATCTCGGCGTCGATCTTCTGCGCCGTCTGCTCGGAGACGTTCTGCTGCCGCGACACCGAATGGCCGAGGAACACCTCCTCCTGATTCTCGCCGTAGGCGACAGTCCCGAGCTCGTCGGAGAGCCCCCAGCGCGTCACCATCATGCGCGCCAGCCGCGTCGCCTGCTCGATGTCGGTCGCCGCGCCCGAGGTAACCTTCTCCTTGCCGAAGATCATCTCCTCAGCGATGCGCCCGCCCATCATGATGGCGAGCCGCGAGGTCATCTGCTCGAAGCTCATCGACAGCTTGACGCGTTCGGGCAACTGCATGTCCATGCCGAGCGCCCGCCCGCGCGGGCTGATGGTCGCCTTGTGCACCGGGTCGGTGGCCGGCACATGGAGCGCGACGATGGCGTGACCGGCCTCGTGGTACGCGGTCAGCCGCTTCTCGTCCTCGGTCATCACCAGCGTGCGGCGCTCCGCGCCCATCATGACCTTGTCCTTGGCGTCCTCGAACTCGGCCATGGTAACCAGGCGCTTGCCCCGCCGGGCGGCGAGCAGCGCCGCCTCGTTGACGAGGTTCATCAGGTCGGCGCCGGAGAAGCCCGGCGTG
>CAYTXI010000033.1:0-22990 GCA_964441935.1 uncultured Bauldia sp.
ATCGACGCCCAGGGCGATCTCGTCGTTCGCCGCGATGCCGCCGGCAACGTCACCTTCGTCAACCCGGCCTTTACCAACGCCTTTGCGCTGCAACCCTCGATCTTGATTGGCAAGCCCCTGACCATGGTGCCGCTGCTCACGCCGCTCGCCGGTGCAGCGACCGCGGGCGCGAGCGGCCCCGAGGTCGCCACCCGCGACGTGCGGCTCGAAACCGCGTCCGGTTCGCGTTGGTACTCTTGGGTCGACATCCGCATGCGCGACGACCAGGGAAGGCTGGGCTCAGTCTATTCCGTCGCCCGTGACATCACCGCCCGCAAGGAGGTCGAACAGGCATTGGTCGACGCCCGCCAGAAGGCCGAAGCCGCGAGCCGGGCGAAGTCACGGGTGCTTGCCACCGTCAGCCACGAGTTCCGCACGCCCCTGAACGGCATCCTCGGCCTCACCGGGCTGCTGCTCGAGACCGAGCTGACCCCGGATCAGGAGACATATGCCCGCGCCGTTCACTCTTCCGGCGAGGCGCTGCTCGCGCTCGTCGACGACATGCTCGATTTCTCCAAGATCGAGGCCGGTCGCCTTGACTTGCGCCCCGAGCCGGCCGATCTCGAAGCCCTTCTGCAGGAAATCGCCGAGCTGCTCGCCGCCCGCGCCCACGTCAAGGGCATCGACATCGCCGCCGAGGTCGGCGGCGACGTGCCGCGGGCCGTGATCGTCGACGCCACGCGTCTCCGTCAGGTGCTGATCAATCTCGCCGGCAACGGTGTCAAGTTCACCGAGACCGGCGGCGTGGTCCTGTCTGCGCACGTCGCCGGCCGCCCGGCCAAAGATCGCGTCAGCCTGGTCTTCTCGGTCTCCGACAGCGGTCCGGGCATCGCGGCCGAGGAAGTCGATCGCCTGTTCGGTGAGTTCGAGCAGGTCGACTCCGCGCTCAGCCGCCGCCACGGCGGGGCCGGGCTGGGACTGGCGATCTCGCGCCGAATCGTCCGGCGCATGGGCGGCGACATAACGCTGAAGCCGCGCGCTGGCGGCGGTTCCGTGTTCGCCTTCCGGTTGGAGTTGGCCGTGGCACCGGGCGCGACCGAGCCTATCGTCGACCTCGGCGGCCGAAGTATCCTTATTGTCGCGCCGGACGGCGCCGAGCCGCCTGTCTTAGCCCGCCAGCTTGCCGGTGCCGGTGTCACGGTCCGGGTGGCGACGACCCTTAACGAAGGTGCAGGGCTGATCGGCGCCGCCACGGCGGCAGGCGAGGTGCATGACGCAGTGCTTCTCGATGCCCGCCTCTCGCCGGATCCCGCGATGGCACTCGCCAGGATTCGCGAAGCCGCGGGGCGCCACGTCCCCGCGGCGGTGTTGATAGAGCCCGGCCGCCGCGGCGAGGTCGAGGCGCTCCGCGAAGCCGGCTTCGATGCTTACCTCGTGCGGCCCGTGCGACGCTCGTCTCTGATACGGATCGTCGGTGAGATCGTCGCCGCCACGGGTGGGTTCCATATCGATCCGGGCGACGCCCGTCGTCGTCGTCCGCAGAGTCCGCGCCGGACGTCGTCCAGCCTCGAGATCCTGCTCGCCGAGGACAATGAAATCAATGCGCTGCTTGCCCGCGCCGTGCTCGAGGGGCTCGGCCATTCGGTGAGCGAAGTGCATGACGGGGCCGCGGCCATTGCCGCCGCCACCGAACATCCGGGCCGCTTCGCCGCGGTGCTCATGGACCTCCACATGCCGGGCGTTGACGGTCTAGCCGCTGCCCGTGCGATCCGCGCCTTCGAGGTCGAGTCGGGAGCACCGCGTGCGGCGATCCTGGCGGTGACCGCCGACGTTCTTGCCGAGACCCGAGCCGCGGCCGAAGCCGTCGGCATCGACGCCGTTCTGGAAAAGCCGATGACTCCGGAAACGCTCCGGCGCGCGCTCGCCGATATCGCCGCGGCCGCCTGATCGCGCTCAGCTAGCCGCTGGTGCCGGACGACGCCGGAGCTTCGGTGGAGTCTTCGCCGGCGGGCGTTTCCTGCGCCGGCGGAGCAGTTTTTTTGGCGACCGCGACCAGTGCGGGCCTCAGCACACGCTCGCCGATGACGTAGCCGGTCTGGATCTCGTCGGCCACCTTCCCTGGTTCGACCGCATCGGTCTCGACCTCCAACATCGCCTGGTGCATCGACGGGTCGAACTTCTCGCCCCTGGCCTCGATGCGCTTAACGCCGAACTTGGCGAGCGATTGCGCCAAGCTCCGCTCCGTGACCTCGACCCCCTCGATCAGCGCCGCGAGGGCCTTGTCGCCGCCGTCGCGCATTTCCGCGGGCACCGCTTCGATCGCCCGCCGCAGATTGTCCCCGACCGCCAGCATCTCGCGGGCGAAATTGGCGACCGCATACTGGCGGGTGTCGGCGATCTCGCGCGTTGTCCGCCGGCGCAGGTTCTCCATCTCGGCGAGCGTCCGCAGAAGCTTGTCCTTCATCTCGGCAAATGCCTCCGCGCTCGGCGGCGGTTCCTGGGGCGACGTTGCCTGCTCCGGCGCCGCCTCCGCGGCCGGCGTCGCCTCGCTTCGCGGCACTTCGCCTCCAGCGGTCGTCTGCGTGCCAGCGGTTGTGTCGGCGCTGGTCTCCTTCTCGTCGGCCATCGTCCGTTTATCCGGCTGGTTTCTGGGCACGTCCTTCGCGGGCGGGATATCAGGTGTTGGGACGCAAAAATCAAGCGTTGGGGCAGGGCCACGCCCGGCTCAGATTCGTCTGAGCGCCACTTCCACGATCGCGTGGCTCGCGTCCTTCCTCAGGATCAGGTCGGCCCGCGGGCGCGTCGGCAGGATATTCTCGACGAGGTTGGTGAGGTTGATGCGCGTCCAGATATCCGTTGCGATGCGCTCGGCCTCCGCGTCGCCGACGTTGGCGTAGCGGTGAAAGTACGACGCGGGATCCTGGAAGGCGGTCTCGCGCAGCCGCTGGAAGCGTTCGACGTACCACTGGCGCACGTCGGGTTCCTCGGCGTCGAGGTAGATCGAGAAGTCGAAGAAATCCGAGACGAACGGCACCGCGCGTCCGTCGCGCGGCAGCCGCGAAGTCTGCAAGACGTTCAGCCCCTCGACGATGAGGATGTCCGGCCGGTCGATAGCGACCGTCTCGCCAGGAACGATGTCGTAGGTGAGGTGGGAATAGACCGGCGCCTTGACGTTGCGCTGACCCGCTTTGATGTCGTTAAGGAAGCCGAGCAGCGCCGGCAGGTCGTAGCTCTCCGGGAAGCCCTTGCGCTCCATCAGGCCTTCGCTCGAGAGCACGCCGTTCGGCAGCAGGAACCCGTCGGTGGCGATCAGTTCGACCTTGGGTGTGTTCGGCCAGCGCCTGAGGAGCGCGCGCAAGACCCGGGCCGTCGTCGATTTGCCGACGGCGACCGAGCCGGCGAGACCGATGATGAACGGCGTCACCCCGTCGCGCGTTCCCAGGAACGTGCGGGTGGCGTCATGCAGTTCCTGTGTCGCCGCGACGTAGAGGCTGAGCAGGCGCGACAGCGGCAGGTAGATCTCAACCACCTCGTCAAGTGACGTCGGATCGTTGAGGCTCCTCAGCCTCACCAGGTCGTCGTCGTCGAGCGTCAGCGGCGTATCGGCCCTGAGCTTCGCCCACTCGGCTCGGCTGAACACCCGGTGCGGCGACACTGCCTGGCGGTGCGGGAGGTCCATCACGATCCTTTCACCGGGCGCGACGCCTTCTCGGTCAGACCGCTCTGGCTCGTGCGCCGCTCGAGCGCGGCCATCACGTCGGCGATCGCCACACCGCTCGCCTGAAGCGTGACCAGCAGGTGGTAGAGCACGTCGGCGGCTTCCTCGGTCAACGCCGCCTTGTCGCCGGCGACGGCGGCGATCGCCGCCTCGACCCCCTCCTCGCCGAGCTTCTTGGCGCAGCGCTCGATGCCGTCGGCAATGAGCTGCGCCGTGTACGAGTTGGCCGTGTCGCCGGCGCGGGCGCGCTCGGCGATGATCCGGGCGAGGTCGGCGAGGGTGAAATCGCTCATCGTCTGTCTGTCAGCCGCCGAGGCGCACCGGCACCCCGTGGGCCACCATGTGCTCCTTGGCGGCGCGGATCGTATAGGTTCCGAAGTGGAAGATCGAGGCGGCGAGCACCGCCGAGGCGTGCCCTTCGACGACGCCCTCGACCAGGTGGTCGAGGCTGCCAACCCCGCCGGAGGCGACGACGGGCACGGGAACCGCGTCGGCGACCGTCCGTGTCAGCACCAGGTCGAAGCCGTCGCCGGTGCCGTCGCGGTCCATGGAGGTGAGCAGGATCTCGCCGGCGCCGAGACGGGCGACCTCTTCGGCGTAGGCGACGGCGTCGATGCCGGTGGGATTGCGCCCCCCGTGGGTGAAGATTTCCCAGCGGCCGGGCGCGCCGGGCGGGCTCACGCGTTTGGCGTCGACCGCGACCACGATCGCCTGGGCGCCGAACTTCTCCGAGGCTTCGGCGACGATCCGTCGGTCGCGGACGGCGGCCGTGTTGATCGCCACCTTGTCAGCGCCGGCGAGCATCAACGCCCGCACGTCGTCGACGCTCCTCACCCCGCCGCCGACCGTCACCGGCATGAAGCACTGCTCGGCGGTGCGCGCCACCACGTCGATGAGGATGTCGCGCTCCTCGTGGCTGGCGGTGATGTCGAGAAAGCAGAGCTCGTCCGCGCCGGCGTCGTCGTAGGCGCGCGCCGCCTCCACCGGGTCGCCGGCGTCGGTCAGGTCGACGAACTTGACGCCTTTGACGACGCGGCCGTCCTTGACGTCGAGGCAGGGAATGACGCGAACTTTGAGCATCACGCCTTCTCCCGTGCCGAGAGGATCAGCTCCAGCGCCGCCCGCCCATCGAGGCGCCCGTCGTAAAGCGCCCGCCCGACGATCGCGCCTTCGAGGATCGCGCAGTCGGGCTCCAGCAGGCGCTCGACGTCGGCGAGTGTCGACAGGCCGCCCGAGGCGATCACCGGAATGGTGACCGCCTCGGCGAGTTCCAGCGTGGCGCGGAGGTTGAGGCCTCTCAGCACCCCGTCGCGTTCGATGTCGGTGTAGATGATCGCCGCCACGCCCGCGTCCTCGAAGCGCCGGGCGAGATCGATGGTGTCGATTTCCGTCGCCTCCGCCCAGCCGCTGACCGCCACTTTGCTGCCGCGCGCGTCGATGCCAACGGCGACCCGCCCTGGAAAGGCCGAAGCTGCCTTGCGCACGAGGGCCGGATCACGGACCGCAGCGGTACCCAGCACGACGCGGGCCACGCCCTTTTCGAGCCAGACTTCGATGGCTGCCATGTCGCGAATGCCGCCGCCGAGCTGGACGGGCATGTCGACGGCGTCGAGGATCGCCTCGACCGCGGCACCGTTGACCGAGCGGCCTTCGAAGGCGCCGTTGAGGTCGACCACGTGCAGCCGCTCGAAGCCCTCGTCGCTAAAGGCCCTCGCCTGCGCCGCCGGGTTGGTGTTGAACGTGGTCGAACGCGCGAGGTCGCCCTGCACGAGCCGCACGCACGCGCCGTCCTTCAGGTCGATGGCCGGGTAGAGGATCACGGCGACCACCCGAGAAAATTCGCCACCAGCCTCAGCCCCAGCTTCTGGCTCTTCTCCGGGTGGAACTGGGTGCCGGCGACGTTGCCGCGGACGACGATCGCCGTCACCGGCCCGCCGTAGTCGGCGACCGCGGCAACATCCTCGTCGTCGTCGGCGACGAGGTGGTAGCCGTGCAGGAAGTAGGCGTGCCAGCCTTCAGGCCCGAGCGCGATGCCGTCGAACAAGGCATGGTCGCGACGCGCCGTCATGGTGTTCCAGCCCATGTGCGGCACCTTGAGGGCCGCGTCGCTCGGCTGGATCGGCCCGACCGTCCCCGGTATGCGGTCGAGCCCTACGGTCACCGCGTGCTCGATGCCGCGGGTGGCCAGCAGCTGCATGCCGACGCAGATGCCGAGGAACGGCCGCCCGCGCGTGTCGATCGCCTCTTCGATCGCCTCTATCATGCCGTCGATCGCGTCGAGGTTACGCCGGCAATCGGCGAAGGCGCCATCGCCTGGAAGCACCACCCGCTCGGCGCGCGCGACGATGTCGGGATTGGAGGTGATCGTCACGTCCTCGTCGCGCCTGGTCTCGGCGATGGCATGCTGGAACGCCTTCTCCGCCGATCTGAGGTTCCCCGCGCCGTAGTCGATGATGGCGACGGTCACGAACCGCCCCCACGCTGCGGGAACAGACCGATCACTTCCCTGGGCTCGCCCGGCAGTGGCGGTTCCGGCTTGTCGCGGAGCGGCTGCGAAGTCACCGGCGCGCTTGGCGGCGCGGGCGGTGTTGCCGACGCCGGTTTCGCCTCTGGCAGCTTGGCCGTGTCTGGCTTCGCCGCCTCGGAGGGCTCTTGTGCCGTCTGCTCGGGCCGCTGCCGCAGTGTCGTGCGCAGCCTTTCCGGCGTCGGTTGGCTCGGATCGATCCGCGGCGTTTCCTGTTCGTAGAAGAACCGAATCTCCGCGTCCGCCACCCGTCTGCCCCCGACGACGTCGACGATCCGGTAGCCGCGGCGGATCAGCGTCCAGCGTCTCAACCCGTTGCCCTCGAGCGCGAACAGAATGTGCGCGAGCACCAGGAATAACCCCGGCAGCGGCCCGCCCGCCTGGCGGTCGATCGCCAACACGACCAACGAGACCGCGACGAAGATGAAGAACACCAGCCACATGCGCCGGAACAGCAGCCACAGCTCTGGAATGATAAGCGCCGGCCACGAGAAGCCCTCCTTGACGAAGACGTAACTCATGGGATCGGGCGCGCCTTCCGCGGCGCTGGCCGGTGGCGCGAGCACGGTGTAGAGCGGCATCCGGTTACGCCTCAGCCGGAGAGGCGCCCCTTGGTCGAGGGCACCCGTGTCTTCTGACGTGGATCGAGCGCCACCGCGGTCTTCAAAACCCGCGCCAGCGCCTTGAAGCAGGTCTCCGCGACGTGGTGGTTGTTGCGTCCGTAGAGGTTCTCAACGTGCAACGTCACCCCGGCGTTCTGCGCGAACGCCTGGAAGAACTCGCGGAAGAGCTCCGTCTCGAATTCGCCCACCTTGACGCGTGTGAACGCCACTTTCCATACCAAGTGCGCGCGCCCGGAGATGTCTATCGCCGCCCGCGTCAGCGCTTCGTCCATCGGCAGGTGCGCGTCCGCATAGCGGGTGATGCCTTTCATGTCGCCAAGCGCCTGGCGGATCGCCGCCCCGAACGCAATGCCGACATCCTCGACCGTATGATGCTGGTCGATGTGAAGGTCGCCCTTCGCCTTGATGGTGATGTCGATCAGGCTGTGCCGGGCGACCTGCTCGAGCATGTGGTCGAAGAACCCGATGCCGGTGGCGACCGACGCCTTGCCGCTGCCGTCGAGATCGACGGTGACGGAGATGTCGGTTTCCCTGGTCTTGCGCTTGACGGTCGCCTTGCGCATGTCGCGCTCGCTCCTATCGCGAGGGCGCCTTTTATCAGGCAGCGCCGGCGATGACTACACGGAGCCGCCGCCCCGCGGGGGCCGCCGTTTTGAGACGGTTTCCAGCGACATGAATAGCCGTATAGTTGACTACTGCTTGTACCTGAATAGGTCGTGTCATGTCGCATCAGAGGCCGCCTGACGGCCGGGACCGCCCGAGCGCTTCATCCGCAATCGGCCACGTGGTGGTATTCGCCGGGGTCAGCGGCTCAGGCAAGTCAACGATTCTGAAACTGCTCAGAACCCGGAAGGCGCCGGACTCACTCACCGTCTCGGTGCCGCCTGACGTCGCTACATGGCCCCTCTATTACTGCGGCCAGTTCAAGGGCTGGCTACCGAAGGTTTTGGGGACCGCGCTGTCCGGCACGGCCGTCCCGGGGTTCGTGATCCACTATGATCTCTCTCAGTTTCAGCGCCTGGGCATGCGCGATCCAGTGCTTGGTGTGTTTGCGTTCGCGCGCGAGATGACCTTCGTCGTCCTTCGCCCCGCCGTTGAGCGCCTCATCACTCAGTATGAGATGCGCGCCGCGAAGGAGGCAGGCAGCATAAACCGGGACCCGCAGATCCTGGCGAACTTCAGGACGCCAGGCTGGGTCGATGGCCTCTACGATGACTGGGCAGCAGCGATCGAGCGCGTGTCGGTCCACGCAGTCAGCCGCGTGATCGAAATCGAGCCGAATGAGCATCCGGTCGGCGGTAGCATCTGGCGGAGCCGTCTTTTGGCGGGCCCGCCTCTGACCCGCGCCCGCGCGTCGAAGAAACGACGCCACCCGGACTAATCCCGCCCTGAACTGACCCGCGCCACCGGAAAGTTTGCATTGACCTCGCCCGACCTTACATAGGCTTCCGACGGCGGACGCTCCGCCGCACATGAAGGGGCCGCAACGGGGCTCTGATGAGGTCGTTGCGGCTCGCTGAAAGGACGGACATGAGCGATAGCGCTTACGATCCTTGGCACGGCACCACCGTCCTGACCGTGCGCAAGGGCGGCAAGGTGGTGATCGCCGGAGACGGGCAGGTGTCCGTCGGCCAGACGGTCATCAAGCACACCGCACGGAAGGTGCGCCCGCTCGGCAAGGCCGGGGTGATCGCCGGTTTCGCCGGTGCCACCGCCGACGCCTTCACCCTGTTCGAACGCCTCGAGGCCAAGCTCGAGCAGTATCCCGAGCAATTGACCCGTGCCTGCGTCGAGCTTGCCAAGGACTGGCGCACCGACCGCTATTTGCGCCGCCTCGAGGCGATGATGCTGGTCGCCGACCGCTCGGTGAGCCTGGTCCTGACCGGCACCGGCGATGTGCTCGAGCCCGACCTCGGCGTCATGGGCATCGGTTCCGGCGGCAACTACGCGCTCGCCGCCGCCCGTGCGCTGATGGACACCGACATGGATGCCGAGGCCATCGCCCGCAAGGCGATGGCCATCGCCGCTGAGATCTGCGTCTACACGAATTCCAACGTCACCTTGGAAAGCCTCGATGCCGAGTGAGCACGGCTACAGCTTCCGGCCGATGACGCGCGCGGACCTGCCCCGCATGGCGAAATGGCTTGCCCAGCCGCATGTCGCCCGCTGGTGGGACGACACCGTGACCAGCCTTGCTCATATCGAGGAACATCTCGGCCCCGCGGACTCGGTAGAACCTTTCCTGATCCTCATGGATGAGCGCCCGATCGGGTATGTGCAGAGCTACGACATCCACGCCGAAGCCGACCATCCCTATCGGGATCAGCCGGCAGGCACGATCGGGATCGATCTCTCGATCGGCGAACCCGATCTCATCGGCAAGGGACATGGGCCACGCGCCCTAGATGCGTTCGTGCGACGCTTGTTCGATGCAGGCGTTCCGCGTGCCGTGATCGACCCCGACCCCGCCAATACCGCCGCGGTTCGCGCCTATGCCAAGGCCGGCTTCATCCCTCTCGACGAACGTCACACCATTTATGGTCATGCGCTGCTCATGGCGCGCGACCGCAGCAACGACCAGAGTGCGTCATGACCACATTCTCGCCCCGCGAAATCGTTTCCGAGCTTGACCGCTACATCATCGGTCAGAACGAGGCCAAGCGCGCCGTCGCCATCGCTCTCAGGAATCGCTGGCGCCGCCAGCAACTGACCGGTGCCATGCGCGAGGAAGTGCTGCCCAAGAACATCCTGATGATCGGTCCGACCGGGATCGGCAAAACCGAGATTTCACGGCGTCTGGCCAAGCTCGCCGGCGCGCCGTTCATCAAGGTCGAGGCGACCAAATTCACCGAGGTCGGCTACGTCGGCCGCGATGTCGAGTCGATCATCCGCGATCTGCTCGAGGTCGGCATCGGGCTCACGCGCGAGCGCCGCCGCAAGCAAGTCACCGCCAAGGCCGAGCTCGCTGCCGAGGAGCGGGTGCTGACCGCGCTCGTCGGCCCGGCCGCCAGCCCGACGACGCGTGAATCGTTCCGCCGGCGCCTGCGTGCGGGCGAGCTCAACGACAAAGAGATCGAGGTCGAGGTGCGTGACACGGGCGGTATGCCGTCCTTCGACATTCCGGGGATGCCCGGCGCCAGCGTCGGGGTCATGAACATCGGCGAGATGCTGGGTAAGGCTTTCGGTGGCCGCACCAAAACCCGCCGCATCACCGTTGGGGACTCTCACGACCTGCTGGTCAACGAGGAATCCGACAAGCTGCTCGATGACGAGGAGGTCACCCAGGAGGCGATCGGCGCGGTCGAGAACGACGGCATCGTTTTCCTCGACGAGATCGATAAGATCTGCGCCCGCGAGGGCCGCTACGGCGCCGACATCAGCCGCGAGGGCGTCCAGCGCGATCTGCTGCCCCTGATCGAGGGCACCACGGTCGCCACCAAGTACGGTCCGGTCAAGACCGACCACGTCCTGTTCATCGCCTCCGGCGCCTTCCATGTGTCGAAGCCGTCCGACTTGTTGCCCGAGCTGCAGGGCCGGTTGCCGATTCGCGTCGAGCTGCACCCGCTCACCAAGAACGATTTCGTCCGCATCCTTACCGAGACCGAAGCGAGCCTGATCAAGCAGTACGTCGCGCTGATGGAGACGGAGGGCCTCGAGCTCGAGATCACCGACGATGCCATCGACGCGATCGCCTCGTTCGCCGTTGCCATCAACTCAAGCATTGAGAACATCGGCGCTCGCCGCCTGCAGACGGTGATGGAGCGCGTCCTCGACGAGGTTTCGTTCACCGCCGCCGATCAGGCCGGCGAGACGGTGGTCATCGACGCCAAGTACGTCGAGGAACACATCGGCGACCTGGCGAGGAACGCCGACCTCAGCCGGTTCATCCTTTAGGCGATTGCCCTACCGCTTCCGCCTGATGCGCACGTAGAGCGCGCCGACGCCGCCGTGCGCGGGGCCAGCTTCGCCGAAGCCGACCACGTAAGGCCTGAGCTCCGCCGCCGCCAGCCACAAGGGCACCATACGGCGGAGGACGCCGCGTTCGTCGCCGAGCGCGTCATCGTCACCGCGCCGCCGGCCCTTGCCGGTGATGACGAGCGCCAACTGGACACCGTCCGTCTGCGCCTCGCGCAGGAAGCGCTTGAGGCGGCCGTGCGCCGCCGCCTGAGTCATGCCGTGAAGGTCGATCCTGACGTCGATCGACGCCGTGCCCCGTCGGAGTCTGCTGACCGTCCGCCGATCAATGGGGCTGAGCGCCGGCGCCGCCGTGGTCCGTGTCGCCCGTTTGACGGAACCCGCCGGTTGCGCCGGCTTCTCGTCGCGGGACCGAGGTGCGCTCTCGCCGGACGGCCGTTCCGCCAACGGTGCCACCGACCGGGTGACCTCCTGCCAGAGCTTGAGGTCCTCGGGCGTCGGTGTCGTTCGCCGGCCCTTGGTCATGACGCACCCACCCTCGGCTTGAGCACGACGAAGCGGCCGGCGGCACGCATGGCGCCGGCAATTGCGCCGGCTTCCTCGCCCGAACCGAAGAAGATGTCGCCGCGCTTCGGCCCTACGATCGCCGAACCCGTATCCTGCGCGATGGTCAGCCGTCTGAAGGGCCGTCCACCCGGAAGCGTCGTCTCCACCCATATCGGCGTGTGGAAACTGTGGATGAGCCGGTCGACCGCGAGGCTCCGCGCCGGCGTCAGCGGCACCTTGGCGGCCGCGATCGGGCCAAGCGCTACATCGTTCACCGGCGCCTCGCGAAAGAAAACGTAAGAGCGGTTCCTGGCCATGACCGCGCCTGCCTCGCCGGGGTTGGCGTGGAGCCAGGCGCGGATCGTCTGCATGGTGACGTCGCCCTTGGCCAGCGCACCCATGTCGATCAGCGTCCGCCCGATCGGCGTGTAAGGATGGCCGGTCTTGGCCGCGTAGGTGATCCGCATCTCGCGACCGTCCGTGAGGCGTACGCGCGCCGCGCCCTGCACCTGGATGAAGAACGCCTCGATCGGATCCTCCAAGTAAACGACCTCCAGCCCGCGCCCTGCTAGGCACCCCATCATGATCGCCGCCCGGTCGGGATGCTCTTCCAGCCCGGCCGCCGTCCGGCGTGCGAAGCGCAGGGCAGGGTCGAGACCGGGCAGGCGCTCGCCGGGTCCGATCTCGACCAGGTCATCGGGGGTGCGGTAGAGCGGCACCGTGAATCGCGGCGTCGGGGTGAGCGATCCGGCGACCTCTGGCTCGTAGTAGCCGGTGAAGAAGCCCTCGTCCGTGGTCACCGTCACCTCTGCGGGGCCGAACGCGGCCTCGAAGAACGCCCGCGCTACGCCGGCCGAGGGCGTTGCGGTGAGGGCCGCCGCCTGCCTGAGGCATTCGGCGAGCGCCGACGGGTCGATGCCGCTTGCGCGCTGCTTCGGCGGGTGGCGGTCGAGCACCGCAGCGCCGCGTCGGAACGCAGCGAACGCCGCGGCGATGTCGTCATCCCGCCAGCCGTCGAGGTCGTCGAAGGATATCGGCGACAGGTGCGCTTCGTTTGCAGTGGCCGCCACCATCACTCCGATGTTAGCGGACCTCAGTCGACCGATTCGGTCGCCACCAATTTCCAGTTCGGATCGCGCGAGGTCGCTTCACGCGAGAACGTCCAGATGTCGGTGACGTCGCCAACGTGCATCGGGTCGCCGTCGATGACCGCGCCGCTCTTGTCGTGGGTCGCCGTGATCAGCTTCGACAGGAAGCGCACGGTGATCTGCGCGGTGGTACCTTTGACGTCCGCGCCGGTAATCTCGGCGCGTTCGATGCCGACGAATTTGAACTCGATCGTTTCGCCGCGCGCCTCTCGTTCACCGATCGCGGCGACGAAGCCGTCGAAGACCTCGCGGCTCAGCAACTGCTTGAGACCCTTGCGGTCGCCCTCGGCAAAGGCAGTAACGATCTGCTCGTAAGCGCGTCGCGCGCCGGCGAGGAACGCTTCCGGGTCGAACGTGCGATCGGTGGCCGCGACTGTCTTCAGCGCCTCATGCAGCGACGAGCCCGCTGGCGCGATCACAGTAATGCGCTCCTCGGTCGCCGCCTCGATGTCGCGCGCCGGACCCGCGTGTCGCCCCGGCCGGCGCGGCAGGTCGATGACCTTGTCGCGCACCGACGTGCTGGGCCGGGCCTCGCGGCGCGAATACGGGTCGAACGGCGGGCGTTCGTTGCCGGTCCGTCGGCCGAGCACGTTTCTCAGTCGCAGAAAGATGACGACTGCGACCGCCAAAAAGATAATGGTGTAGATATCCAAGAAGCCGTTCATGTTCCGCGGCATCCCGACGCCGGACTCTGACTATTGTGCCTGCAAAGCTTGCTGAATGCGATAATCGCCATGTAGGCAACGTTAAGGCCCGATACGAGTCCGTCAAGCCGACCGGCCGTTCACCTTGTCACATCCGTCCCCCCATGTTAGCCCACGCGCGCCACCGAACGTGGGAAAAATGGGCCGGTGCGGCCGATTCTGGTGAGGAGCAGCCATGTCCGAAGTGCGGAACGACGGTCAGGCGACACCGGCTGGCGACCAGCCCAACATGTCGGTCGTCGCGCAGTACGTGAAAGACCTCTCCTTTGAGAATCCGGGCGCCCCGGCGAGCCTGAGGCCGCGTCAGCAGTCGCCCAACATCAACGTCTCGATAGGCGTCGAACCCCGGCAGTTGAGCGGAAACGAGGTCGAGGTCGAGCTTCGAATCGACGCCCGCGCTAGCGAAGGCGAGACCGTCGTCTTCGCCATCGAGTTGGTCTATGCGGGCCTATTCCGTCTTTCCAACATCCCGCAGAAGGACTTGGGGCCGCTGACCCTGATCGAGTGTCCGCGCCTGTTGTTTCCTTTCGCGCGTCAAGTCGTCTCCGAAGCGGCCCGCCACGGCGGCTTTCCCCCGCTACTAATCGACCCGATCGACTTTGTGTCGCTCTACCGGCGGCGGATGGCCGCCGCCCAGCAGCAGGCCGCCCAGGACCAGCAGGCCCCACCCGGCACTCCCTGAGCGGTCAGATCGCGAAACCCGCCTGGCGCGCCAGGTCCTTCAGCGACACCGCCGGTCGCGGGCCGATGTGGCCGATGACCTCTGCCGCGGCGATCGTCCCCAGCCGCGCCGCCTCGTTGAGCGGCATGCCCCGCGCCACGCCCAAGAGGAAACCTGAGGCGAAGAGGTCGCCGGCGCCCGTCAGGTCGACGAGATTGTCGACCGCCGCTGCCGGCACTCTCTCGACACCCAGTGGCGTCACCACCAGCGCCCCGTCCCCGCCGACGGTCACCGCCGCCAGCGGGCAGTCCTGGGCGAGCGCCGCGACCGCCGTGTCGAGGTCGGCGGTTTGGTAGAGCGCGCGCAACTCGGAGTCGTTGGCGAACAGGATGTCGACCGCCCCGTTTCTGGCTAGATCCAGGAACTCGCCCCTGTAGCGGTCGACGCAGAACGGGTCCGACAGCGTCAGTGAGGTTTCGCGCCCAGCCCGGTGCGCGACCTCTGCAGCTCGGCGAAAGGCCCTCTTCGCCTCCGGCGGGTCCCACAGGTAGCCCTCCATGTAGGTGACCGCCGATCGGCTGACCGTCTCCTCGACGATGTCGTCCGGGCCGAGCGCCTGGCAGGCGCCGAGGTATGTGTTCATCGTCCGCTCGCCATCCGGCGTGATCAGGATCATGGAGCGGGCGGTCGGCGCACCGTCGACAAGCGGCAGCGTAGCGAAGTCGACGCCGACGGCACGCATGTCATGCCGGTAGAACTGGCCGAGAGTGTCGTCGGCGACCTTGCCGATGAACGCGGCGCGTCCGCCGAGCGACGCGATGCCGGCGGCGGTGTTACCGGCCGAGCCGCCCGAGGCCTCGATGGCCGGGCCCATGGCGGCGTAGAGGGTCTCCGCTCGCTCCGCGTCGATAAGGTGCATGGTGCCCTTGGCGAGGCCTTCGGCGACGAGAAAGTCGTCTTCGGCGCGCGCCATGACGTCGACGATGGCATTGCCGATGCAGAGCACGTCGAATTCGGTATCAGGCATGGCGACACGGCGGGCGATGCAGTTTGGCGGGCGGCGCGACTATAGCGGCGCCCGCGACCCGCACAACCGCGTCACGCGGTCTTGTCGGGATACCGGCAGAGGTCCGCGATCAGGCAGCGCCCGCACTCGGGCCTGCGCGCCTTGCACACGTAGCGGCCGTGCAGGATCAGCCAGTGATGGGCGTGGCGCTTGTGTTGCTCCGGCACCACCCGCTCCAGAGCCGCTTCAACTGCGGCGGTGTCACGACCCGGTGCGATGCCGGTGCGGTTGGCGACCCGAAAGATGTGGGTGTCGACGGCCATGGTCGGCTCGCCGAATGCGGTGTTAAGCACCACGTTGGCGGTTTTGCGCCCGACGCCCGGAAGCTTCTCCAGAGCCTCGCGCGAGCGCGGCACGTCGCCGCCATGCTCGACCATAAGCTTCTCCGAGAGCGCAACAATGTTCTTCGCCTTGGTGCGGTAAAGGCCGATGGTTCGGATCAGGTCTGCGATCGCCGTCTCGCCGAGTACGATCATTTTCTCCGGCGTGTCCGCCTTCGCGAACAGCGCCGGGGTCGCTTTGTTGACCCCGGCGTCGGTCGCCTGCGCCGAGAGGACCACCGCCACCAGCAGCGTGAACGGACTTCCGTAGTCGAGCTCACCCTTGGGCTCCGGCTCTGTGGCGGCGAAGCGCCGGAAGACTTCAATTACATCGGCCTTCGGCATCGCTCTCGGTGCCCGCCGCTTCGGCCGCGTTTTGACCGGCGCCCGACGCATCTATTCCCCCGCTTGCGACCCGTTGGCTTCTTGTTTCAGCCAGGACACCTCTATACTGGCCGGCAATGTCCTCCGCCACCGCCGACGCAAGCGAACCGCCCCTCTTCGCCGCGGTTCTGAGGCCCCACCGCTCGTTGAGCGCACGCGGCTTCGCCGTGCTCATGGTTGCGATCGTCGCCTGCACCTCGGCAATTGGCACGTCGTTCTGGCTTATGGGCGCCTGGCCGGTGGTCGGCTTTTGCGGCCTCGACGTTCTGCTGGTTCAGATCGCCTTCCGGCTCAACTACCGCGCCGCCCGTGCGGCGGAGGCGTTTCACCTGACCCGCGACCGCCTGTCGGTCACCAGAACCGCGCCGAACGGCGTCGCCACGGCGACCGTGTTCAATCCTCATTGGGCCCGCCTCGAAGTCGACCGGCACCCCGAGGCCGGCGTCACCGGCGTTCGCATTGCCTCCCACGGGAACCGGCTCGACGTTGCTCGCTTTCTCGGCCCGCAGGAGCGCGAGGCTTTCGCCGTCGCCCTCGCCGCGGCGCTCGCACAGGCGCGCGCAGCGCCCGCCATTTGAGCGCAAAGCCGCAAGAATCGGGTGGGCGAACCCGCGCGGTGCCCCTAGATGTCGGCTATTCTCTGAGGGAACAGCCGATATGGACCTCGCGACCATGACAGCCTCCCGCACGGCCGTCGCGCATCCCCGCGCGACCGAAACCGATCTTTCGGACTACGAGATCATCCGCCGCGCGATCGCGTTCATCTCCCGGCGTTGGCGCGACCAGCCATCTCTGGAACGGATTGCCGCCCACGTCGGCATGAAACCGTTGGCGTTGCAGCGCCTGTTCACGCGCTGGGCGGGTCTGTCGCCGAAGGGCTTCCTCCAGGCCGTGACCCTTGACCATGCCCGCACCCTGCTCGACCAGTCGGCCTCGGTTCTCGACGCGAGCTACGAGACGGGCCTCTCGGGTCCGGGCCGCCTGCATGATCTCTTCATCGCCCACGAAGCGATGACCCCAGGCGCCTACAAGGCGCGGGGTGAAGGGATCGTGATGCGTTGGGGCTTCCATCCCTCGCCGTTCGGCAGCGCCCTGGTGATCCTCACCGACCGCGGCCTCGCCGGCCTGGCCTTCGCCGATCCTGATGAGGAGGCGGCGACGCTGACCGACATGAAGGCCCGCTGGCCCCGCGCCACCTACATCGAGGATGCCGCCGCCACCCAGCCGGTTGCCCGGCGGATCTTCGACCGCGCTGCCTGGCGCCCGGACCGCCCTTTGCGGGTCGTCATGATCGGTAGCGACTTCGAGATCCGAGTGTGGGAGACCCTGCTCAGGCTGCCCCTCGGCAAGGCGGCGACCTATTCTGACATTGCCGCCCACCTCGGCCGGCCCAAGGCCGCCCGCGCCGTCGGCACTGCCGTCGGCAGGAACCCGCTGTCGTTCGTGGTTCCCTGCCATCGTGTACTCGGCAAGGGCGGCAGCCTCACCGGGTACCATTGGGGCCTCACCCGCAAGCGGGCAATCCTTGGTTGGGAAGCGGGTGTGGTCGATAGCGGGTAGGCTAACGGCCGTAGCTATAAGGCCAACGGCAATAGCTACGGCGGCTCGGAGTCCTCATGCGCCCAGCACCGTCTTTTCGGCGACGCTTGAATCCGCATTGAGCCGGTAGACCACCGGCACCCCGGTGGTCAGCTCCAGCTTCACCACCTGGTCCGGGGTCAGCCCATCGAGCGCCATGATGAGGGCGCGGAGCGAGTTGCCGTGCGCCGAGATCAGCACTTTGTCGCCGCCGAGCACCCGGGGCTGGATGCGGTTGATGTAGTAGGGCCACACCCGCGCCCCGGTGTCGCGGAGCGACTCGCCACCGGGCGGTGCCGTCGTATACGAGCGCCGCCAGACGTGGACCTGCTCCTCGCCCCACTTCTTGCGCGCGTCGTCCTTGTTCATGCCGACGAGGTCGCCGTAGTCGCGCTCGTTGAGCGCCTGGTCCTTGACGGTCTCGAGGCCTTTCTGGCCGAGCTCGTCGAGCATGATATCGAGGGTATGGTGGGCGCGGATCAGCGCCGAGGTGAAGCACATGCCGAAGGTCAAGTTCTTCGCCTTCAGCTTCCTGCCCGCCGCGTGCGCCTCCTCGACCCCCTGCTCGCTGAGGTCGACGTCGTGCCAGCCGGTGAACAGGTTCTTGAGATTCCATTCGCTCTGTCCGTGGCGGACGAGCACGAGCAGTCGGTCCATAACTTCATTCCTGGTCGTTCGAGAGCCCCAGCACGTCGGCCATGGAGTAGAGCCCCGGCTTCTGGTCGCGACCCCACAGCACCGCCCGGACCGCACCGCGGGCGAACAGGGACCGGTCCCCGGCGTTGTGGCTGAGCGTCACCGTCTCGCCCTCTCCGGCGAAGATGACCGCGTGCTCGCCGACGACCGAGCCGCCGCGGAGCGTCGCGAAGCCGATGTCGCCGCGCTTGCGCGGGCCCGTGTGGCCGTCGCGGGTCCTCACCGAATGCTGGTCGAGGTCGATGCCACGGCCCTCGGCGGCGGCGCGGCCGAGGAGGAGGGCGGTTCCCGACGGCGCGTCGACCTTGTGACGGTGGTGCATCTCCAGGACCTCGATGTCGAAGTCGGGATCGAGCGCCTTCGCCGCCTGGCGCACGAGCACCGCCAAGAGGTTGACGCCGACGCTCATGTTGCCCGATTTGACGACGACCGCGTGACGCGCCGCCGCCCTGATCTTGGTCTCGTCAACGTCGGTGAGGCCGGTGGTGCCGATCACGTGAACGATACGCGCCTGCGCCGCGATCTCGGCGAACGCGAGCGTCGCCGCCGGCGCGGTGAAATCGAGGACACCGTCGGCCTTGGCGAAGACGGGCAGGGGGTCGGCGGCAATAACGACGCCGTTGGCGCCGACCCCGGCGAGGGTTCCGGCATCGGCGCCGATCTCAGGTGCGTCGGCCCGCTCCACCGCGCCGGCGAGCGCCACGCCCTCGGTCTCGGCGATGACGCGGATCAGCGTCCGCCCCATGCGTCCAGCGGCACCGACGACGACCAGCTTCATCTCGGCCATGACACAAGGTCTCCTGTCGCCGCTCTATAGCAAGCCGCTCATCGGCAGGCGACCGGCGTCATGGCTGTGGGCCGTCGTATCCTTCGACGATGATCAGGTCGAATTCCGCGCCGCCCGCGCGTTTGGCTTTGGCCCGCTGGTATTCGGGCGAGTGGTAGCAGTCGACCGCGGCTTGGTAGCTCGGGAACTCAACGACGAGGTTGCGCGACCGCGATCGGCCCTCCGGCGCCTCGAACGTTCCCCCCCGGACCAGGAACCTACCGCCGTGTTTGCCCAGTGCCTCGGCGTTGTCCGCCTTGTATGCGTCGTACCTGGCGTGATCGCTGACGTCGATGCGCACGACCCAGTAGCCTTTGGCCATCATCCCTCCGCGGCCACCATCGTCGCGCGGGCGATCTCGGCGGCGACTGCGCGCGCGGCGTCGAGCGGGTCGTGGGCAGTTGTGATCGGCCTGCCAACCACCAGGTAGTCCGCCCCGGCCCGGATCGCCGCCTCCGGGGTCGCGGCGCGTTTTTGGTCGCCCGCATCGGTGCCCGCCGGTCGCACGCCGGGTGTGACGATGACCATGTCCGGGCCGACGGCCCGCCGCACCGCCTCCGCTTCCGCGGGAGACACCACCACCCCGTCCATGCCGGCGGCGTATGCGTCGATCGCGCGTTGCACGACCAGATCGCCGACGAACCAGTTGTAACCGGCATCCTTGAGGTCGGTGTCGCTCATCGAGGTCAGCACTGTGACGCCCAGGAGGCCGAACGGCGCCTCGCCGCGGGCCGCGACCGCGGCCCGCATAGCCTTGGGGTAGGCATGCACCGTGACGAAGGTCATGCCCATGGGCGCGATGCTCTTGACCGCCCCGGAAACGGTGTGGTCGATGTCGAGGAGCTTGACGTCGAGAAACACCTTCTTGCCGGTTGCGGCCAGCCGGCTAGCGAAAGCGAGGCCGCCATCGGCGTAGGCGAGCTGCAGCCCGACCTTGTAGAACGACACCGCTTCGCCGAGGCGATCGACAGTCGCTTCGGCCTCAGCCGCGCTGGCGAAATCGAGGGCCACGATCAGCCGGTCGCGGGCAGGGATGACGGACATGTTTGTCCGTATCGTGAATACCGGGCCGGCGGTCAAGCCTGAGGTTGCGGATCGCCACCATGCTCATCAGGTCAGGCGAGCCGAAGTGCCGCCGCTCCGGCCGCGATTCGTGCCGCTGCCGCCAGCCGCGAGGCGCCGCAAGGAACGGCACCATCAGGATCGAGACGAGTGCGCCTCCAACGAAAACGAGGGTCGTGCCGGTCCCTTGTCGGCGCGGCCTTGATAATTGCGTTCCACGCAGCGTGCAGCGCGGCGGCAAGGAGCACGACGGCAAATACGGCCGCGCTCACCTAGTCCCCCAACCGACCGGCGAAATCGACCAGGCTCTTGGCCACCGCCTTCAGCAGTTTCGCCGGCGCTTCGTCGATGAACTCACCCGCTTCGTTGAAGGCGTTTTGCGCCATCGACACCTCGATACGCTCGGCGATCACCATGCCGCGCACCGCCGTCGCCAGCACCTTCCTGAGGTCGATCAGCGCCCGCGCCCCGCCAATGCGGCCGTCCGACGTGCCACCGATGGCGTAGACCTTGTGGCGGTAGGGCACGGTGCCGGAGTGCCTGACGCGGCTCACCCAATCGATGGCGTTCTTGAGGAGCGGCGGCAGCGAGTGGTTGTATTCCGGCGTCGCGATAAACACGCCATCGTGCGCCGCGATCAGCTTGGCAAGCTTCATCGCGTTTTCGGGTACGCCGCGGTCCTCCTCGTGATCGCCGTCGTAGATCGGCAGCGGGTAGTCGGCGAGCGAGATATGAGTTACCTCGGCCTCGGCGAGCGCCAGCTCCTTGGCGGCAAGCGCCGCGAGTTTGGCCGAGAGTGCACCGGTGCGGGTGGAGCCGGCGAAGACGAGGATCCTGGGTGCGGCCATCGCTTTCCCTGCTTCTTCAGGATTGGACGCGCCGGTAGAGCCATACCTGCGCCGGCGGCAGATTGGCTATGACGAAAGCCGTGCGCTTCACGGAGAAACGGCCCGGCACGGCCTTTACTGGCGGCCCGAAGCCGTAGGAAAACTGGACAAGACCTCCGTCCGGCAATAGCCGGCCGAGGGCGTCTTCAATGAAGGCGAAGCGGACCTCCACCGGCCGGTTTAAGAGCGGCAGGCTAGAGACGACCGCCGCGTACGGACCGTTGAGGCCGGGGGGAAGCGTCATGGCGAGGTCGTAGGCGTCGCCCTCGACCACATTAATGCCGGCGAAGCGTTTGGTTAGGAGCGCACAGAACTCAGCGTTGAACTCGACTGCGACGATCCGCTCCGGGGCGATCCCGCGGGCAATCAGTGCCTTTGTCACTGGCCCCGTGCCGGGGCCGAGCTCCAGCACCGGCCAAGCGCCGTCCGCGGCGACCTCCTTCGCCATCGTCTCGGCGAGCGCCTTGCCCGAAGGGCTGACCGCGCCGGTGAGAGCGGGCTTGGTCAGCCAGTTTCGGAAGAAGCGGAGCTCGTCAGCCATCGGCGCGGTGACGACGGGTCACCCGCCCAAGCCTTCGAGGAAGTCGCGGACGCGCGAGAAGAAGCCGGTCGATTCAGGATTGTTGTCGGCGGACGAGGCCTGCTCGAACGCCTCCAGGAACTCGCGCTGCCGCCTTGTCAGGTTCCGCGGCGTCTCCACCGCGACCTGGATGTACATGTCGCCGATCTTGGTGGTTCGGAGCACCGGCATGCCCTTGCCCTTGAGGCGGAACTGCTTGCCGGTCTGCGTGCCCTCGGGAATCCGGACTCGCGTTTTGCCGCCGTCGATGGTCGGGACCTGAAACTCGCCGCCGAGCGCCGCTGTCGTCATCGACACCGGCACGCGGCAGAAGATGTCTGCACCGTCGCGCTGGAAGAACTCGTGTGGCCGGATCGACAGGAAGATATAGAGATCGCCCGCCGGCCCGCCGCGCAAGCCGGCTTCGCCCTCGCCGGCGAGGCGGATGCGGGTGCCGTCCTCGATGCCGGCGGGGATGTTGACCGACAGCTTGCGGTTTTCGGTCACTCGGCCCGCGCCGCGGCATTCCACGCACGGGTCGGAGATCACCGATCCGCGCCCCTGACAGGTCGGGCACGTCCGCTCGATGGAGAAAAACCCCTGTGCGGTGCGCACGCGGCCGTGACCGTCGCAGGTGGCGCACGTCCTCGGGCTCGACCCTGGCTTGGCACCGCTGCCCGAGCAGGTCTGGCAGGTGACCTTGCTCGGCACCTCAACCTCCGCCGTCTTGCCGGCGTAGGCCTCCTCCAGCGAGATTTCCATGTTGTAGCGAAGGTCGGCGCCGCGTTCGCGGCCGGAGCGGCCGCCGCGGGCGCGCGTCCCGCCCATCATGTCGCCGAAGATATTGTCGAAGATATCGGACATCGAGGTGGCGAAGTCGCCGTGGAAGCCACCCATGCCGCCCGCGCCCCCGTTCTCGAAGGCGGCGTGGCCGAAGCGGTCGTAGGCCGCGCGCTTCTGCGGGTCCCTCAGGCACTCGTAAGCGGCGTTGACTTCCTTGAACCTGATCTCCGCCGCGTGGTCGCCAGGGTTGCGGTCGGGGTGGTGCTGCATGGCGAGCTTGCGGAAGGCGACTTTAAGCGCTTTTTCGTCCGCGTCGCGCGACACGCCGAGCACGTCGTAGAAATCAGCCTTGGCCATTCACAATCCCCGCCGCCGCACCCGACATTTCCCCCCGCATCGGTCAGCGGCAACCCGAATCAATATTGTCTCACGTCCGGCCGGTTTTTTGCGTCCGGCCCGGACGGGAACCGCACCAAATTCAGGCCGACTTCTTCTGATCGTCGTCGTCGACCTCTTCGAAGTCAGCGTCGACCACGTCCTCGCTCTTCGGCGCTTCGCCGCCGCCGCCCTCGCCGCCCTCGCCACCTTCGCCGCCCTCTCCGGCCTGGCTTGCCTGATACATGGCTTCGCCGAGCTTCATGGCCGCCTGGGCGAGGGCGTTGGTCTTCTCCTTGATCGCCTCCGTGTCGGTGCCCTCCATGGCGGTCTTCAACTCGCCCATCGCCGTCTCGATCGCTGACTTGTCGGCTTCAGCGACCTTATCGCCGAAATCCTTGAGCGACTTCTCGGTGGAATGGATCAGCGCCTCGCCGTGGTTCTTGGCCTCGACCAGCGCGCGCCGCTCCTTGTCCTCTGCCGCATGCGCTTCGGCGTCCTTGACCATCTGGTCGATGTCGGCCTCGCTGAGGCCGCCCGAGGCCTGGATGCGGATCTGCTGTTCCTTGCCGGTTCCCTTGTCCTTGGCAGAGACGTTGACGATGCCGTTGGCGTCGATGTCGAAGGTGACCTCGA
>CAYTXI010000034.1:0-2819 GCA_964441935.1 uncultured Bauldia sp.
CACCGGCGAGATCGAGGACGGCACCAAGATCTGGTGGGACGTGCGGCCGTCGGCCCGTTTTCCCACGCTGGAAATGCGCATCAGCGACGTTTGCACCCGCCTCGACGACGCCATCGCCATCGCCGCGCTCTACCGCTCGACGGTGCGCATGCTCTACCGGCTGAGGCGCAACAACCAGCGCTGGCGCACCTACTCGAACTTCCTGGTAAACGAGAACCGCTGGCTCGCCCAGCGCTTCGGGCCCACGCGCGGGCTGATCGATTTCGGCAAGGGCGAGACGGTCCCCTTCGCCGATTTGCTGGAGGAATGGATCGACATGACCGCCGCCGACGCTGCCTATTTCGGCTGCGAGCGGGAGATCGCCCACCTGCGCAATATCGTCGCGCAAGGCACTTCGGCCGACCGCCAGCTCGCCGTCTATGATCGCACCGTCACCGCGGGAGGGACGGCTGCGGAGGCATTCCGGGACGTGGTCGATCACCTGATCGCCGAGACGCTGGTCGGCTGCGACGGCGGTGGCGCCACGTCCGCCCGTTCGTCTGCCGCCGGCCGGCCGACGGCAGAAACGGCGGGCCCGCGATGACGGCGGGTGGCCGCGCCGGACCCAAGCTTCGCATTCGTTCTCAGAAAGTGCTGTGGCGAGGCTGGTCGACGTTCACGCGCTATGTCTTCGACCTTCGCCGCCGCGACGGCTCGTCCGACACACTGACCCGCGAGGTTCTCGACTACGGCAACGCTGTCTGTGTCCTGCCGGTCGATCCGGTCCGCGGCACCGTTATCCTCGTACGGCAGTTCCGCCTACCCGCCCACCTCAACGGCCGCGACGGCGTGCTGATGGAGGCGTGCGCCGGCCTGATCGAGGACGGCGAAGCGCCGGAGGCGGCGGCGGTGCGCGAGGCCGAGGAGGAGCTCGGTTACCGCCTCCACGATCTTGTGCGCGTGGCGGACGCCTTCGTCAGTCCGGGGGCCATCACCGAACGCATGATCTATTTCACCGCCCGCTACTCGGCCGGCGATCGCATGTCCGCGGGCGGCGGCGACGCCCACGAGGGCGAGGATATCGAGCTCGTCGAATTGACGCTCGACGACGCTTTCGCCGGAATTGCGGAAGGCATGATCGCCGACGCCAAGACCATCATCCTGCTGCAGAGCGTGAAACTGGCGGCGCTCGCCGGCGCCGGCTGATCGCTATCGACTGGCGGGAAGCTCGACCACGGCCTCGCCCGAAACGGGATCGGTCACGCCAAGGTCGCCGCCGAGGTCCTCGAGCGTGTCACGGAACGTGTCCAGCAAGCCGATCATCTGCGACCGGGCGGCGACGATCGAGTCGAAACCGTCCCACTCACCGATGAAGCAATACGTGCGTTCGCCCGTCTTGATCAGAGCGCCGCCCTGGAAACCCTGCATCTGCTGGCGACTCATGTCGCGGTTCTTATCGACGAATTCCTGCTCGCGTCCGGGCTTCACTCGAAAACGGACCACGTTGTACGCCGTCATTGTCGCCTCCTTCTCCTCCGTGTGCCGGAGCGACACTCTACCGGAAAAGCGAGCGGTCCGGGGGTCCGTTCCGACTCGGGTGGTCCCGACCGATCCTCTGCACGCCAGGGCCTTCGCGCGATAAGAGGCAATCGCGTGCGAACTCAATTCAAACTGGAGAGTTTGCGATAACCGCGTGTTGGCGGCCAGCCCGGCAGTCTGGGGGTGACATCTCCTTGTCTCACTGGAGCCCGCAACATGTTCAGGCTGCGCACTTTCATCGTCGTCGGATTCGCCGGATGCGCCCTCGCCCTGGCAAGCGTCGGACCCACGAGCATCCATCTCGGAACACAACCCGCCCTCGCCAAGAACGGTCACGGCGGCGGTAACGGCAACAGTGCAAGCGCCAGCAACAAGTCGAGCGGCGGCGGCCCCGGCAAGTCGGCGAGCGTATCCGGTAAGTCGGCGAGTGCACGCGGCCACAGCGCGAAGCCCACATCGGCTCCGACCGCGGCCGAGGCGGTCGACAAGCCAAGGGGCCTCGACGCCAAGGTTGCCGGCCTGCACGCGGTCAACGCGAACCTGTCCGCGTTCATCCACGCCAGTCCGAACTCGCGCGTCGGGCGGATCGCCGCCTACGCCATGGACCTAGTCAAGGTCGAGGACGCCACGGCGGCGCAGGTTGCCGCTCAAATGACACTCGACGATGCAGCGACCGCACTGTCTGAGGCGCAGAGCACCTGGTGGGATTCGGTGCAAGTGCTGAGCGAACAATTCGGCTACGCTGACATTTCTTCAGACGCCCTTGAGGCGAGCATGACGGCGCTTCTCGCGACCGACACCACCGGCTTCTCCGAGGACGAACTCGCCGCGCATGAAGCCGAGCGCGCTGCGATCGAGCAAGCACTTGCCAGCGCCGCCGTGGTGGACGCTGCACAGACCGCGTACGACACGGCGAACGACACGCTGAAGGAGACCGACCAGGCGCTCGCCGACGCGGAGGAGACGGCGAACGACGCGCTCAATGCCGCGGCAAACGCCAACCGGACCCCGGTCGACGACGAGGTCAAGACGTACGTCGACGCGGCGCTCGAGGAAGGCGGAATCCTCGACTATTTCCGCGCGCAGGAAGAGGACTTGGTCGTCGAATAGGCGCGAGCCCAGTTAGCTCGCCGCGCGACCGCAGTCGTCCGCGTATCGGACGACGTCGTCCTTGCTGAGATAGTCGCCGAGCTGGACCTCGATCAGCGTCGTCGGCGTCGTGCCGCGGTTGGCGAGGCGATCGAGGGCGCCATTCGGGACGTGGCAAGCGCTACTTCTATGTCGACACTTCTATGTCGACA
>CAYTXI010000034.1:2919-22919 GCA_964441935.1 uncultured Bauldia sp.
TTCTATGTCGACACTTCTATGTCGACACTGTCGGCAGAAAAATGCTCTGGACCTGCCGCTTTGGTTCACCTTCGCACACCCGCGCGCGTTTTGTGCGATCGAACGCAGCATTCTTCCCCACAAGCCCCGACAAATCGGATAGAATGCATTTCAATGTAGTGTAGCGAGCACGAGCCGGCGCGTGGGCGACCTGCCAAACGTTCGACTGGCGGTTGTCGGTCTTGCTGCCCTGGTTGCGGCGGGCCCGTCGTATGGCCAGGCGTCTCTCTCTTCGCCTTCTTGCGAGACCTTGCAGATTCAATACGCCGCGGCGGTCGAACGCGCCGGCGGTGGCACAGGGAACGCTGCGGAGGTGAGCCGCGCGCTCGGCCGGGCCCGGGCGGCGGTTCAAAGTGGCGGATGCCGGCGACTACTCTTCTTTGGCCCTAGCCCCAGCCCGCAATGTCCTGCGCTCGTTGCCGAAATGAACCGGCTCAGCGCGCAACTGAACCGCCTGCGCGGCGGATCTGGGACCGGCGGCTCGCGACGGGAGGTCGCACGCCTGCGCAATGCTCTTGCCAAGGGCGGCTGCGCGACGCACTCGCCTGCCGTCGCCTCGGTGGGCCGCACGCTGTGCGTGAGGACGTGCGACGGCTACTACTTTCCCATCAGTTGGCGCGCCAGAGCCAGTCGCGTGAAAATCGATGCGGAAGCGTGCCAGTCTATGTATGCAGCGGCAGGCCAGGCGGAGCTTTTCGTTCAGAAGTCCCGGAGCGTGGACGACGCGAGGTCGCTTGCGGGCGCCCGCTACGGGGATCAGCCGTTTGCGTTCATGTACCGCGAGGAGTACCGGCCGGCCTGCGTCGACGAACTCAGGGCCGGGATCAAAGCCCTGGCCGAGCGCTACTACGGGGCGCTGGCAGACGGACTTGGGAAAACGCCGCCGACTGGCGGCCAATTGGTAGCGATCCCTCGGGTGCGGCCGCCGCGCTCGGAGGACCCGGAGACGCTCGCCAACCTTGCCGGCAAGTTCCAGCCGGCCCCAGTCGGAGGCATCGTGGCGGCCATCGTTGCCAAGGCCAGCGCGATACGGATGGTTGGTCCGGCGTACTACGCCAAGCTTTTCGACCCGCGGATCCAGTCCGCGCCGCCGCAGCCGGCGAGCCCAAGCTTCAGCCTGATCGGCTCGGCTGCGGCGGCAGAAGCCATCGAGCCGCTCGCCGACGGCCCATTGCGGCCACGGGCCACTCAGCCTACCACGCGCCCGTAGTCGTCCTCGTATCGGACGATGTCGTCCTCGCCGAGATAGTCGCCGACCTGGACCTCGATCAGCGCCATCGGCGTCGTGCCGCGGTTGGCGAGGCGATGAAGGACGCTTTTCGGGATATAGACGTGCTCACCCAGGCGGACCGTCTTCGTTTCGAGTGCGCTCACGTCCGTGCCGACGGTGATCTCGGCCGTGCCCGCAACCACGGTCCAGTGCTCGGCGCGGTGGGCGTGCTTCTGCAGCGATAGGCGGTGTCCCGGATTGACAACGATGCGCTTGACCTGATGGGTCGTGCCGACTTCGAGCGACTGATAGTGACCCCAGGGCCGGTAGTGGTGGGCGAAATCGCCGAACATGGCTTCGGGTGTGGCCTCGATAACCGCGACCAGCTCCTTGACCTTGTCGGCGTTGGCGCGCGTTGTGACCAGAACGGCGTCGTCGCCGGCAACGACCACGGCATCGGCAACGCCGACGACGCCGACCTTCGGCCGGGCGGTGCTGACGTACGAGTCGCGGGTGTCGAGGAGGACGGCATCGCCGACGGTGACGTTGCCGCCATCGTCTTTTGTCGCGGCCTCCCAAACCGCCGACCACGTGCCGATGTCGGACCAATCGAATCCTGCCTCGACGACTGCGGCGAGCGCCGTCTTCTCCATGACCGCGCGGTCGAACGAAACTGCCGGCGCGGCGAGAAACGCCTCCGCGAGGCGGAGTGCGTGGTCGTCAGCGGAGGCAGTCGCCACCGCGTCGCGCGCCGCCGCTGCGACCGCGTCGGCGTGCTTGCCGATCTCGGCGCGTGCGGTTTCGGCGCGCATGAGGAACATGCCGCTGTTCCACAGATAGCCGGCAGCGACGAGAGCCGCGGCGCGGTCGGCGTCCGGCTTCTCCGCAAAGGCCTCGACCGCCCTGGCGGCGCCCGCACCGATCGGCTCGCCCGCCTTGATGTAACCGAAGTCGACCGCCGGCCGCGCGGGCCTGACGCCGAAAACGACGATACGACCGCCCTCGGCGGCTGCAAGGGCAGAGCGGACGGTGCCAGAGAATCCGGCTGCGTCGCGGATCACGTGGTCAGCGGGGAGCACCAGCAGCATCGCACCCGGGTCGCGGTCCGCGAGGAAGGTCGCGGCCGCGGCGATCGCGGCGGCGGTGTCGCGGGGGGCGGGCTCGACGAGCATGGTCGCGGCCGTGCCCGCGCGGCTGAGTGTCGCCTCGACAAGGTGACGGTGGGCGGCGCCGGCGACGACCACGGGCGGGCCGAATTGCGGGTCACCGGCCAGGCGCGCCAGCGTGAGCGCGAACGTCCAGTCTCCGCCGACCAAAGGCAGGAAAGGCTTGGGCGCGTCACGGCGCGAGACGGGCCACAAGCGGGTGCCGGCGCCGCCGCACAGAATGACGGGGATGATCACAGATGGGACCCGGCCGCTGGCAGTCGATGACTTCAGCTACGTAGCCGATAACGTCGGGATTGGAAACGTGGGCTATCCCGCGCAAGCAAGCCCGGCCAACGGCGCAACGCCAAGCCGTTCTCAGGGAATCTGGTAGATCTCGACCTTCTCGGCGACGCCGCGGAGCTGGATATGCTGCGGCGCGGGCATGACTCCGGCCTGATGCCGATCTTGAGAAGCAGGTCCTCGTGGCCGCATGGCGCAAGCTACAAAGCAACGGTTGGCACGGGGCTCCGTAAGGCGCATGACCGAACACCCCAACAAGTTTAGGCTCGACATCGCGATCTTCCGCGATTTGTGGCCGGACTATTTCATCTACGGATCCGATCGCGATGACCATCTCGCCGCCAATTGAGCGGCCGACCTATGATCTGAAGAAAAAGGCGACCATGACGATTTCCATCCGCCAGGCGGTGAGCCCCCGCGAGGGCAGGACGTTCGACACAACGTCGCTACGCGAGCGCTTCCTGGTCACCGACTTGTTCGCGCCGGGCGAAATCCGCCTCGTCTACACGCACCTCGATCGAACGATCATCGGCGGTGCGGTTCCGGCCGGCGGCGAGCTGGAGCTCACGTCGTCCAAGCCAATCGGCAGCGACACGTTTCTGGCCCGTCGGGAATTGGGCGTGTTCAATATCGGCGGTACCGGCCACGTGTCGCTCGACGGCGAAGACTTCACCATGAACGCGACCGACTGCATCTATGTGCCGGCGGGAACGGTGGTGGTGCGTTTCGCGAGCATCGAGGCGGATAACCCCGCCAGGTTCTATCTAGTCAGCACGCCCGCCCATCATGGCTATTCAGCTGTCCGGATCACGGCCGACGACGCCAACCGCATCGACCTGGGTTCGGATGCCGATGCCAATCGACGCGTACTGCGCCAATACATTCACCCGGACATCTGCAAGTCCTGCCAGCTCGTCATGGGCATGACCGTGCTCGAGGAAGGCAGCGTGTGGAACACCATGCCGTGCCATACTCACGATCGGCGTTCCGAAGTCTATCTCTATTTTGACATGGAGCCCGCGACCCGCGTGTTCCACTTCATGGGCGAGCCGGATGAAACGAGGCACGTGGTGATCGCCAACGAACAGGCCGCCCTCTCGCCCGGGTGGTCGATCCACTGCGGCGCCGGCACCGGCCGCTATGCCTTCATCTGGTCGATGGGCGGCGAAAATCAGGATTTTGGCGACATGGACATGGTCGCCATGGAAGATCTGCGGTGACGGTCGGGCCGGATGCCTTCAGCCTCGAGAACAAAACCGCGCTGGTCACGGGCGCCAATACTGGAATCGGTCGGGCGATCGCGGTCGCGTGAGGCAACGTAAGTCGTTGCGGCATGAACTGGCGCGCCCGAGAGGATTCGAACCCCTGACCCCCAGATTCGTAGTCTGGTGCTCTATCCAGCTGAGCTACGGGCGCTGAACCGCCGCGATCGACGGCGCGGCATAGCTACTGTGCGGGTCGTGGGTTTGCAAGGTCAACCCGAGCCGTTGCGGCCGGCACCACCGGGACGGTCGGGCACGACGATTTCGAACACCGCGCCGGGCCCTGAGTGATCGACGAGGGTGATCGAGCCGCCATGGGCGGCGACGATCTCTGCCGCGATGGCGAGACCTAGACCGGTGCCGCCTGGGCGGGCGCCGCCCGAGAATGCGCGGAACAGTGAAGCCCTGGCCTTCTCCGGAACGCCGGGACCGGTGTCGGCGACCCTGATGGCGACTGCGTTGCCCTGACGTTCGCCGGCAACCGTCAGCCGGCGCACCACCGCCGACCCCAGGTCACTGTCGAGTGCCTGCATTGCGTTGCGGCAGAGATTGACCAATACGCGGAACAATTGATCTGGGTCGGCGTCGATCTCGAGCCCTGCCGGCACCCGGTTTTCCCAAGTAATCGTGTGGTGTCCGACCAGACCGAGCACGTCGGCGACATCGTTGACTAGGCGGTCGAGGGCAACCAGGCGGCGGGCCGGCGCCGTTTCGCGGGCGCGCCCGTAGGCGAGCGTCGTCTGGCAGTAGGCGATCGCCCGGTCGAGCGCGTCGATGAGCTTCGGCGCGAATTGCTGAACGTTGGGGTCGGGCAGGCTGCCGAGGCGGTCGGAGAAGAGTTGGGCGGCGGCCAGCATGTTCCTGAGGTCGTGATTGATCTTGGAGACCGCGAGACCCAGGTCGGCAAGGTGACGTTGCTGGCGCAGCGTCTCCCGGAGGTCGCTCTGCATGGCGGCCAGGTGCTCCTCGGCGATGCCGATCTCATCGCCGCGGGCGCTCGGCTGGATGATGCGGGCGGCATCCTCCGGCGCTTCCGAGAAAGCGACGATGTTGGCGGTCAGGTGGCGCATGGGGCGCACGAACAAGCGGTTGATGGAGAAGAAGAGCAGACTCGCGGTTATCACCGAAATGATGGCGGCAAGCCAGACGATGTTGAACGAATAGTCGAGCATGGCAGTGCGCAACGCATGATCGCTCATGATGAGCTCGATCACCGCGCCAGATTGGGACTGGCTGATAACCCGCAGCGTGCGCGGGGCGACCGAGAACAAAGTGCCGAAGGCGTCGCCGATCTCGCCCAGCGGGTCCATCACCCTGAGGTCGATGACCTCGTCGACCGCTGGCGGCATCTCGACGGTGGCCAGCAACCGGCTGACGGTCCCGCTGCGCACGGCAATGGCGGTGGCGCCCACGGCATGCAACAGATTCTCCTGCGTCTCGCGCGGGATTTCGGATGACGCCGATTGAGCCAGTACCGTGCTTGCGGCGTCCGCCATGGTCATCCGATCGGCCAGCCAGGTGACACGGAAATTGGCGATCGAGGGGACGTAGATCAGCACTTCGCTGACCATGACGAAAAGAACCGTCAGCGCCAGCAGCTTCCACGACAACCCGAGCCCCCGCCGGGTCGCCGGTTGCTGGCGGCGCGAAACCGCGGTCTCGCCCTCACCGTTCGTGGGTTGGTCGCGCATAGGCTCAGCCGAATTTCCTGAGAATTTCGATGATGCGGCGCTGCGTCCGCGACGTCAAACCGGGTTGGCCGAAGCTTGCCGCAACCCGGCGGGCGATCTCGGAGCGGCTCGGATATGGCACTGGAAGCGACTGCATGGCGCCAACCTGCAAGCGGTTGGCAATCGCCAGCGACCACGGGGCGATAAGCTCGCCGGCGTCGCGACCGACGATGGCCGCCCCGAGCAAGCGGCCTTGCCTGCTGGCGACAACCTTGATGATGCCCTCCGGTGCACGCTCGGCCTGGGCCCGGTCGTTCTCTGCAAATGGGAACCTGAGAACGCGCACGCCCCCGTGCCGGCGGCGGGCCTCCGTTTCGCTCAATCCGACCGCTGCGAGCGCTGGATCGGACCACGTGACCAGCGGCACTGCGGCCGCATCGTAGCGGGTCCGACTGCCGAAGACGATCCGCTGCACAACCGCATTTGCTTGGTGCGCTGCGCGGGCAGCCCGTGCCGCACCGGTGACGACGTCGCCGACCGCGTAGACGCGGCGATTGGTGGTCCTGAGTGCGGAGTCGACGTTAATCCCGTGCTGGTCGTGGGCGATGCCGGCCGCCGCGAGGCCAAGGCCATCGATCGCCGGAGCGCGGCCGGTTGCGGCGAGCAGATGGGAACCGTCGACGGCGATTTCGCCCGCCTCCGGGTCGTTGACCGTGAAGCGGATGCCGCCGCGACGCCGGCCGACCGACTGGATGCTGACGCCGGTACGCACCCGGATGCCCTCGGCACGCAGGCGATCGACCACGATCTCGGCAAGCTCGGGGTCGTGATCCGGCAGGACCGGCCCGCTGTCGAGAATGGTCGTGTGGATGCCGAGCCGCGCGTAGGCCTGCGCCAACTCCAGCCCCTGATGGCTCGCTCCAAGAACGATGAGATGATTTATCTTGCGCCCGAGGTCGAAGGCGCGGTCGGCGGTCATGGCGTCGACGTAGGCGATGCCCGACACATCGGACACAACCGGAACCGAACCGACCGCGAGGATGAAGTATCGGGCGCGGATCGTGGTCTCATCGGCGGCGATGGTTTCACGGTCGACGAAGCGGGCGGCGGCGCCGATCACCTTGACGCCGAGGGCGGTCAGCCGCTCGGGCGAAACGTTGGCAGCCACCGCGTCGCTGACCGCGGCGACGTGCTCCGCGACCTTGGTGAGATTGACTTGCAGTGGCGCGCCGGTGACTCCGAGCGCGGGACCGCGGCGCAGAGCCTCGTGCACCGAGGCGGCCGCCATAAGCGCCTGCGACGGCACGGCGCCATAGGCGAGGTTTGCTCCTCCCATCTTCGCCTTCTCGACGAGGACAACCGAAACGTGCGCCGTGGCGGCGGCCAGCGCGGCCGTGACGCCGCCGGGGCCGCCGCCGACGATGCATATTTCAGGTGTCAGTTGTTCCGCCATTCCGGCTCTTTTCGTCGAAACCAGCATCGGTCCTGAGAGTTGTGCACTGGTGCGCCCCGCGTTGACTCGATTCGACCCACTCCTTTATAAGCCCGACGCAGTCGAGCCGCGCGGAGAAGGCGAGATGAAACGGACGTACCAACCGAGCAAGCTCGTGCGCAAGCGTCGGCATGGTTTCCGCGCCCGGATGGCGAAGCCTGGTGGCCGCAAGGTCATCGCCGCCCGCCGCCAGCGTGGACGCAAGCGGCTCTCCGCCTGACTTTCCGCAGCCGGTTGCTGCGCCTCTCCAGGACATGGAGCGCCTGAAACGTCGCGCAGATTTTAAGGCCGTCGCCCGCGGGCGGCGGATCACGCGGCCTGGTTTCGTGCTTCAGGCAGCCAGCCGCCAGTCAGACGATAGGCCACCGCGTTTCGGGATCACGGTGACGAGGAAGATCGGGAACGCGGTCGTGCGCAATCGTATCCGCCGTCGCCTCAAAGAAGCCGTTCGCGCCGCCGCTGGTCAGGCCGAGGCAGCCACTGACTACGTCTTGATCGCTCGCCCGGCCGTATTGACCCTTCAATTCGACCGTTTGGTCACCGATCTAAGAACCGGATTCGCGGCATTGTCGCGCGGTGACAACGCCAAGAATGGGCTTAGTTGATGCTGGACCAGCGTAACCTTTTCCTCGCCATCGGGCTCTCAATTCTCGTGCTGGTCGGCTGGCAATACTTCGTCGCCGGCCCCGAAATCGAGCGGGCGCAAAGGCAGCAGGAGATCGCCCAGCAACAGGCTGCCGAGCGGCAGACGGCCCAGCCAGCGCCCGCGCCCGAAGGCGCGGAAACGCCGGCCGCCGGCGCACCGGCCGCCCCCCCGCCGAGCGGCGCCGCGACGCCAGCGACCCTCACCCGGGACGAGGCACTCGGCCGGTCCGAGCGCGTGCCCATCGAGACGGCGCGGTTGTCGGGATCGGTAAATCTCACCGGCGCGCGCATCGACGACCTCCGGCTCAGGGACTTCCACGAGACCGTCAACCCGACCAGTCCGACGATCGTGCTTCTGTCGCCGAGCGGCGGGCCGGATGCTTATTTCGCCGAGTTCGGCTGGATCGGCGACACAAACACCGGCCCCTACCCGGGACCCGACACCCGCTGGACCGCTCCGGCCGGAGCCACGTTGACCGCGGAAACACCGGTCACGCTCACCTACGACAACGCCGGCGGCCTCGTCTTCACCCGCACGATCGAGGTCGACGACAACTACATGTTCACGGTCACCGACAAAGTCGCCAACAACGGCGCGGCGCCGGCGACGATCAGCCCGTTCGGCCGGGTCACGCGCATCGGCGAGCCCGAAACGCGGGGTTGGTGGATCCTGCACGAGGGCCTTATCGGGGTCATGGGCGACGATGGGCTGCAGGAAGAGAAGTACAGCGCCATCGAGGGCGATCGCGAAAAGAAGTGGTCCGATGTGTCAAAGGGTTGGCTGGGCATCACCGACAAATACTGGGCGGCGGCTCTGATCCCCGACCAGGGACGGCCTTTCGACGGCCGCTATTTCTATTCCGACCAGCCTGCGCCGCTCTATCAGACCGATTTCAGCGGTGCGGCAATGAGTATCGCGCCAGGCGCGACGGTGGAGGAGGTCACCCGCCTGTTTGCCGGCGCCAAGCAGGTCGCCATCGTCGACGGCTACAGGGATTCGCTCAACATTGATCTGTTCGACAGGTTGATCGACTGGGGTTGGTTCTATTTCATCACCAAGCCCATGTTCCACCTGATCGACTTCTTCTTCAATCTGTTCGGCAACTTCGGCATCGCCATCCTGGCCGTCACGGTGCTGGTCAAGGCAGCCTTCTTCCCGCTCGCCAACAAGTCCTACAAGTCGATGAGCGCGATGAAGAAGCTGCAACCGAAAATCCAGGAGCTGCGCGAGCGCCACAAGGACGACAAGGTCAGGCAGCAACAGGCGCAGATGGAGCTGTTCAAGACCGAGAAGATCAACCCGCTCGCCGGCTGCTGGCCGATCGCCATCCAGATCCCGGTGTTCTTCTCGCTCTACAAGGTGCTGTTCGTCACCATCGAGATGCGCCACGCGCCCTTCTTCGGCTGGATCCAGGATCTGTCAGCGCCGGACCCGACGACGGTGTTCAACTTGTTCGGGCTGATCCCCTGGGATCCACCGAGCTTCCTCATGCTCGGGGCCTGGCCACTCATCATGGGCGTGACGATGTTCGTCCAGATGAAGCTCAACCCGACGCCGCCCGACCCGGCCCAGGCAATGATCTTCACCTGGATGCCGGTGATCTTCACCTTCATGCTGGCCTCGTTCCCGGCCGGCCTGGTCATCTACTGGGCCTGGAACAACACGTTGTCAGTCACCCAGCAGTACGTGATCATGCGTCGCTACGGCGCCGACGTGGACCTCATCGGCAACATTAGAGGCACGTTCCGACGAAGGCCCGCGGCCAAGCAGCCGGATTCGGCCACGGCGAAGGATGACCGTTCCGACACGGAGGCCCAGCCGGCGGCCAAGGAAGCTGAGCCCGAGGCGCCGGCCAGGCCGGCGAAGACGGTCAAACCACGAAAAACAAACAGGGCCAGGCCGAAAAAGGCGCGCGCCAAGGCGAGAAGCTGATCCGCCGTTCATCGGCAGGGCCCGTCGCGGCGGTGGCAGGAACGTCATGGCCGAAGCTGTCTCAGCCGAAATCGAAGCCAGGCGAATCGAGGCGGGCCGCTTGTTGTTCGCCAGGCCGTGGCGCTTCGTCGCCGGGGTCGCCGCGGCAGACGGCCTGCCGGCGCCGCAGGGCATCGAGGTCGCCTTCGCCGGCCGCTCCAATGTCGGCAAGTCGTCGTTGATCAACGCGCTTACCGGCCGCAAAGCCCTGGCGCGGACGTCGGACGCACCGGGGCGCACCCGCGAACTCAACCTGTTCGACGCCGGCGCCGGTCTCACCATTGTCGACATGCCCGGCTATGGCTACGCGCGAGCGTCGAAGAAACAAGTGGCGGCGTGGACGCGCACGGTATTCGACTACCTGCGCGGGCGCGCCAATCTCCGCCGAGTATACCTACTCGTCGACGCCCGCCACGGCCTCAAGGCCAACGATGGCGCGACGCTCGACCTCCTCGACCGGGCAGCGGTCTCCTACCAGGTGGTGCTGACCAAAGCGGATAAGGTGAAGCTGGAGGCTCTGGCGACGACCGTCGCCGAGATCGCCTCGACCGTCGCCAAACGTCCTGCCGCGTACCCCCGGATCATCGCCACGTCGGCCAGGACGCGCGCGGGATTGGAAACGATGAGGGCGGAGATCGCGGGGTTGATCGAAGGCGGGGAGTTGGTCTGATCCTGGCCCGCCATAGGCCGGTCCCGGAAGCGTTTGTCGCGGAGTCGCAAACTCGCTATAGACCGTGCCCTCGAGAGAGCCTCGCGATGAACGAATCCACCGACCAGGAGACCACGAACGCCATCGCCCGGGCGCGGCTGATCTCCGCGGCCCTGCCTTACATGCTTGCCTACGACGGCAAGGTGGTCGTGGTGAAGTTCGGTGGGCACGCTATGGGCGACCGGGAGCTGTCAAAGACGTTCGCGCGCGACATCACTCTGCTGGAAACCTCCGGCGTCAAGCCGGTGGTGGTTCACGGCGGCGGTCCCCAGATTGGTGAGATGCTCGACCTGCTGGGCATAAAGTCCGAGTTTCGCTCCGGCCTGCGCGTCACCGACAAACGCACCGTCGAGGTAGTCGAGATGGTGCTCGCCGGCTCGATCAACAAAGAAATCGTTTTGGGGATCAACGCCGAGGGCGGCAAGGCTGTGGGGCTGTCAGGCAAGGACGGCAACATGGTGTTCGCGGAGAAGGTGACGCGCACCGTCAAGGACCCCGACTCCAACATCGAGAAGATGGTCGACCTCGGCTTCGTCGGCGAGCCCATACGGATCAGCCGCGCCGTCATCGACATGGTGCTTTCCGCCGAGCTGATCCCGGTGATCGCACCGGTCGCTCCCGGCGACGACGGCGAAACCTACAACGTGAACGCCGACACGTTCGCCGGCGCCATCGCCGGCGCGCTCAACGCAACACGCCTGTTGTTCCTGACCGACGTGCCGGGGGTCCTCGACAAGGACGGCAAGCTTATCCGGCAGATGACCGCCGGCGAGGCCCGCGCGTTGATCGAAGACGGCACAATCTCGGGCGGCATGATCCCAAAGGTCGAGACCTGCATCGCTGCGCTGGAGAAGGGCGTCGCCGGCGTGGTTATCGTCAACGGCAGGACACCGCACGCGGTACTCCTCGAGCTGTTCACCGACCACGGTGCCGGAACACTGGTCACCGCATGAACGCGCCCTCGCTCAGGCCGCTGGCGGAGGGGCGCAACGGCCATCGTTTCGACCAGTTCAAGACGATCTCCGTCTGGGTGTTCGATCTCGACAATACCCTCTATCCGCGCCACACCAATCTCTACCAGCAGGTCGACAAGCGCATCCGCGACTACGTCCAGCGTCTGCTCAGCCTCGAGCCGGAGGAGGCTCAGCGCGTCCAGAAGGACTACTACAGACGCTACGGCACGACCCTGCGCGGCCTGATGGAGGAGCACGGTATCGCACCGGACGACTTCCTCGAGTATGTCCACGACATCGACCATTCGCCGGTCGAGGCAAATCCGCGCCTGGCGGCAGCGATCACGCGATTGCCGGGCCGCAAGTTCGTTCTCACGAACGGTTCTCGGCGGCACGCCGAGAAGGTCGCCGCGCGCCTCGGATGCACCGACCACTTCGAGGACATCTTCGATATCGTCCGCTCCAAATTGATGCCGAAGCCTAACCGGGAGACCTACGACTGGTTCCTGACGACGACGGGGGTTGAACCCAAGACCGCGGTGATGTTCGAGGACCTGGCGCGCAACCTCGTCGTGCCGCGGGCCCTCGGCATGACCACGGTGCTGGTCGTGCCGACGGGCACGCGCGAGGTTTTCCACGAGGACTGGGAGCTCGAAGGCCGCGACGCTGACCACATCGACTTTCTGACCGACGATCTCGCCAGCTTCCTCGAGAAGGTGTTGGCAACCATCGCCGCGCGCTAGGATCGCCCGCGATTGCCTGAGCGCGGATGCGCACGGCTCCCTTGCTAATCAAAGGTCGACGGCGATGGCCATCCTCGAAATCGCGATCATTGTCCTTCTCATTCTTGTGAACGGCTGGCTGGCAATGTCGGAGCTGGCAATCGTCGCGGCGCGTAGATCGCGCCTCGGTACGCTCGCCACAGAAGGCAGCCGCGGCGCCCGCGTCGCGCTGCGCCTGATCGACGATCCGAGCGGCTTCCTGTCGGCGGTCCAGATCGGCATCACGTTCGTCGGCATCGTCGCCGGCGCCTTCGGCAGCGCAACGGTCGCCGACAGGATCGGGGTAGCGCTCAACGCAGTTAATTGGATCGCACCTCACGGCGACGCCGTCGCCATTACAGCCGTCGTCGTCGCCATTACCTACCTGTCGCTGATCGTCGGCGAACTCGTCCCGAAACGCATCGCGCTTACCAATCCGGAACGGATGGCCGTGCTGGTGGCGCGGTCGATGCTCTGGTTGTCGCGAGCCGCAACTCCGGCGGTATGGCTGCTCAAGGTGTCGACCGATGCGGCCCTCCGATCGCTCGGTCTTTCTGGAACCCGTGAGGCGACGGTGACCGAGGACGAGGTCAAGGCCCTGATCGCCGAGGGGACGCGAGCCGGCGTATTCGTGCCACAGGAGCGGGCGATGATCGACGGCGTGCTCCGCCTCGCCGACCGTTCCGTGCGCGCTATCATGACGCCGCGGGCGGAGATCGACTGGGTCGACAGCGCGGCCGGCAGCCGCGCCGCCGTGGACAAGATCTCCTCCAGCCGTCACACCCGCATCCTTGTCTGCGACGGCACCATCGACCACGCCAGCGGCTTTGTAGATGTGCGCGATGTCCTACCGCTGGTCCTCAAGGGTGGTGAAATAGACTTGGCTAAGGTCACCCGGCGGCTGCTTGTCATCGGCGAGCGGACGCCGGTGCTCACCCTCATCGAGCTGTTCCGGCGTGAGAGCGTCCACTTCGCTCTCGTCGTCGACGAATACGGCACCACGCAAGGGGTGGTCACATCCACCGACGTGCTCGAAGGCATCGCCGGCGAGCTACCCGAGGAGGGTGAGGAGGAAGAGGCGCGGATCGTCAGGCGCGCCGACGGGTCCTACCTGGTAGACGGCATGCTGCCGATCGACGAGTTCGAGGACCACCTGGGGCTCGGCGACCTCAAGGCGGAGGGCGACTTCGAAACAGTTGCCGGCTTCGTCATCGACCGCCTCGGCCGACTACCGGAAGTCGGCGATCGCCTCGCCCGCGAGGACATGACCATCGAGGTAGTCGACATGGATGGGCTTCGGATCGACAAGGTTTTGGTCGTACCAGCCCACCAAGTCGGCAAACCGGAACCATAGCCGGCGGCGTGTCCGACTATTGCCGTGTCAACGGTTTTTTGCCATCACCGGCCGCGGTCGGGCGTCGGTGGCGAGGCCCGCGAGAGGACGCATCGAATGCCCGTCACCGACATCGCTGACCTCAGATCAACCGTCGAGGCGGCCTTCGAGGCCCGCGAAAAGATCGGCCCGGAGACGACGGGCACCGTCCGCGAGGCCGTCGAGACGGCCCTCGATCTGCTCGACAGGGGCGAGGTCCGGGTCGCCGAAAAGCGGGCCGGCGCCTGGACGGTCAACCAGTGGCTGAAGAAGGCGGTGCTGCTCTCCTTCCGGCTCAACCCGATGGCTATGATACCGGGCGGCCCAGGGGGCGGCGGCTGGTGGGACAAGGTGCCGTCCAAATTCGCGAGCTGGAACGACGATGACTTCGCCCGCGCCGGGTTCCGGGCGGTGCCGAGCTGCGTCGTGCGGCGCTCGGCCTACATTGCTCCCGGCGTCGTCCTCATGCCGTCCTTCGTCAACCTCGGCGCCTACGTCGATTCCGGCACCATGGTCGACACGTGGGCAACGGTCGGCTCCTGCGCCCAAATCGGCAAGAACTGCCACCTGTCCGGGGGCGTCGGTATCGGCGGCGTGCTCGAGCCGTTGCAGGCCAACCCGACCATCGTCGAGGACAACTGCTTCATCGGCGCGCGCTCGGAGGTCGTCGAAGGCGTCATCGTCGGCGAAGGCTCGGTGATCTCCATGGGCGTGTTCATCGGCGCCTCGACCAAGGTCGTCGACCGCGAGACCGGCGAAATCCACTTTGGCAAGGTACCGCCGTATTCGGTGGTGGTTTCGGGCAGCCTCCCCGGCAAACCGCTCCCAGGCGGGAACTGGGGCCCCTCGCTTTATTGTGCCGTCATCGTCAAGAAGGTCGACGAGAAGACCCGGGCCAAGACCTCCGTCAACGAATTGCTGCGGGATTGAGCGGCATTCACGGCCGGCCGCGATTCCGCTAGGGTGGCGCGCGATTCGGGTGCGGAGGGGGAGTAACCCATGAACTTCGATTACAACCGGCTTTACCTGACGACCGACGGGCGCATCGGCCGGCAGGACTTCTGGATCGGGGTCGTTGGCCTGCTCGTCGTCGGCATTGTGGTGTCCCTCATCCTAGCGGGGCTGTTCGGCATGGTCAGCTTCGTCGCAAGGTTGTTGGCGTTCATCGTGCAATTGGCGTTCGCTTATCCGGCGTATTGCCTGATGGCCAAGCGTTTCCAGGACCGCGACAAACCCGGCAACTACGCAGGGATACCGATTGGCATAGGCCTCTTGATCACGCTTCTCGGGCTCATCGGCCTGACCGGCAGTCCGGCCAATCCCAACTCGTTCGGTTGGTTGCTCAGCCTGGTAAACCTCGCGGTCGTGATCTGGATCGTGGTCGAGCTCGGGATCTTGCGCGGCTCGATCGGCGACAACCAGTACGGAGGCGATCCCGTCAACCCGACCGCCGCATAGTGCGGGGGGCAGTCTCAGGCCGGGCATCGCCCGCGCCACCCTGCCCGGATTGACGCCCGCTCTCGCGACTGGCTAAACCGGCCGGCGTTTTTCCCTTCCCGGCCGGTGAGATGACGCAACCGACTGATCCAGTCGCCTTGACCAAGGCGCTGATCGCCTGCCGCTCGGTCACACCGGCCGAAGGCGGTGCGCAGGCGCTCCTTGCCGAGGTGCTTAGCGCCGCCGGCTTCACGGTCGAACGCAAGACGTTCTGCGCCCCGGATACGCCAGACGTCGACAATCTCTTCGCCTCCATGGGCAGCGGAGCACCGCACCTCGTCTTCGCCGGTCATACCGATGTCGTGCCGGCCGGAGACGAAGCCGAATGGAGCCGCCCGCCATTCGCCGGTGAGGACGACGGAAAGTTCATCTATGGGCGTGGCGCTGTCGACATGAAAGGGGGCATCGCCTGCTTCACCGCGGCGGCGCTAGCCTTCGTCGGTGAACAGCTACCGTCAGCCGGAACACTGTCGTTGCTGATCACCGGCGACGAGGAGGGGCCGGGAATCAACGGTACCCCGAAACTTCTCGATTGGGCCTTGGCAAGCGGTCACCGGTTCGACGCGGCGATCGTCGGCGAGCCGACGTCGCGGCACCGCCTCGGCGACACGATCAAGATCGGCCGGCGCGGCACCCTGTCGGCCACGATCCGGGTCGTCGGCCGCCAGGGACACGTCGGCTATCCGCAACTCGCCGACAATCCGATCCCGGCTCTCGTCCGCATCCTCGACAGCTTGGTCAAGCTCCGTCTGGACGAGGGCAGCGACGATTTCGCGCCGTCAAACCTGGAAATCACCAGTGTCGACGTCGGCAATCCGGCGTTCAACATCATCCCAGCCACGGCCAGCGCACGGCTGAACGTACGCTTCAACGACGAGTGGACGCCGGATTCCCTTGAAGACCGGCTGAGACACGAGATTGCAGCGGCAGCCGGTGGCGCGCAGCACGAACTGCTGGTGGAACCAGGCGCCGGCACCTGGTACCTGACCCGCCCGGGCGATCTCGTCGACCTCGTCTGCGCAGCGATCACCGAGACGACGGGGCTGGCGCCCGAACGGTCGACGGCCGGCGGCACGTCGGATGCCCGCTACTTCAAGGACGTTTGCCCGGTGGTCGACTTCGGGCTCGTCGGCGCGACCATGCATCAGGTCGACGAGCGCGTGTCGATCGCCGACCTCCGCGGCCTGACCGCCATCTATCGCCGGTTTCTCGAAATGTACTTCGGCGGAGCGCGGCCGTGATCACGCGCGACGAGATCGCTCGATCGCTTAGCGGTGCGTGGCAATTGTTCCTCGACAAGCCGAACGCCATTCGCCTGTTCGATGCAAGCTACGACGGGTTCTGGCGGTCGTTCCAGGCGATCGTTCTGATCGCGCCGGCCTATGCAGTGATGGTGCTGGCCGATCGGCGCGCGCTTCTCGATACGACCGACGCCGGCGCGTTCGACGAGGCTGCCTACATGGCAGCCCAATGGCTAGCGTTGGGCCTCGACTGGATCACGCTGCCCCTGCTGTTGGCCGGCCTGGCCAACTTCCTCGACATCCGCAAGGGGTATCCGGCCTACGTCGTCGCGCGCAATTGGTCGTCCGTCCTTGTGGTCGTCCCGTCCGCAGTCGTCGCGCTCTTCGCCCTGGCGGGTGTGCTGAGTGCCGAGGCCGCGTTGTTCCCGTCAGTCCTGGTGCTGGCGATCGCGATTCGTTTCAGCTATTTGATCGCGCGACGCGCCCTCGGCGTCACAATCGACGCCGCGATCGGCTTCGTCGTTCTCGATTTGGTGGTCACGCTGGGGGTGGCGCGGCTGACCAGCCGGCTGCTCGGCGTCGAGGCGCCGGCCTAGTAGTCGACGGCAACGAGATAGAGCCCCTCGGCAGGCGCCACCGGGCCGGAACACGCGCGGTCGCGGGCGGCGAGCGCCTCGCCAACGGCGGTTATCGCCCACGAACGGTCACCGACCTTTTTCAGCGTTCCCACCATCGAGCGGACCTGGTTGTGGAGGAACGAGCGGGCGGAGGCCCTGACCGCGATCTCGTCGCCCTCACGCGACACGTCGAGGCGGTCGAGCGTCTTGATGGGCGAACGCGCTTGGCATTCGGCCGAGCGGAACGTGGTGAAGTCGTGCTGGCCGACGAGAGCCTGGGCGGCGGCGTGCATGGCCTCCGCGTCGAGCGGCGCGGCCACCCACCACGCGCGCCCACGATCGAGCGCCGGTGGCGCGCGGCGCTGGCTGATCCGATAGAGATAGTGGCGCGCGAGCGCCGAGAAGCGCGCGTCAAAATTCTCGTCCACCGCCTCGGCCGACAGGACCGCGATGGGTTCCGGCTTGAGGTGGGCGTTGATTGCGTCGCGAACCGTGTCGGTCGGCCACGCGCGTGTGAGATCGAAGTGGGCGACCTGGCCGAGGGCATGGACGCCGGAATCGGTGCGGCCGGCGCCCTTGACCACCACCGTCTCGCCTGAGAACGCCGTCACCGCCTCCTCGATCGCCTGTTGGACCGAGCGGCCGTTCGCTTGCCGCTGCCAGCCGACGAACGGGCCGCCGTCGTATTCGACGATGATCTTGGTGCGCGGCATCTTGTCAGCGAACCGCGCTGAGCGGTGTGCGCAATCCGCGCAGGAACTCCGCCGCTTTTGCCGGTTGTTTGCCCGCGCGCTGCACCTCGGTCAGCCGCACGGCGCCAGAGCCGCAGGCGACGGTCAGCCGCTCGTCGAGAATGGTGCCTGGCCGCCCCTGCCCATCTGCGAGGGTGGATCGAAGCGCCCTGACCCGCTCGGTGCCTTTGCCGAGATCGGCCTCGAACCATGCGCCAGGGTCCGGCGACAGGCCGCGGATGTGATTGTGGACGTCGGCGGCCGGCCGCGACCAGTCGATGCGGGTCTCCGCCTTGTCGATCTTCTTGGCGTACGTCGCGCCGCTCTCCGCCTGCGGGGTCAGGTCGAGGACGCCGCGCGACAGGGCCGCCAGAGCACGCACCATGAGGTCGGCACCGAGGATCGCAAGGCGCGACGAGAGTTCGCCGGCGGTCGCGTCTTGGCCGATGGCAATCCGCTCGGCCATGGCGATCGGTCCCGTATCGAGCCCTTCTTCCATTCGCATGACCATGACGCCGGTCTCCGTATCGCCGGCCATGATGGCTCGATTGATGGGCGCGGCGCCACGCCAGCGCGGCAGCAGCGAGGCGTGCAGGTTGAGGCAGCCGTGGGCGGGGACGTCGAGGAAGACTTTCGGCAGGATCTGGCCGTACGCGGCGACGACGGCAACGTCCGGCGCGAGCGCCGTGAACCGCTCCGCCTCCGCGCTCAGCCCGAGGCTTGTCGGCGTCATCACCGGCACGCCGAAGCGCGTTGCGGCCTCGTGAACCGGCGAGCGGCGCTGGCCGAGCCCGCGTCCGGCAGCGCGCGGCTGCTGCGTGTAGACCGCGGCTACGTCATGGCCCTGACCAACGATCTCGGTGAGGGTGGGAACCGCGAAATCGGGTGTGCCGAAGAAGACGACGCGGAGGGACATCGCGGCTACAGCGCCAGCGGCTTCGGTCCCAGCCGCTGCTGCTTGGCAAACTTCTTGATCACCATGTCGCGCTTCAGCTTCGACAGGTAGTCGATGAACAGCTTGCCGTCGAGGTGGTCGATCTCGTGTTGAAGTACCACCGCCATGATGCCGTTGGCCTCGATCTCCCGCGGCTTGCCGTCGCGGTCGAGATAGGCGACGCGGACCTCGGCGGCGCGTTCCACCTCGGCAAAGTATTCGGGGATCGACAGGCAGCCCTCCTCGGTCGTGGTCCGCTCGTCCGACGACCACAGGATCTTGGGATTGATCAGAAACATCGGGTCGGGCTCGGCTGTCTCGTCCTCGCGCTGGGCAACGTCGACGGTGACAACGCGGCGCGGAATACCGACCTGGACGGCGGCGAGGCCGATACCGGGGGCGGCGTACATGGTCTCCATCATGGAATCCATGAGTTTGCGCAGGTCGTCGTCTACGCGCTCCACGGGGGCGCTCTTCAGACGGAGCTTGCGGTCGGGAAGCGTGATGATATCGAGTTTCGCCACGGGGCCTGAGATATGAGACGGTGATGGCGGGGTCAACGGCGGCGGTCCGGTAGAATGCCTAAGAAACCCAAGCGGCCGCTCGGCCGCAGGCTCCGGCGCAACCCGGTGGCGCGGGAGCTCGCCGAGCCGAAATACCGCGCCCGCGTGGTCAAGTCGAAGGACGGCTACAAACGCCGCCCAAGGCACAAAAAGCCGCCGGAGGACGAGGGTGGCGAGTCATAGGTGCCCCCCGTGGCGAGAGCAGCCTTTATCCCGCGGACCTGTCCCCGTCGATCCACGCAATTCCCGTCCCCAGCCATGTTCGTGGTTCGTTCGGCCGACTGCATCGGCTAGTCTGAAGCCATGAGCGACCAGGTCTTCCGATTCGGCAACTTCACGTTCACCGGCGTCGAGGTTGCACTCGGCGTCGCAGCGGTTGCGCTTCTCGTCTTGCTGGTTGTGGCGCTCGCCGCCTGGCGGCGGACGGCGCGGCGGGCAGAGCGGAGCAATGCGGGCAGCACCGTGTTCGACGCGCAGATCGCCCGCGTCGTGCAAGCGCAGGGGGAGATCAGCGGGCAGATGCAGGCGATGCGTGACGCGCTGGCAACGTCCAACGAGCACATTCGAAAATCCATCAGCGACACGCGCGACACGACGCATGCCGACCTGACCCAGCTCAACACGCGGCTGGTGACCATCGACGCGGCCCAGAAGACCATCGATGCCCTGTCCAGTCAGGTCGTCGAATTGCGACAGATCCTGTCGAACAAGCAGTCGCGCGGATTGTTCGGCCAGATGCAGATGGAAGCGATCATTCGCAACGCGTTGCCGCCGACTGCGTTCACCTTCCAGGCAACGCTCTCCAATCGCAGCCGGCCGGATTGCCTGATCCGCTTCCCGAACAGCCCAAGCCTGGTCATCGATTCGAAATTCCCGTTGGAGGC
>CAYTXI010000035.1:0-1919 GCA_964441935.1 uncultured Bauldia sp.
TAGAGGATGTTGACCTTGTGCTTGTCGATGACCTCCCAGATGCGCGACGGCGTCGGCCAGGTGGGAACACCCTCGAAGATGAGGGTGACGGCGCCGTTGGCGAGCGGCCCATAGACGATGTAGCTGTGGCCGGTCACCCAGCCGACGTCGGCGGTGCACCAGTAGATGTCGCCGTCGTGGTAGTCGAAGATCAGGCGGTGGGTGACGGCGGCGTAGACCAGATAGCCGCCGGTGGTGTGGAGCACGCCCTTCGGCTTGCCGGTCGAGCCTGAGGTGTAGAGGATGAACAGCGGGTCCTCGGCGTTCATCTCCTCCGGCGGGCAGTCGGCGGAGGCGCCGTCGACCGCCTCGTGATACCAGACATCGCGGCCGGGCTGCATGGCAACGTCGCCGCCGGTGTGGCGAACGACAATCACATGATTGACCGAAGCCCCCTCGCGCTCGGCGATGGCAATGGCTTCATCGGTGTTGGCCTTGAGCGGGATCTGGCGACCGCCGCGGTTGCCCTGGTCGGCGGTGACGACGAAGCCGGAGCGGCAGTCCTCGATGCGCCCGGCAAGCGCCTCGGCGGAGAAGCCGCCGAAGACGACCGAGTGGATGGCGCCGATGCGGGCGCAGGCAAGCATGGCAACGGCGATCTCGGGGATCATCGGCAGGTAGATGGTGACCCGGTCGCCCTTCCTGACACCGTGGGACTTGAGGGCGTTGGCGAACCTGCAAACGCTTTCGTGGAGCTGGCGATAGGTGATCCTGCGCACCTCGTTGGCGGGATCGTCGGGCTCCCACACGATTGCCGTCTGGTCGCTGCGGGTGGCGAGGTGCCGGTCGAGGCAGTTGGCGGAGACGTTGAGGCTGCCGTCCTCGAACCACTTGATGGAAACGTCGGGGGCCTGGAAGGAGGTGTTCTTGACCTTGGTGAAGGGCTTGATCCAGTCGATGCATTTGGCCTCACCGGCCCAGAACCCGTCGGGGTCATCGACCGAGCGCTTGTACATGGCGAGGTATTTGTCGTTGTCGACGTAAGCGCGCTTCTTCCATTCCGCCGGAACCGGGTGAACCTTGCCACCAGACATGGATTGCCTCCGATTCATAGGTCAGGTGCGCCAATCGTGAGCGCACGGGCTTCGTCGGGAGTTTAAAGCCTCGAAATGCGATCTGGAACAAGGAGGTGCCCGCAATAATGCGGTGGCACGTGACGATGCGTATTCCGGGTCGCCGAGCCACAGGTATGCGTACGAGCCAGGTTTCTCAACGGGGCGGCACGCAGTTGTAGATGTGTGCGGTGGGCGTGATCCTGACCGTCTGACGCGTCCAGCGCGGCGGACAGAGGCATTGCTGCCCCTGGACCTGGCCGTTGGTGCAGGTGACCACGACCTGCCGCTGGAGCGGCGGTGGCTGCAGCAGAGGAGGCGGAGGCAGCGGCGCCGGCGGTGGTGGCGGTGGTTGTGGCGTCGGCTGTCCCGGCATGCGGACGACCGGGGGCGGCTTCCGTGGCGGAGGCGGGGGTTGCATCGGTCCGGGCGGTGGCGGGGGCGGCAGCGGCCGTGCCCCACCGTCCGGCGTGCTGGGGACGCATTTGCCGTCGGACGGAGCCAAACCCGGCGGGCACTGGATGCAGTGTCCGCCCTGCAGCACCTGACCCGGCGGGCAGTCGCTGCCGACCTCAGGCACGCATCGGCCGGCGGCGGCGACCTGCCCCGGCGGGCAAACCAGCGGCTTGACGCAGCTACCGCCAACGACCGGTTCAAGTCCCGGCGGGCAGACACATGCGGCGCCGGTCTCGTCGGGCACCAACGGAGCGGTACATTCGACCTCTACGGGCTCCGGTTCGGGCGGCTGGGAAAGGTCGCCCCACCCGGTCAGGCCGAGCATCGGCGCCTGTACGACAACCGGGTCGTTGCGCCATCCGGTCAAGCCGA
>CAYTXI010000035.1:2019-21919 GCA_964441935.1 uncultured Bauldia sp.
CCGAGCATCGGCGCCTGTACGACAACCGGGTCGTTGCGCCATCCGGTCAAGCCGAAGATCGCGGTCGGCACGACAACCGGGTCGTTGCGCCATCCGGTCAAGCCGAGGATCGCGGTCGGTACAACAACCGGTTCGGTACGCCACCCGGTCAGGCCGAGGATCGCGGTCGGTACAACAACCGGTTCGGTACGCCACCCGGTCAGGCCGAGGGGCGCAGTCGGCGCGACGACCGGACTAACACCGGGCGCTTGCGGGCCCGCGAGGGCGTCAGGATCCTGGGCTTGCGTGGAGGGGACAGCGACTACAGCGGCGGCAAGGAGCGCGCCAACGACTCCGTGTAACAGCTGCGGTTTGTGTCGCTGCTTCCCGCCACTCATGATGTGCTGCCGACGGAAATCGTTTTGAGCTGCCGCACTACTTGCCCGGGGCCAGCTGCAGATCGTTGGCGGCCGGGATTGCCACGCTCGTCAGCAGCGTGCCTTCGACCTCAATGCGAAAATATGCATCCGGCCGCGCCTGCCAGATCACATTCGGCTGGGGATCAGGTGCCGGGCCGCTTGATTGAACGGGCGTATGGGGGTTTCCCACTCCCGTCATGAGGTAGAGCATGCAGCTGTACTTTTGAGCGACCTTCGCCTCCTGTTCGGACAGCGAGGCGCCGATCTCGACGACGCCGTCGAATTCTCCCCCAACGATGTCGGTGTTTTCGGTGACGAAGGTTATGATCTGTCCCGAAGCTTGCCGGACGTAACAAATCACGTGAAATTTGGTTATGGCTTCGTCCAACTGTTTCAGTTGGACGGGAATGCTGAATACCAGAGGCTGGTCTTGCGCGGCCGCGACGCCTGTGACCATTGCGGCCGACAGGAACATCCCGATCCCGATCAACCAGCGCTGAGTCGGTGGCGCACAAGGCTGGTGCGCTGCTGACGTGAGGAACCATGCCATCGAGTGCCCTCCTTGGGTGGCGCGCGGTGCCAATCGTCAGGCGCGTTCCCATTCGGGATTTCCCTACAGGCGATGGATGACAAAGGCCAGTGGTGGGCTCGCTGATTCCTAACGGCTTCACACCGCGGCCGGGCGCTACAAACCACCCATCTTGCAGACGCGCTGCCATTCGGCGTCGGTCACCGGCTGGACCGACAGGCGCGAGAGACGCACCAACGCCATATCGGCGAGCTTTTTCTCAGACTTGATCGCGCTGAGTGTGACCGGCTTCGGCAGCGGCTTGACGGCGGCGATGTCGACGCATTCCCAGGTGGGATCCGTGGAATCCGGTTGGGCCTCCTTCACCACCTCGACGATGCCGACGACCGCCTTGTCGTCGCCGGAGTGATAGAAGAAGCCCTTATCGCCCTTCTTCATGGCACGCATGTTGTTGCGGGCGGTGAAGTTGCGCACGCCGGTCCACTCGGTGCCCTTCTTGCCGTCCTTGACCTGCTGATCCCAGGACCAGGCGCCGGGCTCGGATTTGAACAACCAGTAGGCCATGGGCAATGTTCCTCCACGGGGACGACCGGCAGACGGTAGTCGCGTGGCGGATCAGCGTCCAGTTCAGTCGGCCTCGTGCTTGAAGGGGCGGGTCATCAGTCCGTCGATCGCGCCGTCGACGGAGAGGTGCTCGTAAAGAATGGCGGCGACGGCCTCGACAATCGGCATGAGGATGGCGTGGTGGCGGGCAAGGTCGCGGGCGACGGCGGCGGTGGCGATGCCCTCGACCAGGGGATGCGGGGCGGAGCGGTCGCCGCCCGAGCCGATCAGCGCGCCATAGGAGAAGTTGCGCGACTGGTGGCTCGAACAGGTGAGCACGAGATCGCCTAGGCCGGAGAGGCCCATCAGCGTCTCGCGGCGGGCGCCGAGGGCCTCGGCGAGACGACGGAGCTCTGCGAACGAGCGGGCGATCAACGCGGCAACGGCGCTGGCGCCTAGGTCGCGGCCCGACACGATACCGGCGGCGATGGCCAGCACGTTCTTGACGGCGCCGCCGATCTCGACGCCGACCATGTCGGTCTCGGCGTAGGGCCGGAAGGTCGGGCTGCCGAACACGCGGCAGAGGTCGAGAGCGCGATCGCCGTCGCGGGCGGCAATCGTGACCGCGGTCGGCAGGCCGCGGGCAACATCGGCGGCGAAGCTCGGTCCGGAGAGGACGGCGGGGACCGCGTGGGGCACGACCTCGGCGATGACTTCGCTCATGCGCTTGTCGGTACCCTGTTCGAGGCCCTTGGCGGCGCTGACGAGCGGTGTGCCCGAGGCGAGGTGGGGCGCGAGCTCGGTCACGACCGCGCGCATCGTCTGGGCGGGAACGGCGATGACGACGACGTCGGCGGCGGCGGCGTGGGCGATGTCGCCCGTGGCGGCGATGCCGTCGGCGAGGCGGATGCCGGGAAGATAACGCGGGTTCTCGCGGCGCTCGACGAGGGCGGCGACGATGTCGGCGTCGCGGGCCCACAGCGTGACGTCACGCCCGGCGCGGGCGGCGACCATTGCGAGTGCCGTGCCCCAGGCGCCGCCGCCGATGACGCCGACGGTGCCGTTCACGCCCGCGCGCCCTTGGCGTCGGCGTCGAGGCGGGCGGGCGCGGATTCATCGAGCGGCCAGCGCGGGCGCGCCGGTGCGTCGAAGCCGTCGGTGAGGCCGAGAGCGAGGCGCTCGGCGCCGGCCCAGGCGATCATTACGCCGTTGTCAGAGCAGAGACGCGTCGGCGGGGCGACGACACGGAAGTTGTGGGCGCCGGCGACGTCGCGGAGCACGGCGCGCAGTGCCTGGTTGGCAGCGACGCCGCCGGAAACGACCAGAACCGGCGGCGCCATATGCTCGGCGGCGAACGCCACCATGGCGTGGGCGGCACGGTCGGCGACGACGTCGACGACCGCGGCCTGAAACGAAGCACAGAAGTCGGCGACATCCTGGTCCGACAGCGGCGCGGCTGCCTCGGCGGCAAGACGCAGCGCGGTCTTGAGGCCGGAAAAGGAGAAGTCGGCGCCGGGCCTGCCGATCAGGGGGCGGGGCAGCGTCACGCGGGTGGGGTCGCCGGTCAGCGCCACCTGCTCGACCGCCGGGCCGCCCGGATACTGCAGGCCGAGGAGGCGCGCCGCCTTGTCGAAGGCCTCGCCGAGGGCGTCGTCGATGGTGGTGCCGATGCGACTGTAGCGACCGACGCCGTCGACGGCGAGGAACTGGGTGTGACCGCCAGAGATGAGCAACAACAGGTAGGGGAAATCGAGGTTGTCGGTGAGCCGGGCGGTGAGGGCGTGGCCTTCCAGATGATTGACGGCGAGAAGCGGCTTGTCGGCGGCGAGCGCGATCGCCTTGGCCGTGGTGAGGCCGACGAGAACGCCGCCGATCAGGCCCGGACCGGCGGTGGCGGCGACCGCGTCGATGTCGGCGAACGTGCGGCCGGCCTTGCGCATGGCCGCGGCGATGACGCCATCGAGGGCCTCGACGTGTGCGCGGGCCGCGATCTCGGGGACCACGCCACCGAAGGCGGCGTGGTCGGCGACCTGCGACAAGACAATGTCGGACATGATGCGCCCGGAGCCGTCGGCGTGCCGCTCGACCACGGCGGCGGCGGTCTCGTCGCAACTGGTCTCGATGCCGAGGACGATCATCACCGCTTCCCGCCGGTTTCAGCAGCAGCATGGCGCGCTTGCGCCGCAGACGGTGGGCAATACACTCACGCCCGCTCGGGAACGCCCTAACACCCGGACCAAGGCCCTTGCAATCCGCCGATACCAGCGCGGGAGTCATTCGCATCGGTGCGCGCGGCAGCCCGCTGGCGCTCGCTCAGGCGGAGGCGGTGCGTCGCGCCTTCGCCGCGGCGGGGTCGCGGAGCGCCGAGACGATGCCGATCGTGCCGATCACGACAACCGGCGACCGCATCACCGACCGGCCGCTCGCGGAGGCCGGCGGCAAGGGGCTGTTCACCAAGGAGATCGACGAGGCGCTGATCGCAGGGCGGATCGACGCGGCGGTGCACTCTGCCAAGGACATGCCGACACGGCTGCCAGACGGGATCATGATCGCCGCGTGCTTGAAACGCGGGGACGCGCGCGACGCGTTGGTGTCGCCACGCGCCCAGCGGCTCGCCGATCTGCCGGCAGGGGCGCGGGTGGGGACCTCGTCGCCGCGCCGGAAGGCGCTCGCCCTCATGGCGCGGCCGGACCTCTCGGTCGTCGACCTACGCGGCAACGTCGAGACGCGACTCCGCAAGGTCGATGACGGTTCGCTCGATGCGGCGATCCTCGCCGTGGCCGGTCTGACCCGGCTCGGTCTCGGTGCGCACGTCACCAGCATCATGGAATCGGATGATTGGCTGCCAGCGGTCGGCCAGGGAGCGATCGCGGTGGCGACACGGGCGGACGACGAGCGGACGCGGAAGCTGATGTCGTCGATCGACGATCGCGACTCGTCGATTGCACTGGCCGCGGAGCGAGCGTTCCTGGCGGCGCTTGGCGGCTCGTGCCGGACGCCGATCGGGGGGCTGGCGACGATCGCCGCCGGGAGGCTGGTGTTCCGCGGCATCATCCTCAAGCCGGACGGCAGCGATGCACACACGGTCCGGCGGGACGGTCCCGCGTCAGACGCGGAGCGGATCGGCGGCGAGGCCGGGGCGGAACTTGCCGCACGCGGCGGGGCGGACTTCTTCTCAGCGATGTGAGGCCTCATGCATCTTCTGGTCACGCGGCCCGAGCCGGACGCGAGCCTCACGGCCAAGAGGCTCACCGACCTCGGGCACACCGTGCTCGTGCAACCGATGCTGACGATCGCCTTTGCGGCCGAGCCTGTCGACATGCCGGTGCCGACGGCGATCCTCTTCACCAGCCGCAACGCGGTCAGGGCGGTCGCGCGATGGCAAACGGCGTCAGCATGGCGGCGGGTGACTGTCTACGCGGTCGGGGCGGCAACAGCAGCGCTCGCGCGGGAGGCGGGGTTCGCGGACGTGCGCATTGGAGATGGCGACGCGGCGGCACTCAGCGACCTGGTGCGGGCCGACTTCGACACGCCGGCGGGGCCGATGCTCTACCCGGCGGCGCGCGAGCGCTCAGCCGACATGGCGGCGATGCTTCCGGGCTTCGACGTGGTCACAGTGGAGGCCTACCACGGCACCGCAGCAACGCGGCTCGATGAGGCGTTCCGCGTGGCGATCGCATCCAGCGCAGCCGAGGGCGCGCTGTTCTTCTCGCGACGGACGGCGGCGATCTTCGCCGATCTGGTAGTCGTGGCCGGCATCGCCGGCGGCCTCAAACGCACGAGATTCTTCGCGTTGTCGGACGCCGCCGCAGAGCCGCTGGCGCGGCTGCGGCCAGCGGAAATCCTCGTCGCGCCACGGCCGGACGAAGACAGCATGATCGAACTCATCGGGCACTGACGCTTCACCCCGGCGCGTGGCCGCGACAGGATAAGGCTGTATGGTAGGGTTGTGGGGTCGCAGGCGGTGACGGCTCGAGGAGACCATGGCGGCGGACGAGGACAAGCCCAACACGGCGAAACCCGGGGAGGAGCGACGCAGCGGACGCGAGCGGCGGCGGCCGTCGATGACGATCGACCTCAAGGCCGAGAAGCCGGACGACGATGCGGCCGCATCGACGGCGACGCGTCAGGAAGAGGCGGGGTCGCCAAAGGGTGCGAGCGAGGGCGCCCGGACAACGCGGCCGGCGGGGGAGCCCGCGACGAAGGGACCGGCACCGCGTGGGCGCGCGGCGGCACCGGCACAGGACGGCTGGACGCGGGTCGTCTTTGCCGCTGCCGTCGGTGGGGCGATTGCGCTGCTGGCGGTGCTGGTGCTGCAAGCAACCGGGCTGATGCCGGTGCCGGGCGGACCGGCGGCACGGCAGGCGATCGAGACGGCGAGCGTGGCCAGCGGCCAGGTTGCGGCGCTCGACCGTCGCGTGATGGCGATGGAAGCGATGACGACCGATCTGCCGTCGATGCGGGCCGAGATGAGAGGAATCGGGGACGACCTGGCGACGATCCAAGAGAGCCTTGGGGGACTGGCGCCGACGAGCGACATTGCGGCAGTCAGGAACGAACTCGCCGGCCTCAAGCAGCGGGTCGAGTCGGCGCCGACGGCTGCGACCGAGGACGAGCTGACGGCTCTGACAAACCGTGTCGGTCGGCTCGAAGCGATCCCCCCGGTGGGTGCGTCCGGCGGCGCCGCCGCACCGGCGCTCGTCGCGAGCATCGACGATGTCGAGGCACGTCTGGCCAAGCTCGCCGCACGGGTCGATGCACTGGAACAGAAGATCGCGGAGATGCCGACCGGGCCGGGCAGCGAGTCCGCGGCGCGATCGGTGGCACTGACCTCGCTTCGCCGGGCGGCGGCGGGGGGCGCACCGTTCGCGGCTGACGTTGACATGGTGGCCACGTTCGGTGAGACCAGCGGTGCGCTCACGCAATTACGCACGTTCGCAGTCACCGGGGTCCCGACAACGGCTGACCTGGCGGCAGCGTTCCCGCCGGTGGCCGACGCCATCCTGGCGGCGACTGCGGGCGATAGTCCGAACGTCGGCTGGTGGGGCAAGCTGGTCGGCAGCATGCGCGGCCTCGTCTCGATAAAGCCGGCCGGACCGATGCCGGGCGACGATCCACCGGCGATCGTGTCGCGGATGCAAGCGGCGGTTGACGCCAGAGACCTGGCCCAGACGCTCGCCGAGCGCGAGGCCTTGCCCCCGGCCGGGAAAGAGGCCTCGGCCCACTGGGCGGACGAAGCGACAGACCGTCTGAGCGTCGACCGATTGGTGGCGACCATCGTCGAGCCGGCGCCCGCCGGCAGCGAGTAAGCGGGGCGTCCATGATCCGTGTCCTGGTCTACGTGGCGTTGCTGTTCGTGCTCGCGGTCGGGTTTGCGTGGCTGGCGGAGCGACCGGGCGGCGTCGCCATCACTTGGCAGGGCTACGAGATCAAGACGACGCTGATGGCCGCGGCCATGGTGGTGGCGGCCCTGTTCGTGGCGATTGCGCTTGCCTGGGCGTTCGTGCGCGGCGTCGTCAGGACGCCGCGAACGGTCGGTCAGATGATCGGCGCGCGACGGCGTGACCGGGGCTACCGGGCACTGTCGCGCGGAATGATCGCGGTCGGCGCCGGCGACGAACGAGCGGCGCGGCGGGCCGCGCACGAATCGCAGTCGCTACTCGGCAAGGAGCCGCTGGTACTCCTGCTCTCGGCCCAGGCAGCGCAATTGGCCGGCGACGACCAAGGCGCGCGCAGCGCCTTCGAGACACTGGTGGAGAGGCCAGACACGCGGGTGCTCGGTCTGCACGGCCTGTTCGTCGAAGCGCGGCGCCAGGGGGAGCACGCGGCGGCACGCCACTTTGCCGAGGAGGCGACGCTGATCGCGCCACGAACCGGCTGGGCCGGGGCGGCGTTGTTCGAATACCAAAGCCAGGGCGCAGACTGGCAAGGTGCACTGGCGACGCTCGCCGTCAACGCCGAGGCTGGCATCGTGGACAAGGACCGGGGGAAGCGTTTGCGCGCGGTGCTCCTGACGGCGCACGCGATGGAGCTGGAGGCCGGCCGGCCGGACGAAGCGCGCGCCAAGGCGATCGAGGCGCATCGGCTGGCGGCAGACCTCGCGCCGGCGGCGGTGACTGCGGCGCGGTTGCTGACGCGCAACGGTGAAATCCGCCGCGCGACACGGCTCCTGGAAACGGCGTGGAAGGCATCCCCGCACCCGGAAATCGCAGAGGCGTACGCGGCGGTCAGACCCGGCGACTCGGTGCGTGACCGACTGAAGCGCGTGCGTCGCCTGGCAGGGCTCAGGCCAAATCACCCGGAAGGGGTGCTGGCGGTGGCGCGGGCGGCGATCGACGCGCGAGACTGGCAAGCGGCGCGCACGGCGCTGGGCGGGCTGACGCGCGCGGAGCCGACCGAGCGCGTCTGCCTGATGATGGCGGACATTGAGGAGGGCGAACACGGCGACGAGGGACGGGTGCGGACATGGCTGACGCGGGCGCGGTGGGCCCGGGGCGACCCGGTGTGGACGGCCGACGGGCACGTGTTCGACGCCTGGGCGCCGGTGTCGCCGATTTCCGGCCGGGTCGATGCGTTCGAGTGGCGCGTAGTTGCCGAACAATTGGCACCGCGACGCGGTGACGGAGCGGAGCCCGACGAGGGTCCTGCCGCCATCGAAGCAATGCCGGCAACCGAGTCGGCCGCTGCGGCCGGGGTCCCGTCGGCGCCGCCCGAACCGCCGGCACCGGCGCAGGGCGCGGGGAAACCGATGCGAGTGGACGAGAAAGGACCCGCGACCGAGCGCGGCGGTCAACGACCGGAAGTGGAAGCAGCATCGAACGCGACCAAGGTGGAGGTGGTACAGCCGTCGCCCGACGATCCGGGGCCGGAGGCCGGGATGGAGGACGAGGAATCGCGACGGCTGAGCGGCCTGGTAAGCTAAGCACCGGCTTGAACGCTCTCTGCGGCGCGGTTATCTATGCGTGGCCCATCGGGTCGCAGCCGCAATAGCTCAGCTGGTAGAGCATCGCATTCGTAATGCGGGGGTCGGGGGTTCGAATCCCTCTTGCGGCACCAACACCCAAAGTCTGAACGTGCTCCGGCGTCTAGGTCAGGGACGTTTGACCCAGCGCCGCCGCGGCGCACCGTCCGATCTGCGGCGATTGCACGGATGGGGCAGCCGTCGCTGCGGACCTGCCGCCGCTCTCCGCCGAGACCATGGCGGCAGTGAAGGCGATCTACGACAAGCGCATCGCGCCGCACGTCGGTCGCAGGAGGTCGTCCGCCGTTAAGATCGCATGGCAGCACCGGCGATCCGCCTGGCACCGCCGCGTATAGCGAATCGCGACATCGAATCGACGCAGGCCGCCCACGTCGGAGATTTAGAAGACCGCTGATCCCGCGGGCGATTCTTGAATTGGCGTGAGTTAGCATGCGAGCGCACGAAAATTCCTGGACAAACGGACTATGATTGATGATCGATGTCGGGATAAGACCGATGCCAGACTGCCTGCGATGGAGTCCGGCACGGTGAACGAATGTGCGATGCGTCTCGTTCTCTTCGCGACACTCCTTTTCGCGGCGGTTTCCGCCGGCCCCTCCACCACCGCGCTTGCTCAGGCGAGCGAGGCCGAGCTCTTGTTCTGGAGCAGCATACAAGAAAGCACAGATCCGGCCGAGTTCAGGACCTATCTCGAGGCGTTTCCAAACGGGCTGTTCGCCCCGCTCGCCCGCGTGCGCATCAATCAGCTTGAAAGCGCCGCGCGGACGAGCGCGGCGCCCACCGTGTCGGACGAGGAAGAGCCGTCGACCGTCATCACCAAGAGCGGCAGGGCCGAGGCGCCGCGGGTCGGGGTCGAGAGCGACATCGGCTATCTTGGCGTCCAGCACATGGCACTCACACCTACGGAGGCGCGCAGCGCGGGGCTAGGCGTACCACTGGGCGTGCGCATCGTCGCACTTGTCGATGGCGGTCCTGCAGACCGCGCCGGCCTTCGGGTAGACGACATCGTTCTCAAAGCGGGCGACTTTCCCGTTGCGACGATGCAAGGCTTTGTCGACATCCTGAAGAACATGGAGCCCGGTAGCGAAGTCAACTTCGAGATCATCCGCGCCGGTCGCAAGCGCACGATCGAGGTAACGATTGGCGGCTTTCTTGCCGACAACCTCGCCGCCGCCCGACAAGGCGATACGGTGGCTATGCGCTTTCTCTCCGACCTCTACGCGACCGGCCGACTCGGGGAGGTCGACCCCGAGGCGGCGCTTCAGTGGCTCGAGAAGGCGGTCGAGTCCGGAGACGCCATCGCCACCACCCGCCTAGCATCACACTACTGGGACGGGGATATCGTCGCCCAGGACCGCGACAGGTCGATCAGCCTCTTCGAGCAGGCAGCCGACCTTGGAGACACAAGCGCGCTCGCAACGCTAGGCAGCATCTACAACGGAGATCAATTCGGCGCGGCGGATCCCGCTAAGGCGCTCGGATATTACCGTCGCGCCGGGGAGGCCGGGAATGCCGGGGTGTATCATCGTCTCGGCGAGATGTACGCAGATGGCGTGGGGACTGCGAAGAACGTGGTCGAGGCAATCCGATGGTATCGTAAGGCTGCCGAAGACAACAATGTCGACTCGATCATCAGCCTGGCTATCCTGTTTCACCTTGGTAAGGAGGTTGCTCAGAACTACCCCGAGGCGGCGCGCCTCTATCAGAGGGTCCTCGATCTCGGCGCCGATGACGGGTCGCGCATCTGCTACAACTACTCGCTGCTCTACGCCCACGGAAACGGCGTAGCCAAGGATGAGCGCAAGGCAGTGGACCTCCTCTACCGAGCGATCCGGGCGAGCGACTCTTTCGCCATTGACCAGTTCACGACCGACCCCGGCAACTGGTCCCGCGAATTCCGCCGCATGCTCCAGACCCGCCTGAAGCAGGACGGGTTCTATGACGGCAACATCGATGGGTCTTTCGGGCCAAAGTCGCGCAGGGCGATCGAGCTCGCTGCCCAGGCAGGCCCTTTGCCCGCTACCGCCGCTGCAGACGGCGGCGCAGTCCGCGACGGTGCAGCGTCCGGCCTCGGCCTCGGGCGGCTTGAGGATTTCAGCACGCTCGATTGACGTGTCCCCATTGTGGCGGCGGGCCCGCGGCTGACCGCCGGTATTCGGGGTGGAACCGGCGCCAGTAATGGCTAATCTGTGTAAGGAGGGGGGAACGCGAGCGAAGCCGCGGTCGGATCCAGAATGGGCCGCCAACGGGCGCCCATCGAGGTCCCATGATGCGGCCGGATCGCCGGGCCGAGGCGCTCATCGGATGGCTATCCGGGCCAGTGCCAATCAGGGCATGTCGATGAGATTGATTGCCTGTCTTGCGGTTGCGATTCTCACCGTCTTCGGCACGGCGCCGAATGCCGTCAGCGCCCAGGAATGCGATCTCCCCGAGGAGAGCAAGACCGCCGCCGCGGAGGCGTTCAACGACATCCTGTCGGTCCTTCGCCATCCGCGCTGCGCCAATTGTCATGGCGCGCTCAATCTCTACGAACCGAACCCGAAGCATCCCGGCGGCAGCATCGTGAAAGAGGTCGCGCAGGAGCTGCAGGATGATCTCTTCAGCTTCGGCGGCGAGCCGACGACGACCACGACCATACGTGGCCCGGAAGATTGCGCCGGATGCCACGGCAAGGCGGCGGGGCAGTGGACTCAGAAGAGCCCGGACAGCGAGATTCAATGGGCCGGTCTGGACGACCGGGGCCTCTGGAATCGCCTTCAAAGGACGCGCGTGGTCACCGATCGGTCGACGATGGCAACCGAGAACAGTACCGGCGCCAACCTGATAGGTCACGTCCAGCACGACCTTCTGATCGCCCTCGCCTTCGAGGGTGACCGGGCGATCAGTGATGACAAGCGGATCTATTTCAGTTTCGAGCGCGATCCACCGCCGCTTTCTAAGGACAAGTTCATCGATGCCCTCGAGCGCTGGGTCGACGCGCTCGATGCGCGCCAGTCGTGGCCTGAGGGCGATTGCAGCGGTGTGCTCGACGATGATGACGATTCGGACGGGGCGACTGCCGTCGCTGCCCCGCCGGCCGGGCCGACCGCGCCGGAAGCGGGAACGACGGAGACACAAACCGGCGAAGCCACTCCGCCTGAGCCCGAAGAGAGCGAGCCCGAGGCGGAGGAGACTGTCACGGTCGATCCTTGCGAAGGTCCGCTCGCGGATCTGGCAGCGGCCGACGAACGCATCGCGGCGGGAGATTTCGGCGCGGCCGAGACGGCCATTGCCAACATCGACGCCAGCGAATGCCCTGAGGTCGCCGAAGCGATTCCCAGCCGCGAGACGAACATGGCGGCCCGGGTGGACGAGATCGTCACGAAGGTCGGCAAGGCGGCGGATTCGTGCGATGCCGCGACGATGGACGGGGCGTCGGCCGAAGCCGCCGGCATCATCCACCCGCGGATCGACGAGGCGCTGTTGGCGTTGTCGACGGCCCAATCCAAGGTCGTCGCCGCGGAGGACGCGTATCGGTGGGGAAGCGCTGCCTTCGAAGGCGGCGACTGGGCAACCGCCCGCTCGAGCCTCGAAGCGGCGAAGGCAAGCTGGGAGGCTGTCGGCCTGGCATGCGGCCCGCAGACCCAGCGCGTCGATGTCGGGATTTCCAAGATCGACCGTGTCGCCGGCGCCGAAGCGCAGGTCGCCGCGGCGGTCGCCGACTGCGATCTCGATCTCATGGCCCTCCACCGCCAGCAGCTCCTGGCGCTTGAAAGTCCGCACCCGCGCCTGGCTGCCCTGGCCCAGCGGCTCGCTTCGGACATTGAGACCTGCAAGGCGAACGATCCCGCCGTCAGGCAGGCCGCCGCCGAAGCCGATTGCCGCAGTCAGTACGGGTCGGGCTACCGCGCCGGCGGCCTGGCCGACGACGGGAGCTATTTCTGCCTTCCCGACCAAGCGACGGCCAACGCCTGGTGCAACGCGAATAACCAGGGAAGCGGCTGGGTCGCCGGCAAGGTCAGGTATAATGGCGCGTTCGATTGCCGACTCAACGAGGCAGGTCGAAATGCCGCCTGCGCAGCTCAGAATGGCGCTGGTTGGCTGGCCGGCCGGGTCCAATCGGACGGCAGCTACCCCTGTTACATGGGACGCTCGGCCCGCAACACGTGGTGCTGGAACAAATACGGCAGCGGTTGGCGCTCGGGTGATCTCCGCTCCGATGGCAGTTTCGACTGCCTCGGTCCCCCGTCAGCGACGGGACAGTCGCCCTCCAGCAATGACGCGGCCGCGGCCGCGGCAGCCGCCGCGATCGCCGGCTCGATCATTCAGGGGATCATCCAGTCTCAGGGCGGAGGTGGCGGCACTGGTCAGCACTGCCACCGCAACCCCACGACCGGGCAGACGCACTGCGGCGCGAACTAGAACAAGAGCGAGGCTGCCATGCACCGTAGCCGCCCGCGATCGAGAGGTCGATGTCTCCTGTTGGCGCTTTCCTGACGCTCTAGTGCGTCGTGCCGATGTCCGTTGCTGAACGACAATCGGACTCTGACCATCCGCTCTTCGAGTTCCGACTTTGACCCGAAGCAGAAATGACGACGTGACTTCCCGCTCTTGCGGAACGGCTGGGCCGTTGGTCCGGCCGATCTTATCTTCGCACTGAAGGCAGCTCCGCGCCTACGAGAATATCGCCTCGAACTTGCCGCGCAGCGTCTCGACGGCGTCTTCGGCGGTCATGCCGGGATCGCCCTGGAACGTGAGCATCGTGTTTGCCAAGGTCTGCTTCCGACCCAAAGGCGACATTAGCCGCCCGCTCGCTGACGGGGCGCGCGGCGAATCGGTTCTTGTCCGTGCGGTGGTTCCTTGTCGTCAAGAATACGCACTGCGGCGCCGTCGAGGTCGTCGTACTGGCCGGACTTCAGCGACCATAGGAAGGCGACAAGGCCGATGAGCCCGAGGCCGAGTGCGGCCGGGATCAGGATCATCAGGCCGTTCACGTCGCCGCCTCCATCGGCTCGGCCGCCGGCGCGCGAGACGGCGCTCCGCGCTCGCGTACGATCAGCGGCAGCCGCAGCGCGTTGGCGGTGACGGCGATCGAGGAGGCCGACATCGCGATCGCAGCGATGAGGGGCGTCGCATGGCCGGCGACGGCGATCGGAACGGCGACGGCGTTGTAGGCGATCGCAAGGGCGAAGTTCTGGGTCACCAGCCGGCGCGCGGCGCGCGCGACCGCGTGGGCCAGCGCGACCGGCTTAAGGCGCCGGCCGGTGAAGACAATGCCGGCCGCGGTCTGGCTGATGTCGGCGGCGCTCGACGGCGACATTGACACGGAGGCGGCGGCGAGCGCCGCGGCGTCGTTGATGCCGTCGCCGACCATCAGCACGCGGTGTCCGTCCTCGGCCAGGCCGGACAGGAATGCCGCCTTGTCCACCGGGTGCTGGCCGGCGTGCCATTGAGCGATGCCGGTCGCCACCGCCGCGTCTCGAACCGCCTCCGCCCGGTCGCCCGACAGAAGCACGACATTGAGGCCCGCCGCCTTGAGCGCGCGAACGGTCTCGGCGGCGTCGGTCCTCAGCGTGTCGGCGAAGACGAACCGGCGGGGCCTCGCCTCCCCGATCCGCAACCAGATCTCCGAACCCGTGATGCCGTCGTCCGCATCGGCCCCGCCGACCCAATCGCGGCGGCCAAGGCGGACGGGCGTGCCGGCGAGCCGGGCGCTCATGCCCTCGCCGGGATGCTCGACGACGTCGTCGAGTGGCGCCGGCGTCGTGCCGCCGGCGCTCGCCGCGTTTGCCAATGCACGGGCAAGGGGATGTCGGCTCGCCTGTCCCAAGGCGGCGGCAACCGACCTCGCGCGTGTCCCGAGGTCGGGCGCCCTGACCAGGCGTGGCGTGCCCTCGCTCAACGTCCCGGTCTTGTCGAACACCGCGATGTCGGCCTCGGCCAGCCGCTCCAGCGCGGCGCCGTCTTTGAGCATGACGCCGCGGGCGAAGAGGTAGCCGCCGGCGACGACCTGCACCGCGGGCACGGCGAGACCGATGGCGCAGGGGCAGGTGATGATGAGAACGGCGATCGCCGTAGTGAGCGCCGCGTGCCAGCCGGCGCCGGCGGCGAGCCAGCCGACCAATGCCGCCAGCGCCACGATGTGAACCGCCGGCGCGTAGAGCCGCGCGGCCCGGTCGGCGAGGCGCACATAGCGGCTGGCGGAGCGCTCTGCCGCCTCGACCAGGCGGACGATCTCGGCGAGCAGCGTGTCGCCGGCGCGGGCGGTAACGGTGATCGTCAGCGGTCCGGTCAGGTTCACGGTGCCGGCGAAGGCGCGGCCGCCGGCGGCGATCGCCTCGGGCTCCGGTTCGCCGGTCAGCATCGAGCGGTCGATGTCGCTCGCGCCTTCGGCAACGGTGCCGTCGACGGGTACGCGCTCGCCGGCGGTGACGCGGACGCGGTCGCCGGGCACGACCTCGGAGATCGGGACCAGAGCCACCGTGCCGTCGGCCTCGATGCGCGTCGCGCTCCTCGCCGACAGCGACATCAGCTTCGCCGCGGCCGAGCGCGCGACGTCGCGCATGCGATGGTCGAGATACCGCCCGACCAGCAGGAAGAAGAGCAGCGTGATCGCCGCGTCGAAGTAGGCGTGCGGGCCCCCCGTCGCCGTCTCGTAGAGGCTCATCGCCGCGGTCAGGGCGACGGCGATGGCGATCGGAACGTCCATGTTGAGGCCGCCGCCCATGACGGCGCGGATCGCCGAGCGAAAGAACGGACGCCCGGCGTAGGCAATCGCGGGCAGCGCAATCAGCGCCGACAGCCAATGAAATAGGTCGCGGGTCGCAGCCTCGGCGCCGGACCACACCGAGATCGACAACAGCATGACGTTGCCGGCAGCAAAGCCCGCGACCGCGAGCGCGCGCATGAGCTCGGCACCCGACTTGTCGCGGTCGGCCTCGTCGAACGCAGCAGGGTCGAACGGACGCGCGGTGTAGCCGAGCCGCTCTATGGCACTGAGCATGTCGTCCGGCTCGCCCTTCGCGGCATCGAAGGTGATCCCGACGCGGTGCGTGGTGAGGTTGGCCCGCGCGTGGGTGACGCCGGGGAGCGTGTGCAGCGCATCCTCGAGGCGCGTCAGGCAGCCCGCGCAATGCATCTCGGGGACGAGGAAATCAACGTGGGCCTCGCCCTCCTCGCCCAGCCGGCGCACGAAGCCCGCGTCGACGCGGGCCCCCGTCGGCAGCATGACCGGCGGCGTCGGGCAGCAGGCGCCTGCACTTATCAACGTCGGCGCGCGCGCGTCCACCTCAGGTGTCCCCGGCCGGTCGCACGTAGACGCGGCGCAACTCGCGGAAGACGAGCGTGCCCGCCTGGCGGGCCTCGACGTCGACCTCCCATTGACCCGGCGGCAACGCCTCGGTGGCGCGGAAGCCGTCGACATCCGCTGCGAATTCGATCAGGCGATCCTCACGGGTCGAGGATGGCCGTCCGGCCAACGCGGTGACGGCAAGGCGCCGGCGGAGCGTGCCGTGACGGTCGACCAGGCGCACGGCGAGCACGCCGTCCTGCGCGTCGAGCTCCAGCCGCCACGCCGCGCCCGCTCGGGCGCGGGCCTCGGCAAGCAATTGGTTGTAGTGCTGACTGGCGACGTAGCTGTTCTCGACGACAAGGCCCGGGAAGGTCCCGGTCGCTGCGACTGCGAGGACTATGTTGACCCCGACGACGACGCCGAAGAAGAGAAGCACCACAACGAGCATATGCAGACCGGTGAACGGGTTGTCGTCGCTGAGGTGGAAGAAGCGAACGATGCGCATCCTTCAGCCCCCCGGTGCGTAGAAGTCAGCGTCGGCGCGGCCCGACTCGGAGCCGGCGAGATCGCGCACGGTGAAGGCGAAGCCGGTGAGCCCCGGCTCGACCGCCGCGGAGGGCTGGGAGACGAACACCTTGACCTCGCGCAGCCGGTCGGCATCGACGTCGACGGCGATGGCGCGGGTGGCGCTGTCCTCGGTGCTGCCGGCCTCCCACATCGCGGCGCCCGGCAGGCCGTCGAGCGCCACCTCGAATTGGCGCGGCTCGCCGGTCATGTTGAGGATCTTGACCGCATAACCGTTGCGGATCGAGCCGTCGGACAGTGTCACGTAGAGCGGGTTGCGGTCGGGGATGACGTTGATGTCGAGCCGGTCGCGGGTGACGAGCGCGCCCAGCATGACCAGGCCGACCAGCGACCACAACCCGAAATAGAGGAGCGTGCGCGGGCGGGCGATGTGTGAGACGCCGACCGTTCTTTGGTGCGCGGTCGCGGTGGCGCGGCCCGCCCTCTCCGCCTCGGCGGCGTTGGCGTTGTGGCCGCGTAGCGTCGAATAGGAAATCAGCCCGCGTGGCCGGTCGAGCTTGTCCATGACCGCGTTGCAGGCGTCGATGCATAACGCGCAGGTGATGCACTCGAGCTGGTTGCCGTCACGGATGTCGATGCCCATCGGGCAGACCACGACGCAGGCGTTGCAATCGACGCAGTCGCCGATGTCGAGCCCCTCCGCGGCCGCCTTCTTCTGATGGCGCGAGCGCGGCTCCCCGCGCCACCCGTTGTAGGTGACGAGCAGAGAGTCCTCGTCGAGCATGGCGCCCTGAATGCGCGGCCACGGGCACATGTAGGTGCACACCTGCTCGCGCATGAAGCCGGCGAAGGTGTAGGTGGTCGCGGTCAGTACACCGACAGTGATGTAGGCGATGGGCGGCGCCTGCAGCGTGAACAGGTTGACGAACAGGCTCGGCGCGTCGGCGAAATAGAAGATCCAGGCGCCGCCGGTGCTGACTGCAATTACCAGCCACACAGCGTGCACGGCGACGCGCTTGGCGATCTTCTCCACGCCCCACGGCGCCTTGTCGAGCTTCATGCGGGCGTTGCGGTCGCCCTCGATCAGCCGCTCCACCCAGATGTAGAGATCCGTCCACACCGTCTGCGGACAGGTATAGCCGCACCACACCCGGCCGGCGACGGAGGTGATCAGGAATAGGCCGAGCCCCGCCATGATGAGGAGCCCCGCCACGTAAAAGAATTCCTGCGGCCAGATCTCGATGAAGAAGAAGTAGAAGCGCCGGTTGGCAAGATCGACCAGCACCGCTTGGTCGGGTGCGAAGGGACCGCGGTCCCACCGCAGCCACGGCGTGATCCAGTAGATGGCGAGCGTGACCGCCATCACCGCCCACTTCAGGTTGCGGAACGTGCCCCACGTGCGCTTCGGGAAGACCTTGACGCGGGCCTGGTATAACTTCTGCCGGGTACGCCGGTTGACGGCCTCGACGTCGAACGCTTCGACCGGGGCCGCCTTGTCCTGGGTGACCGGCACATTCATGGGTTTGGGCTAATCCGTTGCCGCCTCGCCCCCGCCGAGGGAATAAACATAGAGCGCGAGTTCTTTGATGACCACGTCGTCGAGCCGGTCGCCCCACGCCGGCATGACGCCGTGCGTGGGGTTGGTCACCTGCGCCTCGATGGCGGCGCGATCGTCGCCGTAGAGCCAGATCGGGTCCCTGAGCGACGGCGCCCCGAGGTCGTGGTTCCCCTCGCCAGTGTCGCCATGGCATGCGGCGCAGTTGTCGGCAAAGATCTGTTGCCCCGGGCTCGCCAGCACCGGGTCGGCCTCGCGCCCTGACAGCGAATAGACGTACTCGGCCACTTCCTGAATCTGCCGCCGGTCGAGAATGCCGTCGGCGCCAAAGGCCGGCATTTGCGACAAGCGCGTGTCGGGATCGGCGTCGAACCGGATGCCGTGGGCGATGGTCGTCTGGATTGCGTCGAGCGTGCCGCCCCAAAGCCAATCGTCGTCGTTCAGGTTGGGATAGCCTTTGGAACCGGCGGCGCCGGAGCCGTGGCAGGGAACGCAGTTGACCAGAAATGCCGAGCGGCCGCCGACGACGGCGAAGCGGTTGAGTTCGGTGTCGGTCTGGATCCGGGCAAGCGGCATGGCGGCCACCTGATCGAGCCGCTCCGATTGGGCCGCGCGCGCCGCCGTCAAGGCGTCTTCGACGGAGGCCCGCGTCGAATAGCCGAGGACGCCGCTGGTGGCGCCGCGGACCAGCGGGATCGCGGGGTAGAGGACCATGTAGACCACGGCGAAGGCGATGGTGGCGTAGAACGTCCATACCCACCAGCGCGGCAGCGGCCGGTTGAGCTCGCGGATACCGTCCCAGACGTGGCCGGTCGTCGGCTGACCGGTGACCGGATCGATTTCCACTTCGCCGGAACCCTGGCGTTCCGTATCGTTGCCCGCGTTGGCGCCGGTCACCTCACTCGCTCCCGTCGTGCTTCCTGAAGGGGATCTTGGCGTGCTCGTCGTAGGAGCTGCCCGGCCGAAAGACCCAGGCGACGGCGGCGACGAAGGCGACGAACAGGAACACCAGCCCCCAGCCGTCGGCGAAATGGCGCAGTTCGTCGTAGCCCACGATCTACCTCCGGTTCTCTTCAGACAGCGGCTCGTAACTGGTGAAGTCGACCAGGGTTCCAAGCATCTGTAGGTAGGCGACAAGCGCATCCATCTCGGTGACCCGCGTCGGATCACCGTCGAAACTGCGCGCGTTGACCCTGTCGCCGTAGCGCTCGACGAGGCCGGCCGTGTCGGCGTCGGCGGAGGCCTGCGCGGCGAGGTCGGCCGAGGCGTTGGCGATCATGTCATCGGTGTAAGGAACGCCGATGATCGCCTGGGTAGCGACCCGGGCGCCAATGGTGTCGGTTATGAGGTCGGCGCGGGCAAGGTGGCCATATCCCGGCATGATCGAAGTCGGGACGACGCTCCGCGGATCCATTAGGTGCTGGATGTGCCACTCGTCGGAATAGCGGCCGCCGACGCGGGCGAGATCGGGCCCGGTCCGCTTCGAGCCCCACTGGAAGGGGTGGTCGTACATCGACTCGGCGGCGAGGCTGTAGTGCCCATAGCGCTCCACTTCGTCGCGCATCGGTCGGATCATCTGGCTGTGGCAGACGTAGCAACCCTCGCGGATGTAGATGTCGCGGCCGGCGAGCTCGAGCGGCGTGTAAGGCCGCATGCCTTCCACCTTCTCGATGGTGTTCTGCACGTAGAACAAGGGCACGATCTCGACGATACCGCCGATCGCAACCACGCCTAGGCTGAGAACGAGGAACAGCGTGACGTTGCGCTCGATGTCGCCGTGGTTCCGGAACCACCAGCGGCGAGGTGGCGGGGCTTCGGTGGTCATGTCCTGGTCGCTCATCGCCATCTCACCCCGCCGGCTGGACGGCGCCCATCGGCACCTCGTCGCGAAGGTCGCCGCGGACGGTCTTGTACACGTTGAAGGCCATCAGCAACGCCCCGGTAAGGTAGAGCAGGCCGCCGAGCGCGCGCACCAGGTAGAACGGGTGCATCGCCTCCACGGTCTCGACAAACGAGTAGACCAGGAAGCCGAGTTCATCGTACTCGCGCCACATCAGGCCCTGCATGATGCCCGACACCCACATCGCCGAGGCGTAGA
>CAYTXI010000036.1:0-21624 GCA_964441935.1 uncultured Bauldia sp.
CCTTGGTGAAGATGCCGCCGCCGAGACGGGCGAAGATCGAGATCAGCGAGGCGCCAAAACCGAGCGCCACCAGTGCGTCGATGACCACCCGATCGCCGGGAGCGTAGCCGGCAAACTGTGTCAGGATCAGGTAGTAGACGGAGACCCCGAGGAGCGCGAGGCCGGCGACCAGGAGGCCGGTAATGGCGCCGGAGCGGAAGGCGATGGCGAGCCCGGCGCCGAGGCTCTGGCTGGCCGCCTGGGCAGTGCGCACGTTGGCGCGCACAGACACGTTCATGCCGATGATGCCAGCCGAACCGGAGAGGATGGCGCCGATGGCGAATCCGACGGCGACCGTAGCGGACAGAAGCCAGGCGATGATGATGAAGATGACCACGCCGGCGATGGCGATGGTGGTGTATTGGCGCCTGAGGTAGGCCGTAGCGCCCTCGCGAACGGCGCCGGCGATCTCCTGCATGCGCGGCGAGCCGGCATCGGCCGCCAGAACGTCGCGCGCGGCCCACACCCCGTAGGCGATCGAGAGCAGGCCGCACAGAATGATCAGATAAATCACCGGTTTGGTTTCCTTCCGTCCCGGACAGGGAGGGCCAACCGGCGCCGCCACCGTCCCAATCATGTGAAAAACGGCCGCACCGGGTCGTGGCGGCCGTCGAGGCACGGGCGAGGGTATGACCCGGCCGCGCGCACGCGTCAAGATCGCACCTCGCCGCCGCTTGCCGGGGGGAAATCGCGCCGTTCAGGCCGTCCGCCACCGGTTACCGAGGGCGCCGAGGCCGAGCGCCAGCGCGCACACCGCGATGACTGGGAACGCGACCCAGTTGATACGCTCCCAGCCCACGGTCGCGAACAGGTGGCCCGACGACAGGGAGGCGATCGCCACGGAGCCGAACACCAGGGAGTCGTTGAGGCCCTGCACCTTGCTCTTCTCATCGGCGCGGTAGGTTTCGGTCAACATGGCGGTCGCGCCGATGAAGCCGAAGTTCCAACCCACCCCCAGCAGGATTAGGGCGAGCCAGAAGTGCATCAGGTCGATGCCGGCAAGCGCGATCAGCGCGCAGGCCGTTAACAGCGCAAGCCCGGCCGCGATCACGGTTTCCTTGCCGAAGCGCACGATCAGCGCGCCTGTAGCAAAGCTCGGCGCGAACATCGCGAGCACGTGCCACTGTATGCCGAGCGCCGCGTTGTTCTCCCCGAGGCCACAGGCGACCATGGCCAGGGGCGCCGCGGTCATCAGCAGGCTCATCGACGAGTAGGCGCCGATGCCGCAGATCAGCGCGACAATGAAACGCGGCTGGCGAACGATCTCGACAAGCCGACGGCCGCCGGTGCTGACCTCCTTCTTGGGAATGCCGCGCGCCTCGCCGCCGAGCAGTGCCACCACGGCCATGCCGATCGCGGCAAGCACACTGATCGCGAAGAAACTTCCTGCGAATGGGATCGGTTCGAGGAGATCGCGGGTGAAGATCACGGTCTGCGGCCCGATCACAGCTGCCGCGACCCCGCCTGCCAGTACCCAGGAAATCGCCCTGGCGCGGAACGCCGGACTGCCGGTATCTGCGGCGGCAAAGCGATATTGCTGGACGAAGGCCCCGGCGAGGCCCGCCACGACGAGGCCGACGACGAAGCCCGCGAACGATCCGAGGAGCACCGAAAACCCGGCTATCAGCCCGGCCAGGATTCCGATCATCGCACCGATGATGAAGCCCGTCCGTCGCCCGACCCAACGCATGAGCGTGGCCGCCGGAATCGCGCCGGCGGCCACGCCGACGGTGAATCCGCTCACCGGAAGCGTCGCCAGCGATTTGTCCGGCCCGAGCAGGTACACCCCAGTCAGCCCACCGAGCGATATCATGATGGGTGCGGCGGACGCACCGAACGCCGACGCCACCGCCAGAACGGTCGCGTTGCGCTTCGCGTACGGTTCATCGTCGGTTGGCGCTGCGATCACATCCTGGGTCATCGGGCGCGAGTTTAGCGGGATCGGCGGGCGGTTCGGCGTCAAAAGTGCGTGTGGCCGTGGCGGCTGACGCGGATCGTTCGCCCGGTCGCGTCCTTCACGACCGGCGGCCCCTTCCCGGCCATGATGCGCCCGATGCGCGTCACCGCGATCCCTGCGTCCCTCGCGTCGCGGGCGAATCCGCCGGCCGCCGCCGCCGCGACCGTCGCCAGGATCTCGTAGTCGTCCCCTCCGTTGAGCACCGCCGAAAACGCCGACGGCTCCATGGCGATCAGCCGCCGCGCAGCAGCCGACAGCGGAATCAGGTGCGACCCGATCTCGGCCCCGACGGCAGAGACTTCGCAGATGTGGTTGAGATCGACGACGAGCCCGTCGGAGACGTCGATGGCGCTCGAGGCGTGGCGGCGGAGCACCGGTGCTAGCCCCAACCGCGGCTCGGGGTGGAGGAAGCGGCGGAGGAGCCCCTTGCCCCCATCCGGTGCCGTGATCTTGGCCTGGCGCAGCCTGAGCCCGAGCGCCGCGTCGCCGATGGTGCCCGTGACGAAGACCGCGTCGCCCGGCCGCGCGCCCGAGCGCAGGACCATTCGCCCCCTGGGCACGTGCCCGAGTGCGGTCACCGCGACTGTAACTCTGCCGGCCGCCTTGATGGTATCGCCGCCTATGAGGCTGATGTCGTAGCGGCTCTGGTCGGCCTTCAAGCCCCTGGCGAACGCGCCGACCCAGGCTTCCGTCCAGTTGCCGGGGAGCGACAGCGACAGGAGGTAGGCCGAGGGAACAGCGCCCTTGGCCGCGAGATCGGAGAGGTTGACCCGGAGCGCCTTACGGGCCACCGAGTCCGCCGGATCGTCGTGGAAGAAGTGGACTCCCTCGGCAATCGTGTCGGCGGTGATCACGAGGTCGTTCCCCGCCCGCGGACGGAAGAGCGCGGCGTCGTCGGCGAGACCGATGGCGCCTCGCGTCCGAGCCAGCGGCCGGAAATACCGCGCGATCAACTCGAACTCGCCGGGACGGGCGCGTTTTTCGGCCATGCCGTCAGCGCCCCGTCGACCCCGCCCCGAACTCGCTCGCCCTCAGCGTCCGCGCCAGCGTGTCGAGGACGCCGTTGACCATTCCCGGCACGTCCTCTTCGAAAAATGCCTTTGCCACGTCGACGTATTCGCTAATCGCGACGCGTGCCGGCACATCGGGACGGGCGGAGAGCTCAAAGGCACCGGCGCGGAGGATTGCCCGCAACGTTGCGTCAACCCGTGCGAGCGGCCAGTCCGGCGTCAGCGCCTGATTGATCGCCGGGTCGAGGGTCCGTTGGTCGCGCACTGCGCCGGTCACGATATCGCGGAAGAACGCGGCGTCAGCGTCACGGTACTGGTTGCCGTCGAGTTCACGGCCGAGGCGATAAGCCTCGAATTCCGCAATTACGTCGGGAAGCGTGACCCCACCAAGGTCCATCTGGTAGAGCGCCTGGACCGCCGCCAACCGCGCGGCGCCGCGCTGGTTGGCCGGGCGCGATCGCCGATCGGCCGAACTGGCGTCGGTGACGGTCGTCGATGCTTTCATGATGCAAGACGCGCCTTGAGCGCGATCATGTGGAGCGCGGCTTGGGCGGCAGCACCGCCCTTGTTCACCTCCTCGACCCGCGCCCGCACCCGCGCCTGGTCCATGGTCTCCACCGTCAACACGCCGAAGCCGAGCGCCAGCCCCTCGCCCGCGGCGAGGTCGATGATGGCGCGGGCCGACTGATTGGCGACGATATCGTAGTGGCTGGTCTCGCCCCGCACGACACACCCGAGGACCACGTAGCCGTCGTGCTTGGTGCCGCCCTCGTCGGCCGCGGCGAGCGCCATCGACAGTGCCGCCGGCAGCTCCAGCGATCCCGGCACCGACACCCGGTCAAACGTCGCCCCGGCACGCTTGAGCACCGCCTCCGCCCCGCGCAGCAGCTCGTCGGCGATCTCGTCGTAGAACCGTGCCTCGATAATCAACAGATGCGGCGCGCGCTCGGCCATCGACGTTGCCCGATCGGAAAACCGCGTCACCAATCACGCCCACGGTCGCTTTGTCCAGAGAAAACGGCCATCCGCGGGCGACCGGCAAGCCGATCGCGACGTCGCGGGCGCGCCCGCGCTAAGACGACCCCCCGCCTGCCTCCATCAGCCGGGCGACGTGGCGCGCCAGCGTATCGACCTCGAGGTTGACGCGATTACCTGGCCGCCGCTCGCCCCAGTTGGTAACCTTCAGCGTGTGGGGGATGACGAGGCAATCGAAGCGGTCTCCATCGACGCCGTTGACAGTGAGCGAAGTGCCGTCGAGGGCCACCGATCCTTTCGGAGCGACGAACCGCGCGAGATCGTGCGGAGCGGTGAAGGTGAAGCGGGTCGCGTCACCGAGCGGCTCGCGCGACGTCACCGTCGCCACGCCGTCGACATGGCCGGCCACCATGTGGCCGCCGAGCTCGTCGCCGACCTTCAGCGGGCGCTCAAGGTTGACCGCGGTGTCCACCGCCCAGTCGCCAACAGTCGTCACCGCCAGCGTCTCGCGCGCGGCCTCCACGTCGAACACCGTTCGGCCACTGTCGTCGGTCGCCCGAGCCACCACCGTCATGCACACACCGTTGCAGGCGATCGACCCGCCGACGATAATCGACTCGACGTGGTAGCCGCACGCGATCGACAGCCGGCGCACGCGGTCGCCCTCCCCGATTCTGACGACGCGTCCGACGTCGGTGACGATGCCGGTGAACATCGCGCTTAGGCTGCTCGAACGTAGCGGCGCAGCTGATCCTCCCCAACGACGGTGGTTTCGACCATGCGGTAACGCGGGCTGCGCTCGATGGCCGACAGGGCCATGCCGCCGAGCGCCCTCACGCCGTTCGCGCCGACCACCACCGGCGCGCGGAAGATCGCCACCTCCTCCAGCAGATCACCGGACACCAGCGACGAGGCGACGCGCGCGCCCCCTTCGGCCAGCACCCTGGAGAATCCGTCGTCAGCGAGTTTTTCAAGCACCTGCTCCAGGTCGACCCCACCGGCAAGCACGTCCACCTCGACCACCTTGACGCCGGCCTCGGTCAACGCGGCCCTGGCGTCCAGGGAGGCCCGAGGGCCGACGAACACGATGAGCGGTGCCGCTCCCGCCGACTGGACCAGCCGCGAGTCCATCGGAAGCCGGGCGTTGGCATCAAGGATCACACGCGCAGGCGAGCATTTCTCGAGACCCGGCAGCCGCACGGTCAGACGCGGATCGTCAATCAGAACCGTGCCAATGCCGACCATAACAACGTCAAACTCGGTCCGCATCGCCTGGACTGCGTCGAAGGCGGGTTTGCCAGTGATGATCATCCGCTCGCCCTGGCTCGTGCCGATCATGCCGTCGGCCGAGACCGCGAGTTTCAACGTGACGTGTGGCCGGCCCTTGGCGATGCGTGCGACATGACCGGAATGGGCGCGGGCGGCCTCCTCGGCAAGCACATCCGTAGTGACGACGATGCCCGCCTTCCTCAGCGCCGCGTGGCCATTGCCGCTGGTACGCGGATCGGGATCCGTCATGGCGGTGACGACCCGGGCGACCCCGGCATCGATCAGTGCCTCGGTGCAGGACTTCGTCCTGCCCGAGTGGGCGCAAGGTTCGAGGGTGACGTAGACAGTGGCGCCCTTTGCCGCCGCACCCGCCTCCTTCAACGCCTCTCGCTCGGCGTGCGGGCGCCCGCCGGCCGCGGTCCACCCGCGGCCGAGCACCACCACGTCGCCGTCGGTTCTGACGACCACGCAGCCGACGGCCGGATTGGGCGACGTCTGGCCGAGGTTGCGGCGTCCGAGCCGCAGTGTCGCGGCCATCATGCGTCGATCGAATTCCGGATCGACCGGGAGGAGCGACTTCTTGCGGCTGGTCATCGCCGTTACCGGCTCAGTTCCGGCTGGCCTTCAGCGGCTGATCGCCGGATAGTTCGTCGAGAACCTGCTTGAAGTCCTCGGTGTCGCGGAAATTGCGGTAGACCGAAGCAAAGCGCACATAGGCGACCTCGTCGAGGTTGCGCAATCCTTCCATGACAAGCTGTCCGATCCGCTCGGACGCGATGTCGCTCTCGCCACTGCTCTCGAGCTGACGGACGATCCCGCTCAGCATCCGCTCGACCCGCTCCGGGTCGACGGCACGCTTGCGGACCGCCACCTCGACCGAGCGCGCCAACTTGTCACGATCAAACGGCACCCGCCGGCCGTTCTTCTTGACCACCGTCAGTTCTCGCAGCTGGATGCGCTCGAACGTTGTGAACCGGCCCCCGCAATCGGGGCACACCCGCCGCCGGCGGATCGCCGTGTTGTCCTCCGACGGACGCGAGTCCTTCACCTGGGTATCGGGATTGCCACAGTAGGGACAGCGCATGTCGGAGCCTCCAGAACCGCCGCCGTCTACCGATAGATCGGGAAGCGGTCGGTCAGCGCCCTCACCTTCTGCTTGACCGCGCTTTCCACGAGCGGCGCAGCGTCGTCTTCCGATTGCGCCACGGCGTCAAGGACTTCCGCGATCAAGTGTCCGACCTCGCGGAACTCGCCGACGCCGAACCCGCGGGTCGTGCACGCCGGCGTCCCCAGCCGGATACCGGAGGTCACGAACGGTCTCTCCGGATCGAACGGGACGCCGTTCTTGTTGCAGGTGAGGCCGGCGCGGACCAGCGCCTTCTCCGAGATATTGCCCTTCAATGCCTTCGGCCTGAGGTCGACCAGCATCAGGTGGTTGTCAGTACCGCCGGAGACGATCTCGAAACCGGCGCTTCTCAAGGTTTCCGCGAGTGCCCGTGCGTTCTCCACCACGTTGCGTGCGTAGACCTTGAAGTCCGGCCTCAGGGCCTCACCGAGCGCCACCGCCTTGGCCGCGATGACATGCATCAGCGGCCCGCCCTGCAGGCCGGGGAACACCGCCGAGTTCATCTTCTTGGCGAGCGGCTCGTCGTTGGTGAGGATGAGGCCGCCACGCGGTCCCCTGAGCGATTTGTGCGTTGTCGTGGTCACCACATGGGCGTGGGGAACAGGCGAGGGGTGGACACCGCCGGCGACCAGCCCGGCGAAATGCGCCATGTCGACGACTAGGTAGGCGCCTACCGCATCGGCGATCTCGCGGAAGCGGCGAAAGTCCCAGTGCCGGGAATAGGCCGTCGCCCCGGCGATGATCAGCTTCGGCCGGGTTTTGTCGGCGATGCGTTCGATCTCGTCGTAGTCGAGCAGTTGGTCCTCGCGCCTGACGCCATACGGCACGACCTTGAACCACTTGCCGGAGATGTTGACCGGCGAGCCGTGCGACAGGTGGCCGCCAGCCGAAAGGTCCATGCCCATAAACGTGTCACCGGGGTCGAGCAGCGCCAGGAACGCCGCTTGATTCATCTGGCTGCCCGAGTGCGGCTGGACGTTGGCAAAACCGGCCCCGAACAGCTTCTTGGCCCGTTCGATGGCAAGGCTTTCGGCGATATCGACGAATTCGCAGCCACCGTAGTAGCGCTTGCCGGGGTAGCCCTCGGCGTACTTGTTAGTGAGCACCGAGCCTTGCGCTTCGAGCACCGCGCGCGAGACGATGTTCTCAGACGCAATCAACTCGATCTCGTGTTGCTGCCGGCCGAGCTCTTTGTCGATCGCCTCAGCGATCTCCGGGTCGCTTTCGGCGAGATGCTCGGTGAAGAAGCCGGGCGCCGTGCCGTCGGCCATTGCGTGGTCGGTCAATGACATCGTCGCCAGTGTCCTGTCAGCGGAAGGCACGGGATACGGGGCCGCCCTTTCGGCCGTCGGTCCGGGACCGGCTGGCCTTAACACAGACCGATGCGGCGCGCCAAGGATCGCCCTGCCAGGCCCGGCCCCCGTCTAGAGCGGCTGCGTCGCCGTCTCTGCTGTGGTGTAGAGCTCAAGACCGTCGAGATTATATATGTCGTTGCGGAAATTGACGATCCCGTCTTCCGTCCCCCACGCTGTTATGTATGTCCAGAACAGCGGCACCGGCTTTGCCAGCTTGACGTCGAGCCGTTCGTAGTTGCGGAACTCCGCGTCGATCGTCTCCCGCGTCTGACCGGGCGTGTCGCGCAGCAGCCATACGATCAGTTCGCGGATGTTCTGGATACGGACACACCCCGACGAATCGAAACGATAGTCCTCGTTGAACAGGCTCTTGTGGGGCGTGTCGTGCATGTACACGCCCTCTGGGCTGGGGAAGTTGATCTTGACCAGTCCGAGGGAGTTTTCGTCGCCCGGGTCCTGACGGAACAGGTAGTTGATCGCCTCGTCCGTGGTCCAATCGATCTGCCCGGGCCGCAACTCGTTGCCTCGCTGGTCGTAGATACGAATGCGGTACTCGGTCAGGTAGTTCGGGTTCTTCTGCATCAACGGGATCAGGTCCTTCTTGATGATGCTCGCCGGCACCGTCCAGAAGGGGTGGAAGTTGATCTCTTGGATCGACGAATTGACGATCGGCGACGGCCGGTCGACCTTTCCGACGACGGCCGTGTGACGCGACACGACCTGGCCGTTCTCGACCGCCTCGACCGAGGCCGCCGGAATATTGACCATGACGAACCGGTCCTTGGGCAGCGCCGAGGTCAGCATCCTGAGCCGGGTCAGGTTCGTCGCAAGCTGCGTCAGGCGCACGCTGGCCGGGATGTTCAGTGCCTCGTAGGTGGATTCGCCGACCACACCGTCCGGCTGAATCCCGTGCCGCGCCTGGAAGCGCCGCACCGCCGCGTCGACGTACGAGTCGAACACGTTGGAAAAGCCTGAGGCACGGGGCATGTCGCCCGAGATCGCCAGGCGCTTGCGAAGAATCGCGACCGCCGGATCCTGCATCCCGATTCGCAGCACCTTCTCGGCCGGGATGATTGGCCAACCGCCCCGCGCCACGATGTCCGAGTATTGCGCGATCGCACCCTGCAGCGCCGCGACGATTTGCGGCGACAAGATCGGTGTGGAGGTCCGCACGTCCGCCGCGCCGACCGACGCCGCGTCGAACCCGTCTGACCACTCCGACCCGCCACCCTCGATCACCCGGCTGATCGGGTCTTGGGCAAACGCCGGCCCAAAACCAAGTGCGACAGCAACCCCTGCCGCCAGCCACCGCGCTGCGCTCACAGGCGTCATTGGATGTCGGCGACCTCTCCGACCGGTTCTGTCCATGCCCGTTTCCATCTGGTTGTGACGGCCGCGCCGCCCGCGCGCATCATACCACTTATCCGCGCGCCGCACGCCGATCGGCCCGCGTTGGATGAACAACCCCACCTTGTTATGCGAAGAGATGTGGCGCTTTCGCGGCGTCTGCCAAGCGCCCCCGGCCGCCACGGCCGCGGCTGTGGCCCGTTTGCCACAGGACGGAACGGCGAAAGCCCGGCCGAAGCCGGGCCCCCACACGACCGGTCAAGCGACGACGATCAGAGCCGGTAAAGAATCTGGTCCGTCCAGAAGCGCTCCAGCCGCTGCAGCGAGCGGTTGAGGGCGCTGAAATCTTCCGACCCGATGCCGCCGATCTGGTCGATCGAACGAATGTGCCGATCGTAGAGCTTGTCCACGATTTCGGCGACCTCGCGGCCCTTGTCGGTGAGGCTGACGCGGACAGAGCGGCGGTCCATCCGCGAACGCTGGTGATGGATGTAGCCCATCTCGACCAGCTTCTTGAGGTTGTAGGACACGTTCGAGCCGAGGTAGTAGCCACGCGTTCTCAGCTCGCCGGCGGTCAGCTCCGAGCCGCCGATGTTAAACAACAGCAGCGCCTGCACGCTGTTGACGTCGGAACGTCCGGCTCGGTCGAACTCGTCCTTGATGACATCGAGGAGACGCCGATGCAGACGCTCAACGAGCGTCAACGCCTCCAGATAAAGCGGCTTCATCTCCGGGCCTTCGACCGGCTCGACGACAGCCTCCACTGCCCTTTTTGCAATAGCCATTATCGCCTCTCTGTTTGGCAGGTATCCTCCTGCTCGTCGGGCGCGAGAATAGTCAAACCAGCTAAAAATCGGCTTAATGGTCAGACTTAACAATGACTTACCGGAATCCGACAATTGCCCCGGATTCCCCAGCCAATTCAGGTCACTCGACCGGTTTTCGCCGGGTCATGACCGTGAGGACGATGAAGGCTGTGAACGCCACCGCATGGAAGCCGACCAGCAACAAATCGCCGCCGAACATACCGATGAACACGGTATGAAAAGCGATCTCCGACGCGACCGCATAGATCCAGATGACCCTGCCCCAGGCGACCCGCATCCACAGGCCGACCGCGGCCACCGGATCGACGACCGCCATGTGCATGGTGGCGAGCTTCCACGCGGTCGACATCGCCTCGAACGAGCCGCCGCCAGCGTCCATCACCCCGACAATGACCGCCCACTGCCTGAGCCCGAGCAGCATCATCACCACGGCCAGCGCCATTAGGTAATAGTCGAGCGTCGCCGACTGTCGATGCGGCGCGGGCTCTGGCGTCGTCATTTCGTCCCAGCTCGACATTGGTCTGGCACGCCCCGTCGATACCACGTCCATCGGTCACCAGCCGCGACTCACGCGGGTAGCAGCGAAAAATGGTATGATCCAGGCAACCGCCCCGAAGACAATGCCGCCATGTCCCGCGACCGCCCGCCCATTGCTGCCGATCCGCGCACCAAACCGGACATGGACGCGATCCTCCGCGGCCGGCGCATGCGCCGCAACCGCCAGAGCGACTGGTCGCGGCGGCTCGTGCGCGAATCGACACTCACCGTCGACGACCTGATCTGGCCAATCTTCCTCGTCGATGGCGATAACGTCCGCCAGCCGGTCGCGGCCATGCCGGGAGTCGACCGCCTCTCGGTCGACCAGGCGGTGGAGGCGGCCCGCCGCGCCGTCGACGTCGGCATTCCGGCGATCGCACTTTTTCCGTACACCGACCCCGCCCGCCGGGACGATACCGGCTCGGAGGCGCTGAACCCGGACAATCTCGTCTGCACCGCCTGCCGCGCCATCAAGACGGCGGTCCCCCGCCTTGGCCTGATCACCGACGCCGCCCTTGACCCCTACACCAGCCATGGCCACGACGGCCTGATGGTTGGTGACGAGATCGTCAACGACTCGACCGTCGAGCAACTGGTCGTGCAGAGCCTTATCCAGGCCGACGCCGGCGCCGACATCATCGCCCCGTCCGACATGATGGACGGCCGCGTCGGCGCCATTCGCGGTGCGCTCGACAAGAGCGGGTTCACCCATGTCCAGATTATGGCCTACACGGCCAAGTACGCCTCCGCCTTCTACGGGCCATTCCGCGACGCGGTCGGCACGTCGAAGACCCTTGTCGGCGACAAGCGCACCTATCAGATGGACCCGGCCAATGGTGCCGAGGCGCTGCGCGAGGCCGAACTCGACATCGCCGAGGGCGCCGACATGATCATGGTCAAGCCTGGCCTGCCGTATCTCGACGTGCTTTGGCGCGTGAAGCAGGCGTTTGCCTTGCCGACCTTCGCCTATCAGGTGTCCGGCGAGTACGCCATGATCCGTGCCGCCGCCGACAACGGCTGGATCGACGGCGACTCGGCGATGATGGAGAGCCTGATCGCCTTCAAGCGCGCCGGGGCCGACGGCATCTTGACCTACTTCGCGCCGATGGTGGCCGAGATCCTGAACCGGTGAGCCGGCTGCATTGATCCCCACCCTCGCCGACCTCCGCCGCGCCGCCGATCAGATCGCCGGCGAGGTCATGCGCACGCCGTTCCTGCCGGCGCCGCGGCTGTCCGCATTCACCGGCGCCGACATCTGGGTCAAATACGAAAACTTGCAGGCGACCTCGTCGTTCAAGGAGCGCGGCGCGCTGGTCAAGCTCATGTCGCTTGGCCAGGACGAGCGCGCCCGCGGCGTCGTCACCATGTCGGCGGGCAACCATGCCCAGGCGGTCGCCTACCACGCCCAGCGCCTGGGTATCGCGGCAACCATCGTCATGCCGAAACCGACGCCGTTCGTGAAGATCGCCGCGACACGCGGCTTCGGTGCCGACGTGATCCTCGAGGGTGAGACGCTGGCCGACGCGCAAGTGACCGCCGAGGAGCTCGCCGTCAGCGGCGGCGCCACTCTCGTTCACCCTTACGACGACCCGCTGGTCATCGAGGGACAGGGGACGATCGGTCTGGAGGTGACGGCCGATCGGCCCGACCTCGAGGCCATCCTCGTCCCGGTCGGCGGCGGCGGCCTCATCTCCGGGATCGCCATCGCGGTCAAGGCGCTGAGCCCCGCCACCGACGTGATTGGCGTCGAGACCGAGGTCTACCCCTCCGCCTACGCCGCCCTTCGCGGCGAGACGGCCGTCACCGGCGGCGAGACGCTGGCCGAAGGCATCGCGGTCAAGAACGTCGGCAAGCTGACCCTGGAGATCATGCGCCGTCACGTCGACGACATGGTCCTGGTGGGTGAGGACGCCATCGAACAGGCGGTCGCCGCCTATCTCATGCTCCAGAAAACTATGGCCGAGGGCGCCGGTGCCGCTGGTCTCGCCGCCATCATCGCTGATCGCGACCGCTTCAGCGGCCGCCGCGTCGGCCTCGTTCTCGCCGGTGGCAACATCGATCCGCGCCTCGCCGCTTCGATCATGGTGCGCGAGCTCGCCCGCGAGGAGCAGGTGCTCGCCGTGCGCATCCTAATCAGCGACCGGCCGGGCGTGCTCGGCGACATTGCCAGGACGATCGGGGACAACGGCGGCAACATCCTTGAGGTCTTCCACCACCGCACGATGTTGAGCGTTCCGCCCAAGGGTGCCAGCGTTGACGTAACCATGGAGACGCACGGCCGAGACCACGCCGCCGCGATCATCACGACGCTGACCGACAGGGGCTATCGCGTCGACCGGCTCGACGTGCCACGCATGGGGGACTGAACGATGGCTTGTGTCGGACGCCCCGAACCCCCATGCTCCAGCGCGGTGGGGCTGCAACCGGGAGCGGCGGATGAGCGACACCGGTGGTGAGCGGCAAACCGAGCGCTTCGCGTACGATCCGGACACCCAGCCCGAACTCTTCGACGGCATCCTGTCGCGACGGATCGTTGCGTTCGTCATCGACGCGATTCTCATCGTCGCCCTGATGATCCCCGCCGCGCTGATTGTCTTCATCCTCGGCCTGCTCACGTTCACGATCGCCTGGTGGGTTCTCTACCCGCCGCTGTTTGCCGTCGTCGCTCTCGGGTACGTGGCTTTCACCCTCGGCGGGCGGGCCTCAGCGACCGTCGGCATGCGCGCCGTCGGCATCGAGGTGCGCACCTGGAGCGGTCACAAGATGTTCCCGTTGCTCGCCGTCATGCAGGCGCTCATCTTCTGGTTTTCAGTGGGGCTGCTGACGCCGCTGATCCTGATCGTCGGACTGTTCACCTACCGGCGCCAACTCCTCCACGACCTTCTGCTGGGCGTGGTCGCGGTCAATTCCGGCCCGCTGCAACGTCTCGCAAAATAATGCTCCGGCGCTGGGGCCGGCCGAAAAAGGGCGGCTTGAGCGCCGCCGCCGCTCTCGCATGATACGCGCTCGGAGGAGCGATTGAGCGCCGCACCGTCCTTCTTGATGTGGCTGACCTTCGCGGCGATCGCGGCAATGATCGTCGCTTACGGGGTCGAGCGTTGGTCGGTTGAGGTCGTCTCCGTCGCGTCGCTGGTCGGCTGGCTGGTTCTGTTCTGGCTGGTGCCGCTCGTCCTTGGCGTCCGGAGCCCACTCGGCCCGGACGACATCCTCGCCGGCTTCGCCAACCAGGCGCTGGTCACCGTTCTGGCGATGCTGGTGGTCGGCCAGGGCCTTTTCCACACCGACGCTCTGGAGCGACCGGCGGCGGCGCTCGCTCGCGCCGGCGGCCGCACCGGCATGGGCGCCGTAGTCGTCATCCTGTTCGCCGCCATGGCGGTCAGCAGCCTGATCAACGACACGCCGGTAGTCGTCATGTTCCTGCCGATCATCACCGCGGTAGCGGCCGCGCGCGGCATCGCCACATCGAAGGTGCTGATGGCGTTGTCGTTTGCCGCCCTCCTCGGCGGCAAGACCACCCTAATCGGCACCTCGACCAATCTCCTCGGTGCTGGCGTCGCGCTCGACTCCGGATTGGTGATCGGCTTCTTCGATTTCACCGTTCCGGCCGTCATCATGGCGCTGGTCGGCTTTCCCTATGTCGCCTTCATCTTGCCGCGCCTGACCAAGGCACGCGGCGGCCTCGCCGAGCAGATGACCGGCGCCGGCGGCAAGCAGTTCATTGCCCAGATCGAGGTGACCTACGGCCATCCTTTGACCGGCGCCTCGGCCATCGCCGGCATGTTCCCGACGCTGAAAGACATGACCGTCCGCCTCGTCCAGCGCGGCGAGCATCCCTACCTGCCGCCGTTCGAGGATCTGAAGCTCCGGCCCGGTGACACGGTTATCGTCGCGGCCACCCGCGATGCCCTCACCAGGGCGATATCCGACCAGGCGGCGGCCGCCGGCCGCGACCAGGTCGAGCCGTCGATCGAGACTGCCCAGCCACGCGTCTCCATGAAGGACCTGACCCTCGCAGAGGTCGTGGTCGCGCCCGGCTCGCGCCTCATCGGTCGGACCATCGAGCAGGCGGCCATCCACCACGACACCCGGACCGTCGTTCTGGGCGTCGAGCGGCGCAGCCGCATGCCCCGCATGCAGCTCACCGACATCCGGCTGGAGGCCGGCGACGTGTTGCTGGTCGGCGGATCGCACGAGGCCATCGAGGGATTGCGCGCCAACCGCGACCTGTTGTTGCTCGAGTGGTCAGCGACGGAGATGCCACAAAGGCGATTTGCCCGCCGGGCGCTCGTCATCTTCGCGGCGATGGTGCTCTATGCGGCAAGCGGCATCGGCCCAGTCGTAATCGGCGCGCTGGCCGCCGCACTGGCGATGATCGTAACGGGGTGCCTCAACATCCGCCAGGCGACGCGCGCATTCGACCGACGCATCTTCCTGATGGTCGGCGCCTCCCTTGCCGCTGCGGCGGCGCTGCGTGCAACCGGCGGCGCTCTCTATCTGGCCGACGCGGCGCTCGGCACGGTCGCCGGCCAGTCGATGTGGGTGACCCTTTCGATATTGTTCCTGGTCGTCAGCGCCTTGACCAACGTTCTTTCGAACAACGCTACTGTCGTCCTGTTCACGCCCGTCGCTCTCGACCTCGCCGCCGAGAGCGGCGCCGACCCACTGCCCTATGTGGTCGCCGTGATCCTCGCGGCAAGCTGCGCTTTCGCCACGCCCATCGGCTACCAGACTAATCTGCTGGTGATGGGCCCAGGCCATTACCGGTTCCGGGATTACCTAGCCGGCGGCCTCCCTTTGGTCATCCTCATGTGGCTTGTCTTTTCGCTTATCGCGCCTTGGTATTATGGTTTGTGACGTGGAGAAGAACGCGATCGGCCGGCTGACGGCATGACCCAACACACGACTGAAACTCCACAATTCTACCTGACCGCGCCGGCGCCCTGCCCATATCTGGTCGGCCGCGCCGAGCGCAAGGTGTTCACGCACCTAGTCGGCGAGCGCGCGGCGGCCCTGAACGACATCCTCACCCAGGGCGGCTTCCGGCGCAGCCAGAACATCGCTTACCGCCCGGCATGCGAGGGCTGCCGCGCCTGCGTCTCCGTCCGCGTCGTCGTTGACGCCTTCGCCCAGACCCGCAGCCTCGCCCGCGTTGCCCGGCGTAATCGCGACCTCATCGGCGCTGAGAGTACAGCGAGCCCATCGTCGGAGCAGTATTCGCTGTTCCGTGCCTACCTCGACTCGCGCCACGCCGAAGGCGGCATGGCCGACATGACCGTCCTCGACTACGCCATGATGGTTGGCGACTCGCATGTCGACACGTTGGTGATTGAGTACCGCTTCCGCGGCCCCGACTCCGGCATCACCCGGCGCGGCGGCGGCCCGCTGATCGCCACCGCCCTCACCGACGTCCTCGGTGACGGCCTGTCCATGGTCTACTCGTTTTTCGACCCCGACTATACCGACCGCTCGCTGGGCACGTTCATGATCCTCGACCACATCGCCCGCGCCCGCCGCATGGGGCTACCGTACGTCTACCTCGGTTATTGGGTCGACGGGTCGCGCAAGATGGACTACAAGCGCCGCTTCCGCCCTCAGGAGCACCTCGGCCCCCGCGGCTGGACGCGCGTGGACTAGCATCTCGGACAGCCGCGACCAGGCGGTCCTCGGAAACCCGAACGGAGTTCGTGTCGCCCCGGCGACTCATCGTAAGAGGGCGCGAACGCCTAACACCTTCAGCTCATGCACCGACGATGGCTTCATCAAAGACCTCGACTTACGACTGCACGCGCTGCCCGGCCTATTGCTGCACGTATATGGAAATCGCCGCCACCAAGCGGGACATCGAGAGGCTGGCGAAGCATTTCGGCATCGATGCCAAGACGGCAGAGAAGAAGTTCACCAAACCGAACAGCGACGGCAAGAGGCGCATGTTGAGGCATCGCCACGACGAGCACTTCGGCACGGCCTGCGCGTTCCTGGACCGCGAAACACGCGCGTGCACCGTCTACAAGGCGCGGCCCCAGATCTGCCGCGACTTCCCTGGCACCTACCGGTGCGGCTACTACGAATTCCTGAAGTTCGAACGGTACCTACTCGAAGATCCGGAGTACGTCGCCACCACCTGGAACAGGTAGCGCGTTTCGCGCGGGCCCGATGCGGACGAACCGATCGTAGGCGTTTCCTATTCGCGCCGTTTCCGCCCGGTGATCATGGATACGACCAGATTCTCGCGATACTCGACGCTGGCGGCGAACACGCCGACAAGGTGGAGCCCGATCAGAACAACTGTCAGGTTGGCGGCAAGTTTGTGGCCCACCAGCACCCACCGCACGCCCCAATAGGCATCCGTTGTCGCCATGTAGCCGGTGACGCAGGTCGCAACGAGCATGATCAGCATGGCGATGATCATGGCGCCGCCGGCCGGGTTGTGACCGATGTAGCGCCGCGCACGGAAACGCGCAGTGCCGGCCAGATGGCCAATGATCGTCATCGGGTGGTAGACGAACTCGGAGAAACGCGCGTAACGGCCACCGACGAAACCCCAGACGAACCGGATGGCGAGCAGCCCCACGATGGCATAGCCGGCCGTCTCATGGAGGCGCTGCAACTCCTCTCCAGACGCCCAGGCGACTACGAAGGCCACGACCAGCGACCAATGAAAGAGACGCACCACCGGGTCCCAGACTTGGACCGTCGCTTGCGCTGCGGGCCTATCGACCGAGGCCGGCGGCGCAACGCCGCCGGCCGAATCCTTCTCGTCGAAGGCGGTCATCAGTCGTCCACTTCGCTCTGGAAGAGCGCGCCGGTGACTGGATCGACGTGCGCCTCGATCCGTTTACCGTCTTTGAAGGCGTAGAGTTCGTAGCCACCCTCCTCCTCCGTGACCCGCCGCACATCATATCCCTCGGACGCGAGCTTCTCGGTCACCTGTGCGATCGTCATCCACTCGTTGCGGGGGGCACTGGCCTGTATGTCGTCCGACGCGAAGGTGGATCCGGCGGTGGTTGCCATGGCGAGGACCAGGGCAGGCACGATCAGGAAGTTGCGCATTTTGTCATCTCCGTTCGGTGTGGTCGGGGCGGCATCTGTCCGTCCGATGTTCTTGAATGTGGCGAATGCGCACTGACGGCACTCTGATGATCCATGTCAGGCTTCTGTCAGGGCGAGTCCTGCATTTATTGAAGGTTATGAAGACGCCAGTTGGCCATACGGTGCTTTCGGCCACACTCACCGTTCTGCTTACCGTCGCCGTCGCGCACGCCGACGACCGGAGCGAGCGCGACGACGATGATCACGACGAGGCGCGCCACGCCCTGGAGGAGGGGCACGTGCTGCCGCTTGCCGACATCCTCGCCAGCGTGACCAGCGAGATCGAGGGCGAGGTGGTCGGAGTGGAATTCGAGCGCCAAGACGGGCTTTACTTCTACGAATTCAAAGTGATAACGCCTGCCGGTCGCCTCCGCGAGGTTCGGGTGGATGCTATGTCGGCCGTGGTCATCACAAACGAAGGCGATTGATGCGAATCCTCGTCGTCGAGGACGAGCGGCGCATAGCGGCCGACATCGTCGCCACGCTGGAGGCTGCCGGATACGTCGCCGAGGCCGTCGACGACGGCGACGAGGCGTGGTTTCGTGGCGACACCGAGGACTACGATCTGATCGTGCTCGATCTAGGCCTGCCCCGCATGGACGGTCTGGCCGTCCTGAAGCGGTGGCGGACCGCCGGGCGAAGCATGCCCGTTCTGGCGCTCACTGCACGCGGGGCCTGGGCGGAGCGCGTCGAGGGGATCGACGCTGGGGCCGACGATTACCTCCCCAAACCGTTCCGCATGGAGGAATTGCTCGCCCGCGCGCGGGCGCTGATCCGGCGCTCGGCGGGTCACGGTGCCCCAATCATCGAAGCCGGCTCATTGAGCCTCGATGCACGGCAGATGCGCGTTGCAGTCGATGGCGTGCCCGTTACGCTCTCACCCCTCGAATACCGGCTGATCGCGTACCTGATGCATCACAAGGATCGCGTCGTCCCCGGCCCGGAGCTTCTCGAACACCTCTACGGCGACGATGATGCTCGCGAAGCGAACGCGCTCGAAGCCGTCGTCACCCGCCTGCGCAAGAAGCTCGGCCCCACGGCCATCGAGACCCGGCGCGGCTTCGGTTATGTCATTCCAGAAGAGACCACATGAACCGCGGATCGCTCCGCCTGCGCCTGTTCCTCGCCGGAGCGGTCTCCATTCTTATCGCGCTCGGGCTGTCCGCCCTAGGTTTGCCGATCCTCTTCGAGCGTCACGTAGAACGGCGCACGGGCGCTGAGCTCGGCATCCACCTCGACCAGATCGTCGCGGGTCTCGACCGCGACACCGATGGCGCCCTCGTCCTGGCACAGCTCCCCACCGATCCGCGCTTCGCCCGACCCTTGTCCGGCCTGTACTGGCAGATCCAGACGGGCGACACGACGCTTCGTTCGCGCTCGTTGTGGGACGCCAAACTCGCCCTCCCGCCGGACACCCTGGCCAACGGCGTCATGCATCAACACCACATCCAGGGTCCAGGTCGGACCGAGCTGATCGCGGTCGAGCGGAGCGTCACGCTTCCGGCGCGCCTGGGCGGGGGGACGGTTCGGGCGGTCGTCGCCGTCGACTCAGCCGACATCGCAGCCGCCAGGCGTGCCTTCGCCGCCAATCTCCTGCCATACCTCGCCGTCATCGCGGTGTTCCTGATGGCGGCCGCCTATGCACAGGTGGCGGTCGGACTGCGGCCGCTCATGGCCATTCGCGTGCGGCTCGCGGCCATTCGCGAAGGGACGGCGCGGCGGTTGGGGCAGGCTTTCCCGGACGAGATTCAGCCGCTCGCCGCCGAGGTGGATACGTTACTGGAGGCGCGCGAGGCACAAGTCGACAGAGCTCGTGCCCGGGCCGGTGATCTGGCGCACGGCCTCAAGACGCCGCTTCAGGTGCTCACGGGAGACGTGCAGCGGCTGCGAGAGAAAGGAGAAGACCGGATCGCCAGCGAGATCGAGCAGGTCGCCGCGACGATGCGGCGCCACGTCGATCGCGAACTTGCCCGCGCCAGGACCGCTGCCGGCGCCCCGGATGCCCGCGCCGACATCGCCGAGGTGGTGGAGCGCGTCGTCGCGGTTGCCATGCGCACGCCGGCCGGCGCCAGGCTTGAGTGGTCCGTGGACGTCTCTGCGGACATGCTCGCGCGCATCGACGGCGACGATCTTGCCGAAGCCATTGGCAACCTCGTCGAGAACGCCACGCGTCACGCCCGCGCGAGGGTGTCTATTCACACCCGCCCCGACGGCGAGCTCATAGTCATCAGCGTATCCGACGACGGACGCGGCATACCCGAGGAAAGGCTTGAGCAGGCCCTTGCGCGCGGCGGTCAGCTCGACCGGGTAGGGAGCGGCGCCGGTCTCGGCCTGGCGATCGTCCGTGACATCGCCGACGCCTGGGGTGGACGCCTTGAGATCCAAACCCGGCCGGGCGGGCTCGAGGCCAACTTCGCCGTTCGGGCCTAAAGCCGCTCGGCCCGCCTCAGTCCTGGCGCCCGAACATCCCGTGCCGCGGGAAGCCCGGCGGCGGCAGCCGGCCGGCCTGGGCGCGGGCGCCGACCCACTCTTTCAGTTCCTTCAGCGGCCGATTGAACGCCCGGCCCGACGAGTCGTACCAGGTGAGCCCGTCCGCCTTGGCGAACACGCGCGCGTCGGCGATCCCGCCGTCCTTGTAGCGCTGCAGCCTCACCCCCTTGCCGCGCGCCATCTCCGGAACCTGCTCGAGCCGGAAGATCAGGAGCTTACGATTCTCACCGATGACGGCGACTGTATCACCGGCGGCCGGAACCGCCACACGCAGCTCCTCCGGCGGCGCCACTGAAAGCACCGCCTTGCCCTTTCGCGTTGCAGTCACCACCTCCCCTTCCGGCACGACGAACCCGCGCCCGTCGGTCGCCGCGAGCAGCAGCCGGCGCTCTGGATCGTGGACGAACGCCGCGACCACGTCGTCGGCCGACTCCATGTCGACCATCAGCTTGATCGGCTCACCGTGGCCGCGCCCACCGGGGAGCCTGTCGGCTGCGAGCGTGTAAAAGCGGCCGCTGGTCGCCGCAATCACGATCTTGTCCGTGGTTTCCGCCGTCAACGCGAACTTCAGCGTGTCATCGCCCTTGAACGAGAGCCCCGCGGTGTCGACCTCGTGACCCCTGAGCGCCCGGATCCAGCCGCGTTCGGACACCACGACCGTGATCGGCTCGCGCTCGATCATCGCCGCCTGCATCACCTCGACGTCGTGCTCCGGCGCCTCGCCGAAGCTCGTTCGCCGCCGTCCGAGCGCCGTGCCGGGTCCGAAGGTCTTGCGCACCGCCTTGATCTCGCTGGCGATCGCCGCCCATTGCTTGTCCTCGGATTTCACCAATGCTTTCAGGGATTTCTGTTCCTTGGTGAGCGCTTCGTGCTCGCCTCTGATCTCCATCTCCTCCAGCTTGCGGAGGTTTCTCAGGCGCATGTTGAGGATTGCGTCGGCCTGGACGTCGGTGAGTTTGAACGTCTTGATCAGCACCGGCTTCGGCTCGTCCTCGGTGCGAATGATCCTGATGACTTCGTCGAGGTTGAGGTAGGCGACGAGGTATCCGTCGAGCACCTCCAGCCGGTGGCGGATCTCTTCCAGGCGGAACGTCGTCCGCCGCACGAGAACCTCGCGCCGGTGCTGGAGCCATTCGTTGATAACCGACCGCAGGTCCATCACCTTTGGCACGATGCCCTTCGACAGCACGTTCATGTTGAGGCCGACGCGGGTTTCGAGGTCGGTGAGCTTGAACAGCGACTCCATCATCAACGCCGCGTCGACGGTGCGGCTCTTCGGCTCGATGACGATGCGGATGTCCTCGGCCGATTCGTCGCGGACACTGGCGACGAACGGCAGCTTGCGCGCTTCGACAAGCTCGGCGATCCGCTCGATCAGCCGTGCCTTCTGCACCTGGTAGGGGATCTCTGTGACCACGACGACGTAGGTGCCGCGCCCCTGATCCTCCTGACGCCAGCGCGCCCGCACGCGGAAGGCCCCGCGCCCCGTCCTGTACGCCTCGGCAATCGTCGCCTTGTCGTCGACGATGATGCCGCCGGTCGGCAGGTCCGGCCCCGGCACCAGCTCGACGAGCTTGTCGATGCGCGCGTTCGGATACTTGAT
>CAYTXI010000037.1:0-1241 GCA_964441935.1 uncultured Bauldia sp.
CCTCGATCACCTTGGCCATGGTGAAGGTCTTGCCCGAGCCGGTGACGCCGAGCAGCACCTGGTCGCGCTCCTCAGCGTTGATGCCGGCGACAAGCTCGGCGATGGCGGTCGGCTGGTCGCCCTTCGGCGTCAGCTCGGAGACGATCCGGAGCGGCACACCGCCTTCCGACTTCTCCGGCCGCGGCGGACGGTGCGGCACCCAGGTCTTGTCGCGGAACTCCGGCCGGCCGCTCTCGATCAGCTTCGACAGCGCCTCGACGGTAGCGGTGACGCTGCTCTGCGGCAGCGCGCCGACTTCCTCAAGTGCGACGTCGACGCCGGGCACCGGGTTGAGGCCGACGGCGGCGCGCTCCTGGGCCGAGCCGCGCCCGCCCATGGAGGTTCCGCGCGCCGTTTTCAGTGGGCGTTGCGGCGCTTCAGAGAATCCCGATTTGCGTGGTGGCATGCGGCGAATATGGGGGAGAAGCGTACGAATGGCGAGAGCGGGTATCCGACGACGGACGATTGATGTAGGTCAATGGGCGGTCTGCACCAACGCGAATACTGCCGCTGGCGGAGGATTGCGGGTCCCGGGATGGCGCGTTTTGGCTTCCGATTGTCCGTACCACGCTCGGCGCGCGGGCCTCTCGCCGCGCTGGCCGTGATACTGCTGCTCCTTGCGATCGTCCCGGCAGGCCCCGCCGCTGCGCACACGACCGACGGCTACGCCGACGTTGTCTGCCCACTTGGAGGCTCGGCCGTGCATCACACGGATTGCGCGCCGCAGACGGACCACGCCGGTTGCCTCGGCCAGGGGGGATGCGTGGCCACCTTCACGCTCCCGGTGGCGGCCGACCTCGTCGTCCGCGCGGGTCCGCGGCGCTGGACGTTGGCGGACTGCCGCAATCCTACCGGACGCAGTCCCTCGGTGACCACTCCGCCGCCCATTTCCGCGACCTGATTATTCCCCACCGCGCGCCGCCGGGCGACCACACCGGCGATCCCAGCCTGTGAACCACGAGGACAACCCTGACCGCCGGCGCGGCGCGCACGACCGACGAATCGATTTCCATGAGGAGAAACGGACATGAAAACGCTTACTATTGCGGTCGCCGCAGCCACGCTACTGGCAACCGGCGCCACCTCTGGCTCCGCCCACCAGATCGGCGGCACAATGATGCAGCAAATGCAGCCCGGCGCCAGCCGGATGATGCCCAATTCGGGCCAAGGCGCCGCCGGGATGATGGGACCGGGCATGATGA
>CAYTXI010000037.1:1341-21529 GCA_964441935.1 uncultured Bauldia sp.
ATGATGCCCAATTCGGGCCAAGGCGCCGCCGGGATGATGGGACCGGGCATGATGACGGGACCGGGCATGATGATGGGCCCCGGCATGATGATGGGCGGCGGCATGTCGCACATGATGATCATCATGATGGACACCGACGGCGACGGCGCCCTGTCGCTCGAGGAGTACGAGGCGGTGCACAAGCGCATGTTCCACGCCATGGACCTCGACGGCGACGGCAAGCTCACCGGCGAGGAGATGGGCGCGTTCATGCAGGAAGCCTGGCCGGCGCCGGACCAAGACGAGTGAGTGCCGAGCCGAGGCGTTGACCGCGCTTCCACCTGTCGGTCCGGCGGCGGACGGGCACAAAGCCCGGCGCCGCCCGGCCGCAGAGCCGCCGAACGCCGGTGCACGCCGTTCTCTCATGAATGCCCGTGCACGCCGCTCTCTCTGACAAGAGGTATCGATGGGCAACCTCCTTCGCTGGCTTTCACGGCCACAACTCTATGTCATCGCTGTCATTCTCGGCGGGATCGCGATCCTCGTGACGCGCTGGACCGTGTCAACGGGTCCCAGCCTCGTTGACGTCAACGTCCCACGGCAGCTTTCCGGCCTCGCGCAGCAGGGCAAGGTGCTGTTCGAGACAAATTGCGCCGAATGCCATGGCAAGGTCGGCGGAGGCACGGATCACGGTCCGCCGTTTATCCATGACATTTACAATCCGGGGCATCACGCCGATCTTTCATTTGTGCTGGCCGCTCGCAACGGCGTCCGCGCACACCATTGGCCCTTCGGCAACATGCCACCGCAGCCGCAAGTGACCGAGGCCGAGGTCGGCGCCATCGTCCAGTATGTCCGTGAGTTGCAACAGGCGAACGGCATCGGCTACCGGCCGCACACGATGTGACCGGCGAAACAGTGCACGACCGCAGCATGCGATCGACGCTTCGACCAGGACGCCGCAGCCAGTTTCCGCCTGCTACTTTTCGCCGACGCAGTCGGCGTAGATCGGGTTGTTTGGGTCGCCCTCGGTGATGAAGGCGTCGTTGCCCTTGTTCCAGAACACGACGGATTCGTCGGCATTCGCGTAGCGCGCGCCGGATCCGGACACGGTCTGCGCCAAGCTCATGACGCGGCCGTCGCTGAGAACGATGTCGACGCCGTCCGAATAGTACGTCGCGTCGATGGTCTTGCCGTCGGCACAGTCGTACCGAGCAACGGCGATTAGGTCCGCCGCCATCGCCGCGGAACTGCCGGCGAGGAGCATGAAGAAGGAAAGAAAAACATCTCGAAACGCCGCCATCGGGGCCACGCCTTTCACTTTCCGGCATAACATGGGTCGCGTCCGACCTAACGGCAAGCTTGGCGAGGCAACCGAGACCGAGGGGACGGTCGTGTGGAATCGCGGGAGACGACGATGATGATCGACGGCGTCATGCTTCTGTGGTTCGGGCTCACCGCGCTGTCGGCTGCCTTCGTCGCCATCGACGTCCGCGCGACGCCGGAGGACCCCACTCTGAAATGGGGGTTCGTCCTGGTCACGCTCTACGCGGGGCCGTTCGGCGCCTTCCTTTACGTGCTCGGTTGTCGCGAGCCGCTGCCGGGCCTGCACGAGCGCTATGTCGCCGTCCGCTGGCGCCAGGTTCTGGGCTCGACTATGCACTGCGTGGCCGGCGACGGCGTCGGCATCCTCGCTGGCGCGGTGATCGGCACGGCGATCGCGCTGCCGACGCTCGCCCACCTCACCCTGGAATACGTTCTCGGCTTCGCGTTCGGCTGGGCGATCTTCCAGGCGCTGTTCATGCGGGCCATGGCCGGTGGCTCCTACACAAAGTCGCTGGGCGCAACCTTCATGCCGGAGCTCCTGTCGATGAACTGCCTGATGGGCGGCATGATCCCGGTGATGACCATCGCTTTCGCCAGCACGCCCGGAGCGCACAATCCGACCACGCCGCTGTTCTGGTTCCGCATGTCGGTGGCGCTGATGGTCGGATTCGTCGTCGCCTACCCGATGAACTGGTGGCTGGTGACCAACCACCTGAAGCACGGCATGATGACCGTTCGTCGCACGGAGGTGGCCGCGCCCGGCCATGACCACGACGCCATGGCAATGGAGGGCGAGACGTCACACGCACGGGACACCCAGCCGATGCAGAGCAGCCACGGGGGCGCAAGGCCGCAACCAAACCTCGCTGTTAAGACGGTCTTGTCCTTCCTGGTGCTGGCGGCCGGCCTGGCCGTTGGCCTCGCTCTCGGCGGCCATGCCTAGCCGTCTCCGGGGATCGCCTTGCTGAGATCTCAAGACGAGTCGACACCGACACGCTGATTGCCCGGCAACCAACACACCGTCAGGAGCAGCACCATGCAAATCGAAACCGTCAACGCCGAATCTCGGCCCATGGTCTATGTCACACGTCCGTCGAGCATGAAGCCGGAGGAGATCTCCAACGTCATGCAAGAGGCGTTCGGTGTCATCGGAAGCTTCATCGGCCGTACCGGCATCGCGCCCGCGGGCCCGCCCCTCGCCGTTTATCACGACTGGGACGAGGCGAGCGGCAGCATGCAGATCGACGTCGGCTTCCCCGTCTCGACGACCGACGCAGCCAATGTCGAGGGTGAGGTCAAGGCCGGCATGACGCCGTCGGGCGAGGCGCTGAGGGCTATCCACCGCGGGCCCTATGCGAAGCTCCGCGAGACCTACGGCGCACTGACGGCTCATATGAAGGAGCAAGGTCTGCCCAGACCGCAAGTCGCCTGGGAGGTCTATGTCTCCGACCCCGACAAGACACCCGAGGACGAGCTCCTGACCGAGATCTACATGCCAGTCGCCTGAGGCGGCGCAGGCCGCGCGCGTTGGCGGCACGCCGCCGCTTCGTGCTATGGACGCTCCAACAACCGACCCATGTGAGGGAGGCCGGCCTTGATCGTCGTCACGGGGAATCTCCGCATCGCGCCAGAGGACATGGACAAGGCGCGTCCGCACATGCAGGCGGTCATCGAGGCTACTCGTAAGGAGGACGGCTGCCTCTCGTGCGCCTACGGCGAGGACGTTCTCGAACCGGGTTTCGTGCGCATCTCGCAGCGCTGGCTGAACTGGCAGGCCCTCGAGGCGCACGCCAAGACCCCCCACGTCGTGGCCTGGCGTGCCGCGCTCAAGGAGATCGGCGTTCTCCACCGCGACGTCGTTGCCTACGAAGCGGGAGAGGCGCGCGAACTCTAGACTGGCGGCGATCGCGTTCGAACGCGCCGGACTTCCCCGGCTCACCTGCGGCGCGCACCGGGCGCGCGTTTACGACTTGTTTGCCTCTTGCTTAACAGAATCACGCCATCCTGGCTTTGATTCGTGTCGGGGCTAGCTTTTTGGGGGCCGCAAATGAAAGCCAAATTCCGTTCGATCGTTGCTGCGATCGCCTTTGCCGCGCTCGCCGCACAGCCAATTGCGGCTAACGCCGCAGCCGCGTTGGTCCAGTCGTCCTCATCGTCCTCGGCGGCGGGCACCATCATGCCGATGGTCTGGGGCGTTGAGTTCATCTTGTGCACCGGCATGACCATGGGCTTGCAGGACACCCATGCGGCAGCCCTCGGGGTGGCGGTCAGCAACGCCGCCCGCCTGCGGGCCTTCCTCGTCTGCGCCTTCCCGGCGATCGGCCTACATCGACTGATGACCCACCAGCCGCCGCCGCAATAGCGGCGTCACGGGCGGCGCCGCGACCGCCGCTCACGACCTCAGCTTGGTGACAATGTGTTCGGCGGCCTCGGCCGCCCAGTCGTCGCTATCGCTCACCTCTTCCAGTAACTGGGCAAGGCGGCTAGCGCTGGCGAATTCGCCGAGACGGCCGAGAACGAAGGCAGCGCAGAATCCCGCCCAGCGCTCATCGACCACGCCTTCCAGGACCACGCGTTCATACTCGTCGTGGAAGGCGCTCGCCGTCACCAGCGCCTTTTCGATGTCCGCCTTGGCCGGCAGATCGACCATCGCACCCCCCTCATGCTCCGGTCCTGCGGCCAAAGCATACCGCATTTTCCGATGCATCGAGCGTCGGACGGGCGACAGCCGCGAAGGCGGCACGCGGCGAACGCCCTGGCGCCCGCCGTAACAGGATCGAGATCTCGACGCTGCCGCCGACGAGGTCGTCGCTTTGAAGCGTCTCGTTAACGACGATTGCGGAAAACCGCGCGACGATCATGAAAGCGCCCAAGGGAGACGTCGCATGTCCGATGCGTAACTGGAACGCGAGAGGTGCGCGACGCCGGCCGAGCAAGCCCTGAGCATCGGGTAGACTCGCACCATGGGCCTGCCGGCCGTTCAGACACTGCCCGTTCAAAAAGAAAACGGGGCATCTTTCGATGCCCCTTTTTACTACCTGCCCGCCGGCGACAGCTCTTGCAACGGAGCCGCAACGCGGCGGAAGGCTACGATTGCCGCCGGCGAAAACCGGCGATGTCCCGCGTCACTTCCGCTTCGCGGACTTGCGCTTCGCCGTCCGGCGCTTCGCTGCCTTCTTCTTGGCGGGCTTCTTCTTCGCCGGCTTCCGCTTCGCCGGCTTCTTGCGTGTCGTCTTCCTAGCCAATGTACTTCTCCTCTCCATGCTGAGCCGCGAATCGGCTCGCGCGCATTTTAGTCCAACTTCCGAGTTAACAACCCGCTAATTCCACGCGGTGCGTATTTCGCGATAAGTGTTGTTTTGATGTCGCCCCGCCCCGCGTCGAGCTTTCTCTCGTGATCGTCATGCATCACGCGCCGTCATCGCGTCTCGTCGCGACGCCATCGCGCGATCGTCTTGCCATCGTCGCGGTCGTTGCGACGTCGTCGACAACTACGCTCGCGATCGACACGCGGTCGGACTCCGAAACGGTCAGCCCGTGCAATCTCAGCCGACCACACATCGATGCCGCGCGACGCCGTTCAAGTCGATCGTCACCGCCGGACGTGCACCACGGTGGGCTGGAAAAAAATAAACAAAGCAATGACTTACGTCGCACCCAGCTCGCTCAGCCCAACGCCTCTTTGAGAAACGACACCGTGCGCGACCACGCCAGATCCGCCGCTGCCTCGTTGTAGCGCGCCTCCGACGTGTCGTTGTTGAAGCCGTGGTTAGCGCCCTCGTAGACGAACAGCTGGTAGTCGACGCCAGCAGCTTTCAGCGTCGCCTCGTAGTCGGCGATGCCGGCGTTGATGCGCTCGTCGAGAGCGCCATAGTGCAGCATCAGCCGCGCATGGATGCGCATCGCGTCATCCACAGCCGGCTGCCGACCGTAGTACGGAACCGCGGCGACAAGTTCGGAGCTGTTGACAGCGATCTGGTTAACCGTTTCACCGCCCCAGCAGAATCCGATGGCACCGACCTTCCCGTTCGCCAGTGGATGGTCGGCGAGCCAATCGACCGTCGCCACGCCGTTGCCGATGGTGTTGGCACCGTCGAGCTCGCGGAACATCGCTCGCGCTCGGTCCTCGTTCTCCGGCGTGCCGCCGAGCGGCGACAGGAAGTCGGGTGCGAGCGCCACGAACCCCTCCAGCGCCACGCGGCGCGTGACATCCTCGATGTGCCGGTTGAGCCCGCGGTTCTCGTGAACGACGACCACCCCGCCCAGTTTGTCCGCCGCACCCGCTGGGACAGCGAAGTAGCCCCGCATGGTGACGCCGTCGGCGCCCGGATAGGTGACGCGCTCGGTCACGAGGCGTTGGTCGTCGGGCGCGACCATCGCCGCGCGCGCCGGATTCGCCGCAATCAAGGGCGCGATCGCCGCCGCCGCCGCAGCGCTGCCGGTGAGTTTGGTGAGCTTCTCCATGAAGTCGCGCCGGTCGAGCGTCAGGTGGGTGTACTCGTCGTAGAGATCGATCATCGCCTGCGTGACTTTCGGCTGCTCGCTCATCCTGATTCCTCCGCTGGTCGGTTTGCCGATTATCGGCTGGCGGGTCTGCCCACATCAGGTTTGCCCATAATCTATGCGCCGCAGGGCTAACACCACAGGATCGCCATTGCCTCACCTGCTCACGCACTTGTGCACACTTCGCGCGATGGACCGCCGCACCGCGGACCGATCACAGCCCGCGCGCGACTGCCGACCGCCGCGCCGCCCTACAACCATTGCTTTCTAACGCCGCCTGCAGCATCATTTCGACCTCGGGCAGATGATGGGACCCGAAGAGAGTGGAACATGGGCCCGCAGGCTTTGAATGGCGGGCGCCGACGGGCGTTGGGAGGGCGGCGATGTGCAAATACGGGCCGCGGCAGGACTGACCGAGATCACCATCATTTCGCCGATCTCTGCAAATGGCTGCTTCCCGGGGACCGGCTGGCCGGCCGGGACCGAGACACGAACTGAAAAGGTCATCCGATGCGTCAGAACGGCACCGTGAAATTCTTCAATGCCTCGAAGGGCTATGGCTTCATCACACCGGACGATGGCGACAAGGACGTGTTCGTTCATGTCACCGCGGTCGAGCGCTCCGGCATCGGGGCGCTGACCGACGGCATGCGGATCTCTTTCGAAACCGAACCGGACAAACGCGGCAAGGGACCAAAGGCGGTCGACCTACAGGTCGCCGCAGACGAAGGCGGCGGTGATAGCGGTAGCGACGATAGCGGTAGCGACGATAGCGGTAGCGACGATAGCGGTAGCGACGAGGAGGCGATGTAGAGGGGCTTCCTGCAGCGCCGCCGACCGGCGCCGAACGCGACACAAGCCGCCGGGCAACCGGCGGCTTTTTTGCGGCTCCGATCGAGTTGCCGCCAGGGCCGCTAGCGACTAGGCTCGCGGCCGGTCAGCAACGGGGGAAGCACCCGCCATGCAAACAGCCGACAACGGTTACCTGCTGATCGCCGACATCACCGGCTACACCAGTTTCCTCACCGCCTCGGAGTTGGACCACGCCCGAGGCATCCTGGAGGGGCTGTTCTCGGCGATGCTGGCCAAGCTGCACTCCCCCTTCGTGCTCTCCAACGTCCAGGGCGACGCCATCCTCGCCCACGCCCGCGGCAAGGAAGTCGCCGAAGGCCACAGCGTTATCAACACCGTCGAGGCGCTCTACTTCGGCTTCGCCCACGAACTGGAGCATATGATCAACAACACCACCTGCCGGTGTGCCGCCTGCCGCAACATGGCGAACCTCGACCTCAAGCTGTTCGTCCACCACGGCCCCTACGTCGAGCAGAGCATCGCCGGGCGCACCGAGCTCGGCGGACCCGACGTCATCCTCGTCCACCGGCTGATGAAGAACACCATCGCCGAGGACACCGGCATCACGGCTTACGCAGCCTTCACCGAGCAGACGGTCACCGCCATCGGCGTACCGGAGTATTTCGCCGATGCCCGCCGCCACACTGAGAAGATCGAGAAGTTCGACGACTGCGTGCTCAGCGTCCTCGACATGGCACCACTGTGGCAGGAGCACCGCGCGCGCGAGACGGTGATCGTGCCGCAGGATCAGATCTGGTTTCCCGACGTCACCATCGAGGTCCACGCGCCGCCGGCCCGCTGCTGGTACTACTTCACGCACCCGGAACGCCGAGGCGACTGGGTTGAGGGCGTCCTCAACCTGACCCGGAGCAACACCGAGCGGGGGCGGACGGTGCCGGGCACCGTCGAGCACTGCGCCCACGGCGACGGTTCGGTATCGGTGTTCACCATGCGCGATGTCAGGCCCTACGACCACATCACCTTCGACATGGCGTTGCCGCTCAACGGCTCGGTCAGGACGACCATCTTCCTGGAGCCCATACCCGGCGGCACCCGTATCACCATGCGCTGCGGCAAACCGACGACGGCCAGCCCATTCACCCGTCCGCTGCTCAAGGCGATGACCCTCAAGGCCGCCGGCCCGGTGCGCAAAAGCTGGGGGGAGAACCTGCAAACGCTTGCCACAAAGGCCGAGGCGGACGCACCAGCCGGCGACGAGCATCCCGCCCACATTCCGGTCCCCGAGGCCGTCGCGGCAGCGGTCGCCGCACACCTGCCGACCTAGCGCGCGCGTGCCCGCTGTTAGCCTACCGGCTGGTGACGCCTGACCCGCCGGTACTCGTGCCAGATCAGCCACAGGACGACAAAATCGAAGCCGGTCAGCAGCGCCAGGCCGAGCGATGGCGCGTACGTCATTCGATAGAGCTGGTAGAGGATGAATAGCCCGAGAATGATCAGTCCGGCGGGGTAGGCCCAACGTCTGTTGCCCAGCAGACCGGCTACGACGATCAGCTTCAACGTACCGTGGCTGATTAGGTAGTAGGTGGCGAATCGCTGTTCACCGACCGAGTAATTCTCGGCCGCACGCATGAGCGCGCCCACAACCGGGTCGTTCGGATCTTCGATGAGCTCGTGATGAACAAGCGCCGCGATCAATGACCTAAGCATTGCCGGGTCGACGAAGGTGGCCGCGACGCCGGTCGCGAGTTCAAGCAGCGCGTTCGCGCCCTTCAGGACCACGCTCACGCGGAAGGCAGCGTAGACGCTCCGTTCGGAGATCGCCACGATCGGCCGAGCCGTATCCGTTGGTCCCGCGCCCCGCTCAGGCGTTGGCGGCCATGGCGTGTTTGCGCGGCCGGACGACGTCGGAATAGTCGTCCATCAGGGTCCGCGTGATCTCACCGACCGTGAACGTATACGGCCCGATTTCGGAGACCGGCGTCACTTCCGCCGCCGTTCCGGTCAGGAAACATTGTTCGAACCCTGCCATCTCGTCGGGCATGATGGCGCGCTCGACCATCTGGTAGCCGCGCTTGCGCGCGAGATCGATCACTGTGCGCCGGGTGATGCCGTCAAGGAAACAGTCCGGCGCCGGCGTGTGGATAACGCCGTCCTTGACGAAGAAGACGTTGGCGCCGGTCGCCTCTGCGACCTGCCCGCGCCAATCGAGCATCAGCGCGTCGGCGTAGCCTTTGGCCTCGGCCTCGTGCTTGGAGATGGTGCAGATCATGTAGAGGCCGGTCGCCTTGGATTTCGCCGGCTCGGTTGCCGGGTCAGGCCGGCGATATCTGGCGACGTCGAGACGGATGCCCTTCAGCCGCTCTTCGGGCTTGAAGTACGACGGCCACTCCCACACGGCAATGGCAAGATGGATGGTGGTCGCCTGCGCCGACACGCCCATCATCTCGCAGCCCCGCCACGCGATCGGGCGCACATAGGCGTCGCTCAGGCCCTGCCTCACGAGGAGCTCTTTGCAAGCTTCGTTAATCGCCTCCACCGAATAGGGGATTTCAAACCCGAGCATCGCCGCCGAATCGTGCAGGCGCCGCGTGTGCTCGTCGAGCTTGAAGATCACGCCGCCGTATGCGCGCTCACCTTCGAACACGGCGCTCGCATAGTGGAGGCCGTGGCTGAGCACATGCAGCTTGGCGTCGGCCCACGGCACATATTCGCCGTCCATCCATATAACGCCGGCACGATCGTCGTAGGGCTGAGCCGCCATGATGCTCCTCCTCCCGCGCGCGGGCCAAGAGGCCCCGCGCCACGCTTATTCTATGGCAAACCGCGCATTCGACGCCCTTTTGCGTCGCATCGCAATCGCCGATATGTTGCCCGCGGCAGGGAAATCCGGCGCAACCGCCAGCTGTGCCGGGGGTCCGACGGTGCCGCGACCGCCCCTCCAGTAACAATCGCGCGAAAATATGTCAATATGGCTGACATAAATTTCAAATCGGAGGATGGGTCCGCGAAAGGGACAGGTGGGGCCGCGGACGCACCGATCACGACGCCGCTGTCTGCAGACGACCAACCGGAGATCACGCTCATCGAGCTGCTGTTCTTCGCCTATCGCGACTTCATTTCCGGTCCCGACGCCGCCCTGATCAGCTACGGTTTCGGCCGCGCCCACCACCGCGTGATCCACTTCGTCAACCGCCACCCCGGCATCCGCGTCGCCGACCTGCTCGACATTCTAAAGATCACCAAGCAGAGCCTCGGCCGCGTCCTCAAACAGCTCGTCGACGGCGGCTTCATCGAGCAACGGCCTGGTGCGCTCGACCGCCGCCAGCGTCTGCTCTACCCGACCGAAGCCGGCCGCGCCCTGGCCCAGCGCCTGATCGACCTGCAAGCCCGGCGCATCGGTGGCGCGCTGCAATCCCTGTCGCCGGTCGAACGCGTCGGTGCCGAGAAGTTCTTGCGCGCTATCATCGACGCCGGCGAACGGGACAAGGTCGATCGCCTAATCGGACGTTAGCCGGCTCCCGAGGACATTCTCGCCATGGTCGCGCCGGTTGCCGAATATCCGCTGCCCGACGACGCCCCGCACCTGCTTGTTATCGACGACGACCGTCGCATCCGCGTCCTGCTTTCGCGCTATCTGGGTGAACAGGGCTTCCGCGTCACCAGCGCTAGCAACGCCGTCGAAGCGCGCCAGCGACTCGCAGGCCTGGCGTTCGACCTCCTCATCGTCGATGTGATGATGCCCGGCGAGGATGGTATGGCGCTGGTCCGGAGCCTGCGCCAGACGACCGAGGTTCCCGTCCTGATGCTGACCGCTCGCTCAGAGACGGAAAGTCGCATCGCCGGTCTGGAAAGCGGCGCCGACGACTACCTCGCCAAGCCGTTCGAGCCGCGCGAACTGCTCCTGCGCATCAACAGCATCCTCAAGCGCAGCAGCGCGCCGGCCGCGCCGCTGATCGCACAGGTGAGTTTCGGGCCGTTCGTCTTCAACCGCGAGAAGTTGGAGCTGAAGCGCGGCGGCGAGGCGGTCCACCTTACGGAGCGCGAGCGTCAGATTCTGGCTATCTTCGCGGCATCGCCCGGCGAGACCATCTCCCGCGACAAACTGGTGGTCGCCACTGGCCCGACTGGCGAGCGCACCGTTGACGTGCAAATCAACCGGCTGCGGCGCAAAATCGAGCCCGATCCGGCCAATCCGCTTTATCTGCAGACCGTCCGCGGCGTCGGCTACCGGTTGGCGGTCGCCGGCTAGGTCCGCGGAGAGAGCGCCCCACGCCATGGCAACGATGGCTGACGAATCGAACCCGCCGCGGCGCGGTTTCCGTGCCACCTGGCGGCGCCTCATCCTGCGCACACGCGCCGCCCGCCGACGCCTGACGCGGCCCGTCCGCCGCGCCGTGCCGAAGGGCCTTTACGCGCGCTCACTCATCATCATCATCACCCCGGTTGTGCTTCTCCAGGCGGTGGTGGCCTTCATCTTCATGGAGCGGGTCTGGCAACAGGTCACCGCCCACCTCACCGCTCGGCTGGTGGGCGATATCGCCGCCATCGTCGACATGCTGGAAACCTACCCGCAGGATGCGGCCTTCGCCGAGATCACCCGCATCGCCGACGACCGGCTAGGCCTCAACGTGACCGTTCTGCCGCCTGAGCCGCTACCCGCTGCCGCGCCGAAGCCGTTTTTCACGCCGCTCGACCAGGTGATCAGCCGTGAGATCAGCGAGCAGATCGGCAAGCCCTTCTGGATCGACACGGTCGGCCGCTCCAATCTGATCGAGATCCGGATCAAGCTCGACGACCACGTACTCAGGGTGCTGGCGCGCCGCAGCCAGACCTACGCCCCGAACACGGCGCTGTTCATCGCCGGGATGGTGGTGACCAGTGTGGTCCTTCTCGCCATCGCCATCGTCTTTCTGCGCAACCAGATCCGTCCGATCCTGACGCTGACCGCCGCCGTCGACAATTTCGGCAAGGGCCGACCGGTGCCGGACTTCGCCCCGCGCGGCGCCCGCGAGGTCCGCCAGGCGGCCGCCGCCTTCCACGACATGCGTGAGCGCGTCGAGCGCCAGATCGACCAGCGCACGGCCATGCTCGCCGGCGTCAGCCACGACTTGAGGACCGTGCTCACTCGCTTCCGCCTCCAGCTCGCTCTGATCGAGGAGAGTGCCGACGTCGCGGCCCTGAAGAACGACGTCGACGACATGAACCGCATGCTCGAGGGCTATCTTGCCTTCGCCGGCGGCAACCTGGGCGAAGACCCCGTGCCGACCGACGTCGCCGCCCTGATCGACGATCTCGGCGAAGCCGGCCGGGTGTCCGGTCGCGACGTCCGCTGCTCGTTCTCGGGCGACCCGATCGTCCGCGTCAGGCCGCAGGGCTTCAAGCGCTGCATCGACAATCTTATCGGCAACGCCGCCCGCCACGGCACCCATGTCGTAGTCGCCGGTCGCCATGCCGACGGCCAACTGACCGTCACGGTCGACGACAACGGGCCCGGCATCCCGTTCGAGGAGCAGGAGGCGGTGTTCAAGCCGTTCTACCGGCTCGACGACGCCCGCGACCGTGACCAGAGCGGCACCGGCCTCGGCTTACCGATCGCCCGCGACATCGCTCGCAGCCACGGCGGCGACATCGCCTTGTCCGACAGTCCGTTTGGCGGGCTGAGGGTGACGGTGACGGTGCCGGCGTGAGGCGGACCCCGTTCGGAAAGCCGTTGTCGCTCCCTCTTGGACTCCGTGCTAAGCGAGCCGCGTAACCCCACCTCATCGGGGCGACAGGAACGTGGAAGCTGTCACACCAATGGCCCTCGTACCGGATCGTTCGCTTGCGAGCGCGGTCTCCAGGCTCTTCGGCGTCGCTTGCCTCGCGGTGCCGCTCATCGTCGGCACCACCATCCCGCTTGATGCCGGCGACACATCAGTTGCCGACGCATACATCGTCGACGACTCGACCCCATCCCGCGAATTCGGCCCAGGACTCGCCAGGAAGCTCGAACCGCTGACGCTGTATCCCCCTGCGGCGAGCGGCATTCTGCTGCCGGAAGATTGGGCCAGACGACAGTTCGCGAACCAGGCCCCGATGGTCAAGCTGGCACGCAGCCTTGTGGCCGACCGTGCTGCCGCAGCGAACCGCGCGGCCTTCTACGCCTGGCTCGGGATCACCGCCGCACCCATCGATCCGCGCGGGGAATTCGAGGCCGTCGGCGCTTACCCGGTTCAAACCCAGTGGGGGCCAGGCCTCACATTCGGCTGCGTCACTTGCCACAGCCAGAATCTGTTCGGCACCCTCGTCGTCGGGATGAGCAACAAGTCGGCGCGGGCCAATCTCCTGTTCGTCCGCGCCAAAGCGTACCTGCAACAGACGCCGGTCGCCCTGCTCGGAGCGCGCGACGCCGACGAGACGGCCCTTCTCAAACGCACCCAGCGCAATCTGCGCTCGGTCGGTGCCCGCCGACCGCTGGCGCTCGGCCTCGACACCGCTTTCGCGCAGGTGTCGCTGAGTCTGGCGCGCCGTGGGCCGGATACCACGGCCACACGCTCCGACTACTACGCGGCCCACCCCCGGCCGGACCCGTTTGATTGGGCGGTCGCCGATTCCAAACCGATGGACTGGTGGCTGGTGAAGTACAAGGACCGCTTTCTCTCCGATGGTTCGCTCACCACGCGCAGCGTGATCCCGCTGGCCTACCTCTTCAACGAGATCGGCAGAGGGACCGACCTCGTCGAGCTTGAGTCGTGGCTCGTCGGCGCCCCTGACGCGATCGAACGGATGGAACGCTTCGTCGCCGCGACCGAGCCGCCGCGCATCGAGGACTTCCTCGACGACCCCATCGACGTGGCCGCGGCCCGGCGCGGCGAGCGCCACTTCCTCGCCCGCTGCTCCGGCTGCCACGGCGTCTATCGCAAAACCTGGTCCACGGGTCACCGCACCGTATCGGTCGACTACCCACGTCCTACCAAGGTCGCCGACGTCGGCACCGATCCGAACCGCGCCCGTGGCACGGGTTATGTTGCCGGGCGCGTCAACCGGCTCGACTTTTCGCGCCGCTTCGGGATCGTGTTGCAGGAGACCGGTGGCTACGTCCCCCCGCCGCTGGTCGGCATATGGAGCCGCTATCCGTACCTCCACAATCGCTCGGTGCCCAACCTCTGCCAGCTGCTGACGCCCGACTCCGAGCGGGTGCGGCGCTTCTGGGTCGGCACGACCGAGAACATCGATACCGACTTCGACCGCGCCTGCGTCGGCTATCCGGTCGGGCAGGTTCGCGAGGACTGGAAGACCAGAGAGCGGCTCTACGACACCCGCTGGACGGGTCTCTCCAACCAGGGGCACAACATGTTCGTCGATGCGTCGGCGGCCGACAAACGAGACCTGATCGAGTTCCTCAAGACCCTCTAGCGCGCGTCCGCGCTTCTTCAATACAGCCGGCCGCCGTCGGGCACCGGACGGTCGGGAGCGAACAGCATGACCTCGCCGTTCTCGTCGGGGAAGCCGAGGGTCAGCACTTCCGACATTATCGGCCCGATCTGACGCGGTGGGAAGTTGACGACTGCGGCGACCTGGCGGCCGGGAAGCTCGTCGAGCGTGTAGTTGGCGGTGATCTGGGCCGAGGATTTCTTGCACCCGATCTCCGCGCCGAAGTCGATGAGCAGCTGATAGGCCGGCTTGCGCGCTTCGGGAAAGGGCCGCGCCTCGACGATCGTGCCGACCCGGACGTCGACCTTCAGGAAATCGTCGAACGTGATCGGCGAAGGTGCGTCGGCCATCGGCTTTCCCCGGTCGTCCCGTCCAACAGCTATTGGCCCGACAGCTCCCGTGAGCGCTCTTTCGCCGCCGCCACCGCTCGTTTCATCAGCGGCGCCAGGCCGTCGTCGGCCATCAGCACGGCCAGCGCCGCCGCCGTCGTTCCGTTCGGCGAGGTCACGTTTTCACGGAGCTCAGACGGCGACAGGTCGGAGCGACGGAGAAGCTCGCCGGCGCCGGTAACCGTCGCGCGGGCGAGCCGGTCCGCAGCGCTTTGATCGAAGCCGGCCGCGACCGCCGCCTCCGCCAGACATTCGGCGAGCAGGAACACATACGCGGGTCCGGACCCGGAGACGGCCGTCGCCGCGTCCATCAGCCCTTCGTCGGCGACCCACACCACCTCGCCCACCGCCGACAGGAGTTCGCCGGCAAGAGCCCGCCCGGCCGTGTCGACCCGCGCGTTGGCGATCGCCGCAGTGATGCCGCGGCCGATTTGGGCTGGCGTGTTGGGCATGGAGCGCACGATCGCCGTATCGCCGAGCCCGGCCGCCAGCGTCGTGAGCGTCGTGCCGGCGGCGATCGATATCGACAGGGTTTTGGGACCAGCGACGCCGCGGAGGCCCGGCAGCACCTCACCGATGACCTGCGGCTTGACCGCGACCACGATCACTTTCGCCGTTGTGCCAGACGGCGGCGACGACAGCGCGCGGACGCCGGCGGCGGCGAGCATAGCGGTCGTGTCCGCCGGCGGCGTTGGGTCGACGACGACAACCGCCCGGGGGTCGAGCCCACCGTCGAGCCAGCCCTTGAGGAGGGTGCCGCCCATCTTGCCGGCGCCGACCAGCACCAGCGGGGATTCGATCGTGAAGGATGAGAGAGGCATGGCGGCGATTGCACCCGTCATTCCCGCATCGGCGGGGGGCAATTCACCTCACGGCGCGGCGCGTGACAAGTGGCGACGTCGGCAGGAGCGGCGGCGCTCGCGCGCCTCAAGCCTCCCCGACGGTCTCGAACAACACCGCGTCGACCGCCTCCCGCGCCGACCGGCCGGCCCAGACCACGAACTGGAAAGCCTGAAAGTACCGCTCGCACGCTTCGACGGCCGTGACCAGGAGGCGCTCGACCTGCGCCGTGGTGGGGTCGGCACCACCGGAGAGCAGCAGCGCTTGACGGTACATGATAACGCCTTCGCGGCACCACAGGTCGAAGTGGCCGATCCACATCTGCTCGTTGATCGCCGTCAACAGGCGCATCACCTCGACCTGGCGCGTCTCCGGCACGCGCAGGTCGAACGAACAGGCGAGATGCACCGCCTCCCTCTCTTCCATCCACGAGAACGACACGTGGTAGTCGCACCATCCGCCACCGACCGAGATCGTGATCTCGTCGTCGCCGGCCCGTTCGAACGCCCAATCGTTGAGCGCGGCGATGTGCTCGATCACGTCGACGGGGTTCGACTGGCGTTCCTGTTCGATATCGATGAGGCGCATGAGGGCCGACCGCGGCAGTTGTTCGGCTGGTACCTGGCGACGAAAGCAACACTGGCGATTACGCCACCGGACCATGCGCCAACGGACGGCGCACGCGGCGAATCTCTGTTGAGAATCAGTATATAGACCGCGCCCGCGGCCGGGCCACAAATGATAGTGCCGCAGGCCGGTTTTTCACAACGTGTGACGAATTGGATTCAGTTGCCCTTCGTTTTGGCGCGTCGCGTCTGCTTGGCCTTCGGCGCTGCGCCGCCGCCGAGCGTCTTTTCAAGCTCGGCGATGCGTTTCTTGAGCGCCTCGTTCTCCGTCTGCGCCTTCGACGCGAGCTCGCGCACGACGTCGAACTCCTCGCGCTTTACCAGGTCCATGTCGGCGACGAAGCGCTCCATCTGGGTGCGGAACGCCGTCTCCGCTTCGCGCTTGACCCCCTGGGCCACGCTGGCGGCGTCGCTCATCAGCCGCGCCATCTCGTCGAAGATACGATTCGAGCTCTGTGTCATGGTCCGGCGCTCCCTGGCCTCGATGTCCACAGACTATGGGGTCGCGCCGAGCCTCCCGCAAGGACGCGGTCGCCTTGACCGCGCCGCCCCCGACGGCGCAGGTTGCCCCACGTTTCCAGGAGCTTGCCGCGTGCCGTTGTTTGTCCTGCCCTTCCCCGCGATCGACCCAGTCCTGATCGAGATCGGGCCGTTCGCCATCCGCTGGTACGCGCTCGCCTACATCGTCGGCATCTTCATCGGCTGGTGGTACGCGCGTCGCCTGGTCGCCAACGGACGCCTGTGGGGTGTGGACGGCGCTCCGCTGAGACCCGTCGACATCGACGACTTCGTCGTTTGGGCGGCGGTTGGCATCGTCGTCGGCGGGCGTCTTGGCTACGTTCTCTTCTACGACCTGCCGCGCTTCATCGATCAGCCGGCCGAAATCGTTGCGGTGTGGCATGGCGGCATGTCGTTCCACGGCGGCTTTTTAGGCACGATCCTGGCGATGGTGCTGTTCGCGCGGCGGCGCGGCATCCCCATCTGGTCGCTCATCGACGTGATCGCTCCGTCGGTGACCTTCGGCCTGTTCTTCGGCCGCCTCGCCAACTTCATCAACGGCGAATTGTGGGGGCGGGTGAGCGACGCCCCCTGGGCGATGGTCTTTCCCGACGCCGGGCCGCTGCCGCGCCACCCGAGCCAGCTCTACGAAGCCGCGCTTGAGGGCGTTGTTCTGTTCGTGGTCCTGCGCCTGCTCATCCACCGCTACCACCGGCTGTCGACGCCAGGCTTCGTAGCCGGCGGTTTCGCCGCTGGCTACGGTGCTGCCCGCACCTTCGTCGAGTTCTTCCGCGAACCGGACGTCCAGGTTGGCTACCTCGCCGGCGGCCTGACCATGGGCATGGCCCTTTCGATCCCGATGATCGTCGCTGGCCTCGCCCTGATGGTCTGGTCGGCGAGGCGCCCGTCGGGCGCAACCGCGAGGCGCGCGTGACCCCGCTGGCCGAGAAGCTTGTTGCGCGCATCCGCGCCGGCGGACCCATGACCATTGCCGACTACATGGCGGCCTGCCTCGTCGACCCCGAGCACGGCTACTACATGCGCCGTGAGCCATTCGGCAAAGCCGGCGACTTCGTCACCGCACCCGAGGTCAGCCAGATCTTCGGCGAGTTGATCGGCCTGTGGTCGATCGCCGTGTGGGAGATGATGGGCGAGCCGCGCGCCTTCGTCCTCGCCGAGCTCGGCCCGGGACGCGGCACGCTGATGGCGGACGTTTTACGCACCGGCCACGTCAAGCCGAGCTTCCTTGACGCCGCCGACGTTCACTTGGTCGAGATCAGCCCGCGCCTGCGCGAGGTTCAGCAAGCAACGCTGTCCGCCTCCGGCGTCGCCGTCCAGTGGCACGTCAGCGTTGAGGATCTGCCCGCCGGGCCCGCGATCTTCCTGGCCAACGAGTTCTTCGATGCCATGCCCGTTCGCCAGTTCCAGTGGCAAAACGATCGCTGGTCGGAGCGCGTCGTCGGACTCGGCGAAGACGGCGACCTCGCCGTCGGTCTGAAGCCCGTCAATCAGCGGCCGCTGAACGTGGTCCTCCCCGAGGGCGCCGTAGTCGAGGCCTCGACCGGCGCGCAGGCGATCGTGGCCCTGATCGCCAAACGGCTTGTTGCCACGGGCGGTGCCGGATTGTTCATCGACTACGGCAGCGGCAAGCCGGGATACGGCGACACCCTGCAGGCCGTGCGCGGCCACAAGTACGACGACCCGCTGGCGCGGCCCGGCGAAGCCGACCTCACCGCCCACGTGGACTTCTCGGCGTTGTCGAAAGCCGCAACCGCGGCCGGCGCCCGATCCCGGCCGCTCGTCAACCAGGGCGAGTTCCTGGTCAAGCTGGGGCTCGTCGAACGCGCCAACGTTCTCGGCCGCGGCCAAGACGCGCGCACCCGCGAGATGATCGCCAAGGCCATCGAACGCCTCGCCGGTCCGCAGGCGATGGGCGACCTGTTCAAGGTGCTGGCCATTTCTGCGCCAGGCCTGCGGCTGCCGGTCCTCGACGCGTGAGCGTCGCCGCTCCGCATCTCACCGACCCGCGCCTAGCCGCCCTGCCGGGGATTCGGCACGGCTTCTTCACGCGCGCCGGCGGGGTGTCTCAGGGCATCTACGCCAGCCTCAACTGCGGCGTCGGGTCGGCCGACGACCGCGCCAAGGTCTTGGAAAATCGCGGCCGCGTCGCCGCCGCGCTGGGGGTCGGGCTGGAAAGGCTAGCGAGCCCATATCAGGTCCACGGGACCGATGCGGTCCCGCTGACCGCCCCGTGGCCGAGCGGACAAAGACCCAGAGCGGACGCCGTCGTGACCGACCGGCACGGCATCGCGCTCGCGGTCGGGACCGCCGATTGCGGCCCGGTCCTGCTCGCCGACGCCTCGGCGCGCGTCGTCGGCGCCGCCCACGCCGGCTGGCGCGGCGCGCTGGCCGGCATCCTCGAGGCGGCGGTCGCGGCCATGGAGGAACTGGGCGCCCACCGCGGCGAGATCGTCGCCGCCCTCGGCCCCACGATCAGCCAGGCTAATTACGAGGTCGGCAGCGAGGTCGAGGATCGCTACGTTACCGCCGACCGGGCAAACGCCCGCTTCTTCCGCCGGTCAGCGCGCGACGGTCACAGCCTGTTCGATCTGCCGGGCTACATCGTTGAGCGGCTGACCGCCGCCGGGGTGGCCGCATCGCAACTTTCCGCCTGCACCTATGCCGACGGCGAGCGATTCTTTTCCTATCGACGCGCCACCCATCGCGGCGAGCCGGACTATGGCCGCCAGCTCTCCGCGATCGTCCTCCTGCCGTAGGTGGCCGCCGCTCTGGCATGCCGCAGCGATTGCGGCTAGACAAAACCGCCCGTGCGGCCGGAGTACGGTTGATGTCTCGCCTGCGCCCATTTCGCCTCGTGTCGGTCATCGCCGCCGTCATCGCGCTGAGCGCCTGCGTGGCTCAGCGCATCGCCGAGCGCCCGGAGCTCGGTCCGCCGACCATATCGCCGACCAAGCTGCGGACGCTGGGGCCGGCCCCGATCAGGGCCCCGGAGGCGAGTTTCGCGTTCGCCCCGGTCGAGAACGTTCCTGGCACGTTCGTCTATGCGATGGAGGACGCGATCAAGGCCCATGCACCTTCGCGAAGCCTGACCATCGTCGCCGACGATGCAGCCGCTACCTACCGCGTCAAGGGTTACCTGTCGGCCGTCGGCGACTTCCACCGCGTGCTGCTGGTTTACGTCTGGGACGTGTTCGACGCCGCCGGCAACCGCGTGCACCGTATCTCGGGTCAGGAGCCGGCGCCGGGCGGCAGCGCCGATCCGTGGACCGCCGTCACGGACGCGATGATCAACATCACCGCGCGCGAAACGGTCGACGCGCTCGCCGACTGGGTGCGCGGCTAACCCGGCCGCCCCGTTGCCATCTCCGCCTCCCGATTGCTACAAGGCCGCGGCATCCTAGCCGGCGCTTGGCCGGATTCGGGTCCCCGACGGGGCAACATCCACAACGGAAACGCACTCGATGAAGCTGGTTGCGGGCAATTCCAATCGCGCCCTGGCCGAGGCCATTGCCACCTATCTCGAGCTTCCGCTTGCCAAGTGCTCGGTCAGGCGTTTCGCCGATCAGGAGATCTTCGTCGAGATCCAGGAGAATGTCCGCGGCGAGGACCTGTTTGTCATCCAGTCGACCAGCTATCCCGCCAACGATCACCTGATGGAGCTGTTGATCATCATCGACGCGGCGAGACGCGCCTCGGCTCGCCGCATCACCGCGGTGATCCCCTACTTCGGCTACGCCCGCCAGGACCGGAAGCCCGGGCCGCGCACGCCGATCTCGGCCA
>CAYTXI010000038.1:0-12460 GCA_964441935.1 uncultured Bauldia sp.
AGTTTGGAGTCAGGATGTACTTAGTTTGGAGTCAGGATCAGTGATCAGAAAGGCGCCGCTTGGGTCGCCCCAACCGACGCCTCCCTGATCAGTTCGCTTAGTCGTCGGCAGCCTCGCCCGAAGGATGGGCGCCGTCGACCGCGAGCCGATGCGTGAAAGGCGTTCCATGCCCATTGCTGAACACAGTGGCCTCCCACCCGAGTTCGACCTTTACGGTCGACCCCGGACTGCCCTTAGGCCCTGTGCCGCATCGCTGCGTTCATTGCCATAGGCAGTGCCGCGGGGCTTTCCGGCATTCTCCCGGCTTTCGCTCGGGCCGCCGGCGCGGTCCGTCAAAGAACCAGCCTATAACGTCCAACCTGCCCTCGTTGGACTCGACCGGCCCTTTGCGGTGAAAGCATCATCGGTGATGCAGGTCGCATGTGAAAGCACCGAGTCGGCACTTTGGGAGAATCGGGGATAACGGGGACGGCATCCGTCGGTGCTGGCAATCGTCGCGAATCAGAATCGCGCGTGGTGCGATTTCGCGCCGCGGCTCAAGCGTTGCGGCCGAGGAAATCGCCGATGCGGGTGATCGCGTTGACGATGTCGTCGGCGGAGGCAGCGTAGGAGACGCGGAGATAGCCTTCGCCGAGGACGCCGAAGTCGGGGCCGCCGATGACCGCGACGCCGACCTCTTCCAGAAGGGTTGCGGCGAGTTCCTTCGCCTGGAAGCCGGTCTCTTTGATGTTGGGGAAGGCGTAGAACGCGCCCTTCGGCGTGATGCAGGAAACGCCCGGCAGGGTGTTCAGTCGCTCGACGACGATGCCGCGGCGCTTGTCGAACTCGGCGACCATGGCGGCGACCGAGTCCTGCGGACCCTCCAGCGCCGCAATGCCGGCGTACTGGGCCGACGCGTTAACGCACGACCAAGCGTTGACGGCGAGCTTGCGGACGTGGTCGTAGAGTGAGGCCGGCCACACCGAATAGCCCAGCCGCCAGCCGGTCATGGCGTAAGTCTTCGACCAGCCGTCGAGCAGGATCAGGCGGTCGCTGATTTCCGGGTAGGTCAACAGCGAGACATGGGCGAGACCGTCGTAGGTCATCTGGCCGTAGATCTCGTCAGACAGGATGGCTACGTCGGGAAACTCAGCGAGGCCGGCTACCAGGGCGTCGATCTCGGCCCTCGGGGTGACGCCGCCGGTCGGGTTTGCGGGCGAACTGACGATCACCAATCGGGTCCGAGGCGTCATCAGCGCCAGGGTCTCCTCCGCGGAGAAGGCAAAGGCGTGCTCCTCGCGGATTGGGATCGGCACGGGCTTGGCACCGGTGAACTCGATCATCGAGCGGTAGATCGGGAAGCCGGGGTCGGGATAGAGAATCTCGGTGCCGGGCTCGCCGAACATCAGGATGGCGGCGAACATGGTCACCTTGCCGCCCGGCATGATCATTACCCGGTCGGGGGAGACCTCGACGTTCAGGCGGCGAAAGATGTCGGCGGCGACCGCTTCGCGCAGGGGCAGGATGCCCGTCGCCGGCGTGTAGCCGTGATGGCCCTCACGGAGCGCCTTGATGCCTGCCTGGACGATGTGCTCGGGCGTGCGGAAGTCCGGCTGGCCGATACCGAGATTGACGATGTCGCGCCCTTCGGCGGCGAGCGCGGTGGCGCGGGCCAGGACGGCGAAGGCATTCTCCTCGCCGATCCGGTCGAAGCCGGCGATGGTGTGAAGCAAGGCGTTTCCCCAGTCACATTTGATTTGGCGGCCACTCTTGGCGCATAAGGCGTGCGAAATCAAACCGGTACCTTCCAGAGAGAGCGACGCCACATGAACAGGTTGGAGGGGCAAGTGTGCGCTCCCGACCGCGGCCAGCGCCGCGATCGGCCGGGTGACTGCGGTCGCCTTCGCCGAAGAAGGCGCGCACGTCATCGCTGCCGACACAAAGGTAGAGCTGATGACCGATTTCAAGAGCCGCGGCACGGCCGAGTAAGTTGCGATGCTCGCCGTCTATCTCGCGTCAGACGAGTCTACACCACCGGCCAGATTTATTCGGTTGACAGAGGGATTGCGCTCTAGAGGAAAACTAACATGCAGATTCTCATCATCGGCGGGGCCGGCATGATTGGCGCCAAGCTGGCGCGCCGGCTGGCGCAGGAGGGTCAGCTCGCCGGGAAGACGATCACACATCTCACCCTGGCCGACTGGGTGCAGCCGTTTGCACCCGAAAATGCGCCGTTTGCGATCAAGGCGACCGCGCTCGACGTCGCGGCGCCGGGAAACGCGGAGAAACTGGTCGCGGACCGGCCTGAGGTGATCTTTCACCTGGCGGCGATCGTCTCCGGTGAGGCGGAGACCGACTTCGACAAGGGCTACCGCACGAATCTCGACGGTACGCGGATGCTGTTCGAGGCGATCCGCCGGGTCGGCCACGGCTACCGCCCGCGCGTGGTGTTCACCTCGTCGATCGCGGTGTTCGGGGCGCCGTTTCCCGACGCGATCCCGGATGACTTCTTCCACACGCCCTTGACGTCCTACGGAACGCAGAAGGCGATCTCGGAGCTCCTGTTGTCGGATTACACGCGGCGGGGGTTCATGGATGGGGTCGGCATCCGGCTGCCGACCGTCTGCGTTCGCCCGGGCAAACCCAACCTGGCCGCGTCGGGGTTCTTCTCCAACATCATCCGCGAACCGCTCACCGGCCACGAGGCTGTGCTGCCGGTCGCTGAAGACGTCCGCCACTGGCACGCGAGCCCGCGTACAGCCGTGGGGTTCTTGATCCACGCGGCAGGGCTGGACGGGGTGGCGCTGGGGCCGCGGCGCAACCTAACTATGCCCGGCCTTTCAGTGACGGTCGGCGAGCAGATCGCCGCGCTCGGGAAGGTAGCGGGCAAGGCGGTCGTGGCCCGCATTCGCCGCCAGCCGGACGAGACGATCATGCGGATCGTCGCCGGCTGGCCGCGCAACTTTGCACCGGAGCGCGCGCTCGAACTCGGCTTCCGGGCGGACCCGAGCTTCAAGGAGATCATTCGCATCCACATCGAGGACGAACTCGGCGGGACGTGGGTGAAGTAGGTTCCAGGCGCTACGTCCTTCCGGGCAGCGGCCAGGGGGTCTCGGAGACTGGCGTCAGCGGCTTGCCGTCGTCGAACCAACTCTTGAGGTTGTCGACGACGAGCTGACCCATGGCGTTGCGGGTGAAGATCGAGGCCGAACCGACGTGGGGAAGGAGCACGGCGTTGGGGAGCTCCATCAGCTCTGTGGGGACATGGGGCTCATCGGCGAACACGTCCAGTCCCGCGGCGTAGATGGTCCTATTCCTGAGTGCCGCGACCAGGGCGGGTTCATCGACGGCACTGCCGCGGCCGATGTTGATAAGGACGCCATTGGGCCCGAGCGTCTCGAGGACCGTCGCATCGACCATGTTGCGCGTCGACACATCGCCGGGGACGACGAGGATCAGCGTATCGACGGCGGCGGCCAACTGGTGGAGGCTCGGATAGTAGCGGTAGGGGACGTCGCTCCGCTCATGGCGGTTGTGATAGGCGACGGGCACCTGCATGCCGTCAAGGCGGCGGGCGATTGCCATTCCGATCCGGCCGAGACCGACGATGCCGGCAGTGCGGTCGCGCATCGTCGCCGGGGTCAACGGGTAGGGTCCATCGCTCTCCCACTTGCCGGCGCGCAGGTGCCGCTCGCCGGCAGACAATTCGCGAACCGTCATCAGGAGCAAACCGAGGGCGGTGTCGGCGACCTCCTCGGTGAGGACGTCGGGCGTGTTGGTGACGACGATCCCGCGTTCGGCGGCGCACGTCAGGTCGATGCCATCGTAGCCGACGCCGAAATTGGCGACGATCTCCAATCGCGGCATCCGCTCGAACGCCGCGCGGTCGATTTTGGTGCCGTGGCCGCGCGCCACGCCGCGGACGATAGCTGCGGTCGCGTCGTCGAGGCTCGAGATATCGACGGTGCGATGGGCCGCGAACAGGCTGTTCAACGCTTCGTCTGCGACGGCCGGCAAAGCGCCGGCCACAAGGATATCGATTTCAGTCACCGCGTTCCCCTCGGGAGGTTGACCTGACGATAGCAGACCTCGCGAAGACGAGTCAGCGGTCGCGGTGGACACGCTCGCGGTAGAGGATGTAGAGGCCGCTGGCGATCACGACGGCGGCACCAAAGAGGGTGCTGACGGTCGGCACGTCGCCAAAGAATACGTACCCGGCCGCCACCATCCAGACGATCTGGGTGTAGGTAAAGGGCGCCAACACCGGCGCCGGTGCGTAGCGCGTCGCCAGTATCAGGAACCAGTGACCGAGCCCGCCAGCGAGCCCGCAGACCACGAGCGCCGCGGCGACGGTCCACGTCGGCGGCACCTCGGCGACGAAGGGCAGCGTCGGGGTGAGCAGGGCGGCGCCGACCAGCGTGCCGTAGATGAGCATCCCGGCCGCGGTTTCGGTCGCGCTCAGCATGCGCGTGGTCAGGTAGTAGCCGGCGTAACAAAAGGCCGCGCTGAGCGAGGCAAAGACGGCCGGATGAAACGCGCTCGGCTGCGGCTGCATGACGATCAGGACGCCGAGGAGACCGGTGATCACGGCCGCCCAGCGGCGCGGCCCCGCCCACTCGCCGAGCAGTGGCCCGGCGAGCGCGGTGATTAGCAGCGGCGCGGCGAAGGTGATCGAAACGGTCTGGGCGAGCGGCAGGTAATGGATGGCGATGAAATTGAAGACGGTCGACAGGAGTAGGAACACCCCGCGCACCGCCTGCAGCCGTGGCCGCTTCGTGGCGTACTGGTGAGGCAGACGCCACGGGCGAAGAACGATGACCGCGAAGGCGAGGCCAAGGGCATAGCGGGCCCAGGCGACCTCCACGGTGGACACATAGTTGCTGGCGTACTTTGCCGGCGCATCGATGAAGGTGAAGGCGAGCACTGCCGCGCAGATCAGCCCGATGCCGCGCAAGCGGGCGGCGACATCGGCGTCGGTGAGACGCCCCTCGGGCCGGTCCATGCGGATGCGGATCCTAGTACGTGGCGCGGCCGCCGGAGATGTCGAACACCGCCCCGGTGGTGAAGGAGCATTCGTCGGAGACCATGAAGGCAATCATGGCAGCGACCTCGTCGACCTCGACGAAACGGCCGCGCGGGATCTTGTCGAGCATGTAGGTTATGTGCCGCTCGCTCACCTGCTCGAGGATGCGGGTCTTGGCGGCGGCGGGGGCGATGGCGTTGATCGAGATATCGTGCTTGGCAACCTCCTTGGCGATGGCCTTGGTCAGGGCGATGACGCCCGCCTTCGATGCTGAATAGGCGGACGCGGTAGGATTTCCTTCCTTGCCCGCAATCGACGCGACATTGGCGACGCGGCCGTAGTTGCGCTCGATCATGCTCGGAACGATGGCACGGAGGCAGTTGAACTGCCCGGTGAGATTGATCGCCAGGACACGGCTCCACTCCGCTAATGGATATTCCCATGTCATGGCGTTGGCGCCGGCGACGCCGGCATTGTTGACGAGGATGTCGATGCGCCCGAAGGCGCGGACGGTTTCGTCGCGGGCGCGCTCGACGCCGGCGTAGTCGGAAACGTCGACGGCTATCGAGATGACGCGCCCGACGGAGGACATCGAGCGCGCTGTCTTGTCGGCGAGCGACGCGTCCTGGTCCCAGATGGCGACCGCGCCGCCGCCGGTCGCCAGGCGTTCGGCAACTGCGCGACCGAAGCCCTGGGCGCCGCCCGTGACGACGGCAAAGCGATCCGTGAAGTCGTACTGGGTGGGCATGCAACGCGCCCCGCATCGATGTAGCGCGATGGTATAGTCCGCGGCTCGCGGGCAAGGCAAGTCACGCGCGGGGACGCGGGCGATGGAAGCCGTGGGGGCGGCGGCACCAACCCCGCCGAGCGACTGGCCGGCGCCGGGCGGCGATTTGCCGCTAGACTGTGTCCTGCTCGTCGGCGTCCTCGTCCTCGGCCGGCGCGGCGGCGCCGGTTTCCAGATTGCGTTCGATCTGACGCAGTAGCTTCCTCAGACGCTTGCGGTCCCTGTCGTCGATGTTGGCTAGTGCCGTCCTCTCGACGCGCTTCCAGATCTTGTCGACCATGGCGATGGCGTGGTGGCCGCGTTCGGTGAGGAATACCTGAGCCTGACGTCCATCGCCCTGCTGCGACGGACGCCGCTCGACGTAGTCCTGGGCGGCGAGGCGACGGATCATCTTGGTGACGGTGGGCGGCTGGACGCCGAGGGCGGCGGCGAGATCGCTCATCGACATTCCGTCGCCGTCGGCCAGCGCCTTGAGCAGGCCCTCCTGGCCGGAGTGCAGCTCGATACGCGACAGGCCGACACCGGCTCGCGCGCGATACGCCCGCGCCGCCTTGGCCAATCGATGGGTCACGGTACGACGGTGATCGAACGCCATCAATTAGCGGTCTAAGCAGGCCAAGATGAAGCCCTGATGACAGTCGCTCGACTGCCGGCGCGCTTCAAAACGCCCGCATCTCGCGAGCAACGCGCTCGAGAAACGCGCGCCGGGCCGCCCCATCGTTACGGTTCATGTCGTAGAGGGCAAGGTAGCGCATGCGGGGGGCGGCCGGGTTGATCTGGGCGCGGATCACGCGCTTCACGGCCTTGCGGGGCGGGTCGCCCATCAGCAGCGCGCGCCAGCGATGGCCGCCGTAGGTGACGACGGCGGCGAGGCGGCGGATGTTGTGCAGGATCGGCCAAAGCTTGCCATTGCGCAATTCGAACGACACGCCGGGGAGAAAGACGCGATCGAAGAACCCTTTGAGGATCGCCGGGTAGCCGAAGTTCCATACCGGGAAATTGAGCACCAACCCCTCGGCGGCGCGGAGGCGATCGACATGCTCCTGAACCGGCTTCGTGCACACCTCTTCGTTATGGTAGTTCAGCCGTTCCTCGCGCGACATCACCGGGTTGAAGCCCTCTGCGTAAAGGTCGCAGTCGTCGACGTCGTGGCCGGCGGCGCGGAGGCCGTCGACCGTGGTCTTGTGGAGTGCGGCGGCGAAGCTCGTCTCGACCGGGTGGGCGAAGAGAACGAGGACGCGCATGGTGTCACTCGGCCGCGATCTGCTGGAGCCCGGGAAAGAGATAGACCTTATCGGAGTCGAGATCGAAGTCGGGATTCTCCCAGGCGATCATCTTGCCCGGGTTGAGCAGACCCTTGGGGTCGGCCTCCCGCTTGAAGGCGAGCTGGACCGCGTCGGTCTGCTTCATGCCGCCCTCTTCCAGCGTATAGCGATGCGGGTTGAAGATCGGGCAGCCGTTGTCTTCGTGGATCTTGATGATCTCGTCGAGGCGGCTGTCGGTGGTGTAACGCACGATCGGCAGGCCCGAGCAGCAGACGTTGCCGTCGAAGCGCTGGAACTCGAGATGCCCCGGCACTTCGTCGCCGAAGATTCTCGTCATCTTCTCGACGCTCTCGACATGCGTCGGGAAGGGATAGAGCACCTGCAGATACGTGATCGTCGGGTCGACCCTCAGGCCCCTCAGCGTCGTGTGGTTCCAGGTGAGCTCGAAAAGCGGCGGCAAGCCTTTCTTCTCCGCGTCGGTTGCTGCGTCGGAGCGGAAGAGGATCTCCGCCTTGCTCTCCGCGGCGAGCGCCTGGAAAGGATCGATCGCGTGCGGTGCCACCATGATCAGGACGACCGAGTGCTCGGGTTTCAGGAACTTCCTGTGGCGCAGAAAATAGTCGTAGGGCACCGGCGCGGCGACGGTCGAGATCTCCTTGAAGAGGAGGCCGTCCTGGTTGGCGATCAGATCGGCGAAACGTACCGCCCGCATGTAGTCGTCGAAGCCGGCGATCACCTCGACCCAGTCATAGGCCGCGGTCAGCGGCAGCTCCACCTCGGTGATGATGCCGTTGGTACCGTAGGCGTGCATGACCTTCATCAGGTCGCGGCCTCTGAGTTCGAGCACGCGCGGCGTCGCTTCCATGGTGACGATGCGCAGGCCGAGGACATTGCCGATGTTCCTGAGGCCGCCCCAGCGGATCGAGCCGCAGCCGCCCGATCCGCCGGCGATGAATCCGGCTGCCGAGGCGGTGTTGTAGGTCGATGGGTGCATGCGGATTTCCTGCCCGCCGGGTCGGGTTTGCCGATCGATTTCGGCCAACACGGCGCCCGGCTCGACGATCACGCGCCCGCGCTCTACGGACTTCACATGATTGAATTCGGCGAGGCTGAGGACGACGCCGCCGGACAGCGGCATCGCCTGGCCGTAGTTGCCGGTGCCGGAGCCGCGCGGCGTCACCGGCACGCCCTCGGCGTAGCAGGTCTCAAGGACGCGGATCACCTCGGCCTCGGTCTTCGGCGACGCTATGAGGTCGCCGGTTACGTGGTCGAGTTGGCGCTTGAGGATGGGCGAGTACCAGAAGAAGTCGCGGCTCTTCTGCCTTACGATTGCCGGGTTGTCCTCGGTCTTGATGTCGCCGAGTGCGGCCTTCAGTTTCTGCACGTCCGTCATGGCGCGGTTCCCATCAAATCGTCGAGCTCGCGGTAGTCGGGGAGCGTGCGGTCGATTGCTTTGCCGGAGCGTAGCACCGTCCGGTCGGATTGGGGACGCGAGAGAAGCTCGGAAAAGGCGCGGGCGCGGAAGAGGACGAGGTCGGCGGAGGCGCCGACAGCGATCACTCCACGATCCGGCCGGCCGATGATCGCGGCCGGCGTGCGCGTGGCGGCAGCCGGCCAGGCGGCGATGGGATGGTCGAGGTGGAGGATACGCACCGCCTCGGTGAACACCTCAACCATGTCGAGGTCGCCATAGGCGTAAAACGGGTCGCGGGTGTTGTCCGAAGCGATGGCGACCGGAATCCCGGCAGCGGCGAGCTCGCGAAGCAAGGTGACGCCGCGCCAGCGCGGCGTGCGACCCTGGGCGCGGTCCTGCAGGTAGAGGTTGCACATGGGCAGCGAGACGACGGCAAGACCCGCCTCCGCGACCCGCTCGATGGTCGCCTGATGGTCCGGCTGGACGGCGAGCGAGCAGCAGTGGCCCACGACGATCTTGCCCGGGAAGCCAGTGCGCAGCGCCGCGTCGGCGATGGCGCCGAGGGAGCGGGCAGACGGCTCGCCGGTCTCGTCGACGTGAAAGTCGAGGTCGAGCCCGGCGTCGGCGGCGGCATGCATCATCAGTTCCAGCGCCCGGTCGAGGTCCGGAATCATGAAGGTGACGGCGCCCAGGACGCCCTTGTGCTCGGCGACCGTGGCGACGATGTCGGCGGCGAAAGTCTCGTCGAGAAAGGCGTCGATGGCGAACAGCGACACGGCCTGAAGATCGATGCGGCCGGCCCAGCGAGCGCGCATGTCGGCAAACACGGGCCAACTGATGCTGTGCTGCGGCGGCTGGGAATCGATGTGGGTGCGCAGGAGCACCGTGCCGTGGGCGTAGGCCGTGCGCAATGCGAAATCCATGCGCCGGGCGACGTCGTCGGCGTGCCAATTCGCCGTCCGGTCCGCCTCGACGGCGGCAAGGGCGCTTGCGAAGGCACCGTCGGGGTTGGGGCGGCGGGGCCACAGGTGTCCCTTATCGATGTGGGTGTGCACGTCGACGAAGCATGGCCAGACCATGCCACGGTCGAGGTCGAGGCGCGGCAGGTCGGCACGGTCACCGGGTGCGGCGATGTGCTCGATCAGGCCGTCGTTAACGGTGAGATCAGCGACGACAAGGCCTTCCGCATTCGCTTCGCCGATCGGTTCGGGGAGCAGAGTGGCGGGAAGGGTCGCGTTGGCGAGGACGAAGCGCTTGTCGTGAGGAACCTTGGCGAAGCCCTTCGCCATCGCCTCAATTCTCCCGGCGGACGGCGCTCTCGTGCCACTTGCGGAGCAGCAGCCAGGACAGAAGACTCGTGGCGAAGAAGATCAGCACGCCGGCCATCGACAGCAGCACGAGGGCGGCGAACAGGCGCGGGATGTTGAGGCGGAACTGGGCTTCGAGCAGGCGGAAGGCTAGACCGGCATTGCGGCCGCCGGTGCCGGCGGCGAACTCGCCGACCACGGCCGCGATCAGCGACAGGCCTCCGGCGATTCTCAGGCCCGCCAGAAAATACGGCAGCGCGTTCGGGAGCTGAAGGAAGAGAAGCGTTTGCCGGCGGCTGGCGCCGTAGAGCTCGAACAGGTTGAGCAGGTTGTGGTCGGTCGACCGCAGCCCCTGTGTGGTGTTGGAAAGCACCGGGAAGAAGGCGACGATCCACGCGCAGATCAGGATCGCGCTCTGGGTGGTCGGCGCGTAGATCAATATCAGCGGAGCGATGGCGACGATCGGAGTCACCTGCAGGATCACGGCGTACGGGTAGAGGGCAAGCTCCACCCAGCGCGACTGGGCCATGATGATGGCAATGGCGACGCCGCCAACGAGGGCGATGGCGAGCGCCAGAACCGTGATCCTGAGGGTCACCAGCAGTGCGGCGAAGAGCATCGACCAGTCGGTCGCGAGCGTCTGGCCAATGCGGATGGGGCTCGGCAGAATGTAGTGGGGAACGTCGAAAACCGTGACGTAGGCCTGCCACACGGTCAATAGCAGCGCCAGCATGCCTAGCGGCACGGCTATCCGTGCGATCCGGCCGCCGAGGCTCTCGGCCTCCGGTGCCAGTGGAAGCTCGTTGTCCTCGTCCTCGGCGACGCGAGGTTCGGCCTGGGCGGTTTCGGCGGTGGTCAATGCGATCCTTCTCCCATCGCCTCGTGGAGCGTCACCGAAACGCGACGGCAGTGTTCGTTGTAGATCGGAGACGTCCGGAAATCGTCCTCGCGCGGGTAGGGGGCTTCGATGGCAAGCTCGCGATAGACGCGCCCCGGCCGCGCTGCCATGACGATGATGCGCTCGGAAAGATAGACCGACTCGAAGACTGAGTGGGTGACGAAGATGACCGTCCAGCCGAACGTTTCCCACAGGTGGAGCAGGTCGTTGTTGAGCTTGAAGCGGGTGATCTCGTCGAGCGCCGCGAAGGGTTCGTCCATCAGTAGCAATTTCGGTCGTGTAATCAGGGCTCGGGCGATCGACACACGCATCTTCATGCCGCCGGACAATTCGCGCGGATAGGAGTCGGCGAACGCCTCGAGACCGACCATGCCGAGGGCTTCCATCACGCGACCACGCGCGGCCTGTCGCGTCTGCCCCTTGAGGCGAAGGGGCAGCCAGACGTTGCCGAACACGGTGGCCCAAGGCATCAGCGTCGGCTCCTGGAAAACGAATCCGATCTCCGGGTGCGTGGGGCCAGCGCCGCCGGGCTCGGCGGTCCGCCACTCGACCGAACCGGCCGTGGCTTCGCCAAGGCCGGCAATGATCCTGAGCGCGGTCGACTTGCCGCAACCGGACGGCCCCAGCAGGCTCAGGAATTCACCGTCGCCGATGTCGACCGACAGGTCCCTGAGCGCGACGGTGCCATTCGAGAATGTCTTGGAAATCGACTGCAGCCGGACCAGGGGCTCGCGCAGGCGCCGGCCGGCCGGCGATGCAGTTTCCAGGACGTCGGGTCGTGCGGTCGCCGTCGGCACTCTTGCTCGGTCCTTCGGAACTTGACGGGCGGCGGCGTCCGCCGCCCGTCGTTGTCCCGCTCTCTACTGCTTCAAGTCCATTCCGACCCCGTTGCAGACGTACTGGGTCGTGTAACCCTTGGAAAGGTCGAGGCCTGCCTCGACCACGCCCGCCTTGACCATCTTGTCGTAGAAGCCCTTGACCCCGTCGGCCGTGAAGCAGCCGATGCCTTTTTCGAGCGCCACGCCGGATTCAAGCAGCCCCTGCTCCTTAAGCTGCTTGATCGTGTACGCGATCTGATCGTCGGTCATGTCGGGGTTGTCGGCCTTGATCGTGTCGTTGGCGGCGGTGTTGTCGCCGTAAAGGTAGTTGTACCAGCCGATGATCGAGGCCTCGACGAAGCGCTTGGTAACGTCTGGATTGGCCGTGACGTATTCGGTCAACCCCTCGATCATGGTCGAGATCGTCGTATAGCCGGCGTCGTAAAGGAGGAAGACGTCGGGCGTGAAGCCGCCTTCTCGCTCGACGGCAAACGGCTCCGATGTCAAGTAACCCTGGTTGGCGGAGTTCTCGTCGGCAAGGAAGCCTGCGAGGTTGTACGGATACGGCTTGCGCTGCTCCTCAGTGAATCCGTATTCCTGCTCCATCCATTGATAACCAGTGACGAAGAGGTCGTCGCCGATGAAAACCGTCGGAACCTTGGCGATGTCGGCAAACGTTTTGATGCCCATCTCCGGGTGGGTCATGAGGACCTGCGGGTCCTTCTGGAAGATGGCCGCGACCGTCATCACCGGCACCCCCTGCTCGATCGCAGAGAACGTGCCAAGTAGATTCCCCTGCATGTAGAACTGCGCCTTGCCGCTGATGAGCAGTGCCTGGTTGCCCTTGGGGATGATCGTCACGTCTAGGCCGTATTTCTCATAGGTGCCGTCGACGACGGCCTGATAAAAACCACCATGCTCGGCCTCGGCCACCCAGTTGGTCGCGAACGACACTTCGTCAAGCGCCAT
>CAYTXI010000038.1:12560-21292 GCA_964441935.1 uncultured Bauldia sp.
GTCGGCGGTTTCACGCGACCGGAGTTCCTGGTCGAGGTGGAAGTCGTGGCGGCGAAGGCCGACTGAGCGATGCGTTTGTGGATCAAGGAACCGCTGGCGATCCTGGCGGAGGGCGCGGAAGGCGGAATTGTCGTTGGCGGTGACAAGATCGTGGAAGCTGTCGGGCGCGGCAAGGAGCCGCGCGAGCCCGTAGATCAGGTGTACGATGCCAGCCGCCACGTCGTGCTGCCAGGCCTCATCAACACGCACCACCACTTCTTTCAGACACTGACGCGCGCCCATCCGGCGGCGATCAACAAGGAACTGTTTCCGTGGCTGACAGCGCTCTACCCGATCTGGGCGCGTCACGTAAAACCGGAGGCATTCCGGCTGGCGACGCGGCTGGCGCTCACCGAACTGATGATGTCCGGGTGCACGTGCGCGTCCGACCACCAGTATCTATACCCGCGCGGTCTGGAAGAGGCCATGGACATCCAGGCAGAGGAAGCCGCGCGGATTGGCATGCGTATGACGCTGACGCGGGGCTCGATGAACCTGTCGGAGAAGGATGGCGGCCTGCCGCCGGACGACGTGGTCCAGGACGAAGACACGATTCTGACCGACTGCGAGCGGGTGCTTAGGCGCTTTCACGACGCCAGCGAAGGGTCGATGCTGCAGGTGGCCCTGGCGCCATGCGCGCCGTTCACCGTCACCAAGCGGCTGATGGTCGACTCGGTTGGTTTGGCCGAGCAATTTGACTGCAGGCTGCATACCCACCTCGGCGAGACGCGCGACGAGGACGAATATTGTCTGGAGCATTTCGCCTGCCGGCCGGTCGACTACCTGGAGGAGTGCGGATGGCTGACGGAGCGCGCGTGGCTCGCCCACGGCATCCATTTCACCGACGAAGAAGTCAGGCGGCTTGGCCGCCATCGCGTCGGCATCTGTCATTGCCCGACCTCGAACATGCTGCTCGCGTCCGGTCAGTGCAGGACCAAGGAACTGGAAGCGGCGGGGAGCCCGATCGGGCTCGGCGTCGACGGCTCGGCGTCAAACGACAGCTCCAACCTCATGGAAGGCGTGCGGCATGCACTGATGCTAAACCGGCTGACCTACGACGCGGCGTCGGTCACGCATTTCGATGCGCTGCGTTGGGCGACTGGGGGCTCGGCCAAGTGCATCGGCCGGGACGACATCGGTGCGATCGCGATCGGCAAGCAGGCGGACCTCGCCCTCTATACCCTCGACGAACTCCGCTTTTCTGGGGCTGGAGACGCGCTGGCGGCGCTGGTGCTTTGCGGCGCACACGTGGCAGACCGGGTGATGGTCAAGGGCGAGTGGCGGGTAGAGGACGGGCAGCCGGTTGGCGTCGACGTGGCCAGGCTCAGGCACGAGCACGGCGCGGCAGCCAAGGCTTTCGTGGAAGCGCTGTGAGCGGCCGTTAATCGGTCGTTGAGCATAGACGTCAGCGGGGCGTTCACCGTCCCGCGGAAAAGTGCCGGTTTGCCCCGACGACGCACCGACCATGCACCGGAGAGATCCCGTGGCGTACGGGCCGGTTGCACGTGCGGCCCCCGCGGGAGCAGCCGGGATGCGCCGGTTCTTAAGCGGTCCTTCACTGGTCGGCTGATAGATACCTAAGGTTAAGTGTACGTCGACCTGGCCCGCTTAAGTTGCGAGCGACGGTACGCGGTCTGTTGGAGGTCCGTCATGAAGCTTGTTCGCAAGTTCGTCGCCACCGTCTTGCTTTCGGCGTCGGTGGCATCGCCGGCGTTGGCCGGCTCGCCGGCCGTAACGATCGACCTGGCGAGTACGTTCCCGGGCAGCATGCCCATCCTCGGCGAGGCGGCGCACGAGCTCGCCGAGAAGGTGAGTCGGGCGACCGGCGGCGAGGTCGAGATTCGCTTCTACGAGCCCGGGGTACTGGTCCCGGCCGCCGAAACGGTCAACGCCGTTGCAGCGGGCAGGGTCGCCGCGGCATGGGCCGGCGCCGGTTGGTTCGCCGCCAAGGACAGCGCGTTCAACTTCTTCTCCACGGTGCCGTTCGGGCCGTCGATGGGAGAGTACATGGCGTGGATGTACAACGGCGGCGGTCTCGACCTGGCGCGCGAGATGTTCGCGCCATACGGCGTGCACAACATTCCGTGCGGGATGATTCCACCGGAGGCGTCGGGCTGGTTCAAGAGTGAGATCAGGTCGGTGGACGATCTAAAGGGCCTGAAGATGCGCTTCTTCGGTCTCGGCGCACTGGTCATGCAAAAACTCGGCGTTGAAACACAGCAGATCGCCCCTGGCGAGATACTCGCAAAGCTCGAGGACGGATCGCTGGATGCGACCGAGTTCTCGCTGCCGGCGATGGATCAGCCTTTGGGCTTCTACAAGGTCAGGAAGTTCTATTACTTCCCGGGCTGGCACCAGCAGGCGACGCTGTTCGATCTCTACGTCAACCAGGCAGTGTGGGATTCACTCGCCGACCGGCACAAGGCGGTGATCGAACTCGCGTGTGGCGATGTCATGCGCGAGATGATCTCGGAGGGCGAAGCGCTGCAGGGCGCGGCGATCAGGCAGATGCAGGCCGAAGGAGTCGAGGTCAGGCGGTGGCCGCCGCGCGTGTTGGTGGCGATGGAAGACGCGTGGAAAGAGGTCGTAACGGAGGAGTCGGCGAACAACCCGAACTTCAAGCGTGTGTACGATTCCTACGCGGCTTTCCGCGAGAACTACAGGATCTGGCGGTACCTTAGCTACCTGAATTGAGCGGTGATGGGAGCCCCCGCAGTATCGGGAGTCGTCAGGTGAGGCGTCTGCGCGATCTTAGCGTACGAGCGAAACTCTGGTGGAGTTTCGCGCTCGCCTTCTGTCTGATCGCCACGATCGGCACGATCGGCGTACTGCAGCTCAGGACGCACAACGAGTTCACGACCGTACTCGCTGAGATCACTGTGCGAGAAGTCGTGCTGCTGGGCGACATAGACCGCAGTCTGGCCGAGCATCGGGTGCTGGCGCAGCGTCGCGTCGAGACAGCGGACTTCCGCCAGCTCGCCGAGATCAGCGACGCGATGGTCGCGACCGACGCGGCTATCGAGTCCAGTTTGGCGCTCTACGGCCAAATCGCGGATGCGAGCGAAGAACGCATCACATTCGACGGTCTCCTCCGGGATTGGAAGGCATACCAAGAGTCCCTGGCCGGCGTTCTCCGACAGCTCGAAATCGGCAACGTTGCGGGCGGTCTCGGGCAGTTCGATCAGCAGACACTGCCGAGGCTGGCGCAAGCGACAGACAAGGCCCGGGCACTGACCGCCCTTGCCGAAGCGGAGGCGACCGGCAGCGCCGAAACGGCGCATGATCTCTACGTCGGGTATCTTGCGGCGATCATCGCAACGATGGTGTTGGCGGCCATCGCGGGCGGTGCAGGGCTGATCTGGGTCCAGAAGGAGGTCAGCCTACCGATCCGCGCCGTGAGTGACGCCATGCGGCGTCTGACGGCCGGCGACGATTCGGTCGTCATCGCCGGTGAGGCGAACCGCAGAGACGAAATCGGAACCCTCATCGCCGCCGCTGCCGGCTACCGCGACAGCCTGATCGAACAGCGGCGCTGGGCCAACGAGGCGGATGAGGAGCGCCGGCGGTTTCAGCTTGCGGTGAAGAGCATGCCGGTCGGACTGTGCCTGTTCGACGCGGACCATCGCCTGGTTGTGTTCAACAACCGCTACCGCGAAATGTACAAGTTGCCCGATTCGCTTGCCCGGCCCGGTGTCCGTTGGCACGATCTGGTCGAATTCTGGATGGATACCGATACCAGGCCCGCAATGGATCGCGACGCGTTTTACGCGTTCGCGAATGAAGTATCCAAGCAGGCAGAACCGTTCTCGACGACCATGCAGATGGCGGACGGCCGAATCTTCAACATCATCCAGCAACCCGTGGCGAACGGCGGTTGGATCGCCACCCATGAAGACGTGACGGCTCGGCATGAAGCGGAGCAGGAGATTGCGCGGTTGGCACAAGAGGCTGAAAGGGAAAGGGAGAGGCTCGACGCGGCAATCAGAAACATGCCGATCGGCCTTTCGATGTTCGATTGCGAGAAGCGGCTGTTGTACGCGAACGCACGCTATTCGGAGGTGTACGACGTGGCGCCCGAGGTGGCGAAGCCGGGCACTCCCTTGGCGACGATCCTCAAGGCGCGCACCGACGCCGGCGCCTACATCGGCGATAACCCGGAGCGCTACGTCGCCGAGATCACAGAAAAGGTCGGGCGTGGCGTGCCGTGGCATGAGGTCGCTGAGCTGTTAAACGGCCGCGTCGTAAGCATGGTTTTCCAGCCGCTGGCCGATGGCGGCTGGGTGGGGACCCATGAGGACATAACCGAGCGACGCAAGGCAGAAGCGCAGATCGCCTACATGGCGCACTACGATCCGCTTACCGACCTGCCAAACCGCATCCTGTTCCGCAAGCGTCTGGAGGAGGCACTCACCCGCAAGGCGGGTGCCGGCGGCGTGGCGGTCCTGTACCTGGATCTCGATCATTTCAAACAGGTCAACGACACGCTCGGCCACCTGATCGGCGACAGGCTGCTGACCGCTGCTGCCAGGCGGCTGGCGGGATGCGTGCGGGAGCGCGACACCGTCGGGCGTCTCGGCGGCGACGAATTCGCGGTGATTCAGGTCACTACCCGCCAGCCGGCGAGCGCGCGGTCACTGGCCCAGCGGATCATCGACGAGATGGCGAAACCGTTCGTCATCGATGGCCATCAGATGGTCATCGGCGCGAGCGTGGGAATCGCGGTAGCGGATGCCGAGGGTGTCGCTGCCCAGGAGCTCATCAAGAACAGCGACATCGCGCTCTACCGCGCGAAGAGCGACGGCCGCGGCGTGTATCGGTTCTTCGAGCCTGAAATGGACGCGCGCATGCAGGCGCGCCGGCGCCTGGAAATGGACCTGCGCGCGGCGGTCGAGGCACAGGCGTTCGAGGTGCACTACCAGCCGCAGATCAAGCTCGAGACCAACCGGATCACCGGCTTCGAGGCGCTGTTGCGCTGGCCGCATCCGGAGCGCGGATATGTGCCGCCGAGCGAGTTCATTCCACTGGCGGAGGAAACCGGGCTGATCGTGCCGATCGGCGAATGGGTTCTGAGACAGGCATGTCAGGACGCCAAGCGGTGGCCGGCAGACATCAGGGTGGCGGTCAATTTGTCCGCCGTGCAGTTCCGCAACGCGCGCCTGATGAAGGCGGTGATCGGTGCGCTCGATGCTTCCGGCCTGTCGCCGTCGCGGCTGGAGCTGGAGGTTACCGAGAGCGTGCTGCTGGTCGAAACCGACGCGACGCTGGTGGTGCTTCATCAGCTCAAAGAACTCGGCGCCCACATATCGATGGACGATTTCGGAACCGGCTACTCGAGCCTTAGTTACCTGCAGCGCTTCCCATTCGACAAGGTCAAGATTGACCGCCGCTTCATCATGGGCGTGACGGATGCCGGCAACTCCTTGGCGATCGTCAGGGCGGTCACCGGCCTCAGTCGGAGCCTGGGTATCGACACGACCGCGGAAGGTGTGGAGACGCGCGACCAACTCGACCGCGTCCGACAGGAGGGCTGCACCGAGGTGCAAGGCTTCCTGGTCGGTAAGCCGATGCCACAAGCCGATGCGCTTGGTCTCGTCAAGCAGTATCGAGACAAGTCGGTCGCGGCGGCCTGATTCGGAAGGTCGACGTCGCCGTCTTTCGCCGGTGGCGGATTAGCCAATCCATCAAATGATCGTATTCTCCATCGCCCCCCTATTGGGTGCCCGGGAAGACGAACCATGCAGCCCAGCCGATATTGGCATGAAATGACAACCGACGACTTCGCCGGCGACACCTCGAACTGGATAGCGGCGCTGCCGGTGGCGGCGATCGAGCAGCACGGACCCCATCTACCGGTCTATACCGACACGTGTATCGCGGAAGGCATGATCCGGGCCTCGATCGAGCTTCTAACCGAGGACTTGCCGGTGACGTTCCTGCCGGTCCAGGCGGTCGGCAAGTCGAACGAGCATGTTTCGTCGCCTGGAACTCTTACAACGACGTGGGACACGGCCACCCGGTTGTGGCTCGATATCGGCGACAGCGTCCATCGCGCGGGGGTTGGCAAGTTGATCATCATCAACTCGCACGGCGGCAACGTGCCGATGGTGGATATCGTCACCCGTGAACTGAGGGTGCGTCACGACATGCTGGTGGTGGGAACGGCGTGGTCGCGCTTCGGCCATCCGGAAGGAGTCTTGGTGGAGGAGGAGGGGCTCTACGGAATCCATGGCGGGGATATCGAAACGTCGATCATGCTGTATCTCCGCCCCGACCTGGTGCGCATGGACAAGGCGGAGGACTTCCGTTCAGCGCAACTCGATTTCATCGACGAATTCGCGCACCTACGCGCGCACGGACCGGCCCAGTTCGGCTGGAAAGCCCAGGACCTCAATCCGCGCGGCGCCGTCGGTAACGCAGGAGACGCGACGGCCGAGAAGGGCAAGGCGGTGATCGAGCACCAGGCACGGGCATTCGTCGAGCTCTGCCGCGACGTGCACCGTTTCGACCGCGGGCGGCTGTGGACGCCTTGACCCCCAGGCCAGAGCGCGGCCCGACCGGCGAACCTGTCGCAGCGATGGCCGGTTGCTTCCGGGCAAAGGCGATGACAGGTTGGCCCGGCTCGATGCGGCGCCGCTGAGCGCGGCCGGACCATGGGACAACGGATGCGGTTCGATCCAAGGATTATCGCCACGCTGGCGCTGACGTGCGCCCTGGCATCGACCGGCGAAGCCAAGACGCTAACCTATTGCGCCGACGGCGTACCGGAGGGCTTCGATCCAGCGCTGTTCACGAGCGCGGCGACTTTCGATGCCTCATCGCAGACCATCTACGACCGCCTCGTCGCCTATGGACCCGGGACCACGAAGATCGAGCCGGGATTGGCGCTGCGCTGGGAGGTCTCTGAGGACGGTCTCACTTACACATTCCACCTCCGACACGGCGTCAGGTTCCAAACGACGGCCGACTTCACGCCGACGCGCCCGTTCAACGCCGACGACGTCGTGTTCACCTTCGACCGGCAGATGAACGAGGGCAATCCATTCTATGCCTATGCCGGCGGGCAATGGCCGTACTTCACCGGCATGTCGATGGACACGACGATCGAATCCATCGACAAGGTCGACGACTACACCGTCAGGTTCGTGTTGACCCGCCCGCAGGCGTCGTTCCTCGACACCCTGGCGATGGACTTTGCCTCGATCATGTCGAAGGAATACGCCGACAGCCTCGTTGCCGAGGACCGGGTCGCCGACCTCAACCTGAAGCCGGTGGGGACCGGGCCGTTCCAGTTCGCGGGCTACGAGGCGGACGTGACAGTGCGTTACGTCGCCAACCGACGCTACTGGCGGGGCCGGCCGGACATCGACGACCTGGTGTTCATCATCGTGCCCGACGCCAGGGTCCGCTGGCAGAAGCTCAAGGCGGGCGGATGCCAGGTGATGGCCGACCCGGAGCCGGCCGACATCAAGGCGATGCGGGCGGACGAGGACATCACGATGGTGCAAGCGCCGCGGCTCGACATCGCGTACCTCGCCTACAACACAACCCAGGTGCCGTTCGACGACGCCCGCGTTAGGCGAGCGCTCAACATGGCGATTGACAAGCAGGCAATCGTCGCAGCGGTGTATCAGGACGCCGGCGTCGCCGCCAAGACGCCGATCCCGCCGGCGATATGGGCCTACAACGACGCCGTGACCGAGGATCGATACGACCCCGAGGCGGCCAGGACGATGCTGGAGGAGGCCGGCGTGGCCGGATTGACGATAAAGGTGTGGGCGATGACGCGGGCGCGGCCCTACAATCCAGACGCGGCCAAAATGGCCGAGATGATCAAGGCGGACCTCGACGCAATCGGGGTCAAGGTCGAGATCGTTACAGAGCCATGGGGCGAGTACCTGCGCCAGACCAGCGCGGCGGACCGCGAGGGCGCGGTGCTGTTCGGGTGGACAGGAGACAACGGCGATCCCGACAACTTCCTAGGGGTCCTGTTGAGCTGCGCGGCGGTCGGCGCCAGCAATCGCGCGCAGTGGTGCTACGAGCCGTTCAACGAGCTGCTGGTGAAAGCCAGGAGCGCGACCGATCAGGAGCAGCGCAAGGCGTTCTACGCCAGGGCCCAGACCATCTTCAAACGAGAGGCGCCGTGGCTGACCATCGCGCACTCGCTGGCGACGGTGGCGATGCGCAAGGAGGTCGAGGGCTACGTGATGGATCCCGTCGGGCGGCACAACTTCGCCGGCGTCGATCTCGCGGAGGCCGAGGACTAGGCCGGGGCACCGCGGGCGGTCACGTCGCGGGCGAAGGCAACGAGGACGCGATCGAGGGATTCCTCGAGGTCGAGCTTGAGGCGGAAGCCGCCGGCGGCATCGAGCGAGACGAATCCGTGAATGATGGCGCGCAAGCCCCGCGTTGCGTGGAGGGCGTCGTTACCTTTCACGCCGTAGCCGGCGATCACCGACAGAACGGTGCCGAGGAGCGCTTCGCCGGCCTTGGCGACGTCGTTCTCGCCAGGGCGCGCGGCGCGGAGCGAGGCGACGTAGAGGCCGGGCCGCTCGCGGGCGAAGCGCCAGTAGGCGTGGGCGAGGGCGAGGAGGGCCTCGTCGCGGGCCTTGCCGATGGTGGCGCGGGCGATGCGGGCGTCGGCCTCGGCGAGGCCGCGGACGGCAAGGGCCCGGCGGATGGCGTCGAGCCCCTTG
>CAYTXI010000039.1:0-21277 GCA_964441935.1 uncultured Bauldia sp.
GGACGATCTTCCTGGCGCCGTTCCTCGGCCTGCCGATCCCGCTGCTGCCGATCCAGATCCTGTGGGTCAATCTGGTCACCGACGCCCTGCCGGCGCTGGCGATGACGGCCGAGCCGGAAGAGCGCAACATCATGCAACGGCCGCCGCGCCCGCCTCAGGAAAGCGTGTTCGCCGGTGGCATCTGGCAGCACATGGTGTGGGTCGGTCTGCTGATGGGGGGCGTCACATTGTCGGTTCAGGCCTACGCTGTCGGCGTCGGCCTGGAGCACTGGCAGACGATGGTGTTCACCGTGCTGACGCTCGCGCAGGCCGTCCACGTGATGGCCATTCGCTCGGACCGGCTGTCGCTGTTCCAGCAGGGACTGTTGTCCAACGTGCCAATGCTGGGGGCAGTCGCCCTCGTCTTCGCCCTGCAACTCGTTATCATCTACGTGCCGGTGTTCAACCCGGTCTTCAACACCCTACCACTGAGCGCCGCGGAGCTCGCTTTCTGCCTCGCCATGGCGATGATCGTGTTCGTCGCCGTGGAAGTTGAGAAGTGGCTGGTGCGCAGCGGCCGCATACGGCGCGGCTAGCGCGTTGCCGCCCGGCCTAGCCGGCAAGAGCCGCATCGTAGACGAGCTTCGCCGCGATCACCGCGAGCAGGCCGAGGATCACGCGGTCGAAAGTGCGCGGGCTCAAGCGCGTGCCGAGGGCGTTGCCGAGGCGCAGGGCGACCAGCACGGGCAGCAGCGCGAGGCAGCTCAACAGCAACCGCCGCCAGGTCAGGATGCCGGCGACGGTCAGAGCCGGCAACTGCATGGCCGTGAACGAGATGAACAGCGTCGAGACGGCGAAGATGAACTGGCCACGTGTGAGGCGGATCGACGACAGGTAAGTGATGCTGACGGGGGCGGAAATGCCCGTGGCGCCCTGGAGCAGGCCGGAGGCGAAACCGACCCAGGGGACGAGGCGGCGGGCAGGCTTGTCGGGTATGTGCCAGTCGGGGCGGACGAGCCTGAGGACGACATAGAGCGCGACCACAATCGCCAGCGCCAGACCGAGGACGTTTGCCGGCAGCGCGGTCAGGAGCCAGGTGCCGGCGGCGATGCCGACCGCGGCCATCACGAACAACCAGCCGAGATAGCCGAGGCCGTGGCGCTCGTTCCAGTGTTGCGCGATCTGCCAGAGGTTGGTGACGATCGTCGGCACGATCATGATGGCAATTGCGAACGGAACGCCGAAGAACGAGGCGAGCACCGGCACCGCTAAGATCGGGGTACCGGCGCCGGTGACACCCTTGACGAAGCCACCAAGCGCGAGGGCGGCGAAGATGACGAGAAGCTCGTAGACCACGCGGATTCGCTTGTCCGTTCAGGTCAGGCCGGCAGGGCGTGCAGCCGCCGCCGATGTAGTCCTCGAGGGCGGTGCGGCGTTCGGCAGAAGACGCAAGCCAACCTCGGTGCGCCGCCACAGGATGTCATTGGCCGTTTCGGTCCGTCGTTGACGACCCGCGGACCTTATGCTGGCTCGGCCCGTCGGCACAGGCCTTTTCGATCTGGTCGGGCCCGCCGGTCATGTGTGCTAGTCAGTAGCGCTCGAGGGAAACGGAGAAGATCCCATGGCGGACAGGACGGCGCTGGTCATCAGCGCGCACGCTGCCGACTTCGTGTGGCGGGCCGGCGGCGCGATCGCGCTCCATGAGAACAAGGGCTACGCGGTGACAGTGGTGTGTCTCTCCTACGGCGAGCGTGGCGAGTCGGCTAAGCTGTGGAAGCAGCCGGGCGGCGCGACGCTCGAAACAGTCAAGGCGGCGCGGCGCGTCGAGGCGGAGGCGGCGGCGCGCGCGCTCGACCTTCATGACATCCGCTTCTTCGATCTCGGCGACTATCCGCTGGAGCTGGACCGCGACGCCAAGTTCCGCCTGGTCGACGTGATCCGCGAGGTCCAGCCGGCGTTCATGATGAGCCATTCGTTCTACGACCCCTACAACACCGACCACATGTACGCGACGCGGGCGGTGCTGGAATGCCGGATGATCGCGCAGGCATGGGGGCACAACCCGGGCGAAAAGGTCCTCGGCGCGCCGCAGCTCTATCTGTTCGAACCGCACCAGACAGAGCGCATGGAGTGGAGGCCCGACGTTATCCTGGACATCACCGAGGTGTGGGACAAGAAGCGGGCCGCGATCCAATGCATGGAAGGCCAGGAGCACCTGTGGAAGTACTACACCAACGTTGCCGAGAACCGCGCCAACCACTTCCGACGGAATTCCGGCGGACAGGCCGGCGGACGCGACGCCCGCTACGCCGAGGCCTTCCAGTCGGTGTTCCCGCGAACAGTGGACGAACTCTAGATGAGTGTTGTGATCCGAAACATCGAGCGACCCGATCCGGCCGTAGTGGCCGGCCTCGACGAATGCGGGGTCGCAACCGTCCACGAAGCGCAGGGGCGGATGGGGCTCATGGGATCGTATATGCGGCCGATCTACGCCGGTGCGCGGCTCGCCGGCCCGGCGGTTACGGTGTCGCTGCCGCCCGGCGACAACTGGATGATCCACGTTGCCGTCGAAGTGATTCAGCAAGGCGATATCGCAGTGGTGGCGCCGACCTCGCCCTCGGATGCCGGCTACTTCGGCGAGCTCTTGGCGACCTCGATGCGGGCGCACGGCGGCGTCGGCCTGGTCATCGACGCCGGCGTGCGCGACGTGCGTGAACTCGCCGAGATGGGCTTCCCGGTGTGGTCGAAGGCGGTCTCGGCTCAGGGGACTGTCAAGGAGACCGTCGGCTCGGTCAACGTGCCGGTGGTGTGCGCCGGCACGCTGGTCGTCCCGGGCGACGTGATCGTCGCCGACGACGACGGCGTGTGCGTCGTGCGTCGCGAGGATGCCGCGGCGGTGCTCGAAAAGGCGCGGGCGCGGATCGCCGAGGAGGAGGGCAAACGCCGGCGCCTCGCCGCGGGCGAGCTCGGCCTCGACCTTTACGACATGCGCCCGCGACTGAAGGAGAAGGGCCTGAAGTATGAGTAGCTCTGCCCGCTGCATGTGGATGCGCGGCGGGACCTCGAAGGGCGGCTACTTCCTCGCCGACGACTTGCCCGCTGACCCGGAGGCCCGAGACGCTTTCCTGCTCGGCGTGATGGGCTCACCGGACAAGCGCCAGATCGACGGCATGGGCGGCGCCGACCCGCTGACGTCGAAGGTGGCGGTGGTGAAGCGCTCGGCGCGGGAGGGCGTCGATGTCGACTACCTGTTCCTGCAGGTGTTCGTCGATCAAGCGATCGTCAGCGACAAGCAGAACTGCGGCAACATCCTGGCGGGCGTCGGGCCGTTCGCCATCGAGCGCGGCCTAATCGCCGCCGCCGGAGAGGAAACCCCGGTTGCGATCTACATGGAGAACACCGGCCAGGTCGCCGTCGAACGGGTGCGGACGCCCGGCGGGAAAGTGACCTACGAAGGGGATGCCAGCGTCGACGGCGCGCCGGGGACGGCCGCGCCCATCCCGATCACGTTCAGGGACACGGCGGGGTCGAGTTGCGGCGCGCTGCTGCCGACCGGCAACCCGGTCGATGTGATCGACGGCGTCGAGGTCACGATGATCGACAACGGCATGCCGACGGTGGTCATGCGCGCCGCGGACATGGGCATGACGGGGCAGGAGACGCGCGAGGCATTGGAGGTGAACGAGGCGCTGAAGGCGAAACTCGAATCGATCCGGCTGAAGGCGGGGCCGCTCATGAACCTTGGCGACGTCAGCGATAAGTCGGTGCCGAAGATGACGATGGTTAGCCCACCGCGCGTCGGTGGCGCCATCGCCACCCGTACGTTCATCCCGCACCGCTGCCACGCCTCGATCGGCGTGCTCGGCGGGGTCAGCGTGGCGACCGCGTGCCTTACGCGGGGGTCGGCCGCGGCTGCGCTTGCGGCGATCCCTGAGGGCGGCCGCAGCAAATCGCTGCGGATCGAACACCCAAGCGGCGCCACGACGATCATCGCCGAGACCGACGACGACGGCACGGTCAGGAGCGCCGCGATCCTGAGGACGGCGCGTAAGCTGTTCGATGGCGTCGTGTTCGCGCCGTGAGGCGCAAGCGATGGACGCCGACTACCTGCCGTTTCACCCCAATCCGTCGCGGCCGCGCTTCCGCCTGCCGCAGGGGGCGGTCGATGCCCACTGCCACGTGTTCGGTCCGGCGGAGCGTTTCCCCTATGCGCCGGAGCGCAGGTACACGCCGTCGGATGCGCCCAAAGAGAAGCTCTTCGCGCTCCGTGACTTTCTCGGCTTCGAGCGCAACGTCATCGTTCAGGCCTCCTGCCACGGGCACGACAACGCGGCCCTCCTCGATGCGCTTGCCGCTGCCGGTGAGCGGGCTCGCGGAGTCGCGGTAGTCGGGCCAGACGTCGGCGATGACGACCTCGGGGTGATGCACACTGCCGGCGTTCGCGGCGTGCGCTTCAACTTCGTCAGGCGGCTCGCCGACGCGGCCCCGAAGGACGAGCTCATGGCGATCGCGGAGCGGGTGGCGAAGCTCGGTTGGCACGTGGTCGTCTATTTCGAGGCGGCCGACCTCGACGGTCTGATCCCGTTCCTCACGCGCCTGCCAACGGCCGTTGTTGTCGATCACATGGGCCGACCTGACGTGGCCAAGGGCGTCGACGATATCGGCTTCCGCCGGTTCGTGCAGTTCATGACGGACAACGACACCGTCTGGACCAAGGTGAGTTGCCCGGAACGACTGAGCGCGACCGGCCCCGACTACGCCGACGTGGTGCCGTTCGCCCGAACGCTGGTCGAGACGTTTCCGGACCGCGTGCTGTGGGGAACCGATTGGCCGCACCCCAACATGAAATCGCACATGCCGGACGACGGTGTGCTGGTTGACTTCATCCCGCGGATCGCGGTCGACGCGGCGCGCCGGCAGGCGCTCCTCGTCGACAATCCGATGCGGCTCTACTGGCGCTGAGTGAGGGATACCAGCGAGACCGCGTGGCGCGGCAAAGGGAAAGCGAGGCGAACGCACCCGTCGCTCGGTTCCAACACCTGCGGTTTATCAATGAGCGCAAGCCGGCTGGCTTCCGTCAGGCGGGCGTACTGCTGCGGCGATGGCGGTTGCGGCGAACCCATGGCAAGGAATGCGGAGTAGGCATTGGAGTGGGCGTGATCAACGCGCCAGTGCCGGCAATCGAGCGGTAACGCGCCTCCGCCGACCACGTCGAGGACGACGTCGACAAGGCCGTCGTCCGGCAGATCGTCGTCGTGGTAGTTCCACAGGAGGATGCTGATTGCATCGCCGTCCCGGGTCGCGATGATGTCCGCGTCCGGGGCGCCCGTGACGCCCTCGTTGAGGATGGTCGCGAGCGGTAATGCGCCGGTGCTTTGAGCGGTAAGGCGTTGGCCGCTGAGCCCCGCCAGCATTCGGATCGCGTTCAGCACAGGCTTGGCAATGCCGTTTGTCGCCAGCTCGCGATAGCCGGCGAAGAATGGTTCTCCTTCGAACTCGAAGGCCCACGTGACCGCGCCTTCTATGGTCACACCGGCCCGCTCGGCCAACTCGCCGGTCCGCGCAATCGCCTCGACGACTGCGGCGCCGTAGAGTGGGCCTTCGCGGTAGGCGTTTTCCGGGTGTGTCGCCGTCGGGCAGGCGGCGCAGCCTTCGGGATCCGATTCGCCGAGGATGACGGGGACGTCCGCGAACTCCGGATAGGCGCTGACGATGTCAAGGCCGGCGGCGACGCATGCGAGCTGGCGCGACAGGCCCATGCGTACGTGGCCGTCGACGAGGGTCGGCCGGCCTTTGGCGTGGAAAGCAACGAAGTCGAGACGGGTCCCGGTCTCTCCGGTCTCGAAATTACGACCGTGCGCGCAATGGTCGAGGAAGCCGTGGAGATAGTCGGCCGCTCGCTTGTCGGCGGGACCGCAAGTGTGAGGGCCGCCGACGCGTGCGTCGGGGATAGCGCGGCGAATGGCTGCTGCAGTGACGTCGTGGAGCCGGCAGAATGCCTCGAGGCCGCCGCACCAGTAATGGCCGTCGGGCTCGTTCCACACCTCCCAAGGCCAGTCACGGACGCGTGTATCGCCATAGCGGTCTGCGAGGTGCGCAGCCCAAGCCTCGATGAGGCCGCTCCAGCGGGAATGGTCCTTGGGCGGCCATGCCCAGCCGGTGGTAATGCCGGTGCGCGGGAAGTCATGCCGGTAGGGCGGTGGACCGGCCGTCAGCGCCTCGGGCATGAAGCCGACCTGGACAAACGGCGTGATGCCGGTCTCGACGTACGTGTCGAAGATGCGGTCGAGGATCGTCCAGGAATACACCGGTCGGCCGGACGCGTCCTCGCAGTAGGCATCGGTCGAACCCCACTTCAGTGCCGGCGTGCCGTCGCCGGACGTGAGCAGGTTGTGGGTGCGGACGTAGACCGGCCCCGCGTGAAGCCCAGCCAATTCGGTGAGCAACCGGCGGCCGTAGGGGAGGTAGGTGTAGTTCGGCTCGTCGTGGCCGAACCAATTCCAGATAGGCCGCCACGGGCCGATTGGCCGATCGGCCTCGACCCGCATCGCGACCGATGGCACGCGCCTACTTCCTGGCCGCCGCCTTCTTCCTCGTCGGCGCTTTCGCCGCACCCGCGACTTCGTTCCGCCACGAATACCGTGGACGGAAGCCGAGGACGTCGCGCGCCTTCTGGATCGAGATCAGCGACTCGTTGGCCTTGATCGCGCGCTTGCGTTTGGTGCTGGGGAAGACTTCATCGAGAAGCTCGTCGTTGGAGCGGCTCATGACCGAGTCGGCGTTGGCAATGCCGAAGACGTGGGCGCCACGTAGTGTAGCGTCGAGCGCCTTGCGTACGGCCTGGGCGGCATCGCGGGCGTCGATGTAGGTCCACAGGTTGAAGTGACGGGCGCGCGCGTCCTCGTCGTATCCGGGGAAGCGGGCGTAGTCCTCAGGATCCATGACGTTGGAGAAGCGTAGGCCGACGATCTTAAGGCGCGGGTCCCAGCGACAGAACTGCTCGGCCATCTTCTCACCCACCAGCTTGGACAGCGCATAGGCGGTTTCCGGCCGCTCGATGTTCTCGTCGACCGGCACGTAGGCCGGGCCCTTGGAATAGGGCAGGCCGAAGACGGTCTCGCTCGACGCCCATACGATATTGCGGATCTTAAGCTGCCGAGCCGCCTCGAACACGTTGTAGGTGGCGACCGTGTTGGTGTTGAAGGTGACGTGGTTGGTCGCTTGCCCCGGTGCCGCGATGGCGGCGAGGTGGACGATGCCCGTCACCTTCTCGACGCGCTCGTCGATCATCGACAAGGCGGCCATCGCTTGACCGAAATCTGTGACGTCGGCGCGACTGAAGGGGGTCGAGCCGGGCGTCGGCGGGTTGGTCTGGTCGGGCGGGCGAACGGTGTCGATCGAGATTACGGGGTAGCCGTGCGCCATGAGGTCCTTGACGCAAGCGCGTCCGAGCTTGCCGCTGCCGCCGGTGACGATGATCATGGAACGCTCCCTCGTTGATCTCCGAATTAGCTACTAGGTAGCGAGATTGGCTACCGACGGCTGGCTGGGTTGCCGTTCTCTTGCCGGCCCCTGCTCAGCGCACCGCGCCGCCGATCATGTAGGCCGCTTCGTTCCAGCGCAGCTCGTTCTTGAATGCTCTGAGCGTGGTGTCGCCGTCGATGAGCAGGTACTCGATGCCGGCCATGGCGGCAAAGTCCTCAAGGTGTTGTGGCGTCAGGGCGAGCGAGAAGCCGGTGTGGTGGGCGCCGCCGGCGTGGATCCAGGCGGCGGCGGCGACGGCGAGGCTGGGCTCGGGCTCCCAAAGGGCGCGGGCAACCGGCAACTTGGGCAGCTTCTCGTGCGGCGCGATGACGTCGATGACGTTGACCACCATGCGGAAACGGTTGCCCATGTCGACGATCGAGGCGTTGACCGCCTTGCCGGTCGCCGAATCGAAGACCAGGCGGACGGGATCCTCCTTGCCGCCGATGGACAGGGGGTGGACCTCGCACGACGGCTTGGCCGCGGCGATCGACGGGCAGATCTCCAGCATGTGAGCGCCAAGAACCGCCGGGCCGGCGGGGTCGAAGTGATAGGTGTAGTCCTCCATAAAGCTGGTGCCGCCGGCAAGGTCGTGGGCCATCACCTTCATGGAGCGGACGAGAGCAGCGTGCTTCCAGTCGCCTTCGGCGCCGAAGCCGTAGCCGTCGGCCATCAGCCTCTGGGCGGCGATGCCGGGGAGCTGCTTCAGGCCGGTCAGGTTCTCGAAGGTGTCGGTGAACCCCTGGAAGTCGCCGTCGGCCAGGAACGCACGCAGCGCCAGCTCGATGCGGGCGGCGTCGCGCAGCGACTCGTGCCGGGCGCCGCCCTTCTCCAGCCCCTTCATCAGCGTGTAGGTGGCGGCGTACTCGTCGCAGAGCCGGTCGATGTCGGCGTCCGCCACCTTGTCCTGGAAGGCGACGACGTCGCCGAGGCCATAGCCGTTGACGGCGACGCCGAAGCGAACCTCGGCCTCGACCTTGTCACCCTCGGTGACGGCGACCTGGCGCATGTTGTCGCCGATGCGGGCGATCTTCATCCGCCGGCAATCGTGCCAGGCGGCGGCGGCGCGCGTCCAGATGCCGAGTTGGCCATGCACGCCGGGTTCCTGCCAGTGCCCGACAACCACTTTGCGGTCCATGCGCAGGCGCGAGCAAATGAAGCCGAACTCGCGGTCGCCATGGGCGGACTGGTTGAGGTTCATGAAGTCCATGTCGATCGTCGACCATGGGATATCGCGACCGAACTGTGTGTGCAGGTGACAAAGCGGTTTGGTGAGCCGGGTTAGGCCCTTGATCCACATCTTGGCGGGGCTGAAGGTGTGCATCCAGGCGACGATGCCGATGCAGTTGGCCGCCGCATCGGCATCGCCGAGCATGGCGGTGATCTCGTCCGGCGTGGTGACCACGGGCTTGAAGACCAGCTTGACCGGCAGACCGGCGTTGGCATTCAGCCCGTCGACGATGGCCTTGGAGTCGGAATCGACCTGCTTCAGGGTATCGGGGCCGTAGAGGTGCTGACTGCCGGTGACGAACCAGACTTCAAGCGGGGCGTAGTCGATCATGGACGTTTCCACAGAAGATAAAGTCGGTGTGAAAGCCTCGCGCATCATCGGCCACGCGCCTGCCGGGTGGCCGACGTCGGCTCATTGACAACACAAGGCCGTTGGCTCTTTGATCCTACGTTACGGTGGCGGCCTCCCCTTGACAAGGAACTGGGCGGCCGGAGTGCAATTCGACGGCGCGCGGACTTCCCTGCCATGCTTCTCCACGACTTGCGCAAGGACGTTCTCGCGGCGAACCTGGAGCTTGTTCGCCACGGCGTGGTCGTTTTCACCTTCGGCAACGTCAGCGGCATCTCGCGCGAGGAAGGCCTGGTTGCGATCAAGCCGAGCGGCGTACCTTACGACGAGCTGACGCCCGAACAGATCGTCGTTACCGATCTCGAAGGACGGGTGGTCGACACGAACCTCAGGCCGTCATCGGACCTTGCGACGCACCTGGAACTCTACAAGCACTTCCCCAACATCGGCGGCGTCGCCCACACCCATTCCGAATACGGCACGGCTTGGGCGCAGGCGAAGCGGGCTATCCCCTGCCTGGGCACGACCCATGCCGACTATTTCCGCGGGCCCGTTCCGGTGACGCCCGACCTGACGCCCGAGGAGATCAGCGGCGACTACGAGAAGGAGACCGGCGCGGTGATCGTGCGGGCGTTCCGCGACATCGACCCGGATGCCAATCCGGGGGTGCTGGTTGCCGGCCACGCGCCGTTCTGCTGGGGCAAGGACGCAGCCGACGCGGTGCACAACGCCGTGATCGTGGAGTACATCGCTCGCATGGCGACCCATACGCTCGTGGTGAATCCTGACGCGAAGCCGCTGGCGCGCGAGCTGCACGACAAGCATTTCCTCAGGAAGCATGGGCCGCGTGCCTACTACGGACAACCCGACCACAAGTAACGGGCGCCCGCCGGGGGTTGCGCGATCCCGCGCCGTGCACGGCCGCATCGGTGCAAGCTAAAAGGTACGAAGGGGGCGCGACTTGACCGATCTCGACCGACTGTATGGTGAATTCCGGCGTCAGTTCGGCGGGGAGCCAAAGGTCTACCGAGCGCCGGGCCGGGTCAACATCATCGGCGAGCACACCGACTACAACGACGGTTTCGTCCTGCCGGCGGCGCTGGAGCTGGCGACCTACGCTGCCATCAGCGCGCGCGACGACCGTACGCTGCGCGTGCGTTCGCTGCTGATGGATGAGACTGTCAGCTTCAGCCTCGACGAAACGGCGCCGAAGCCGCGCAAACACTGGAGCGACTACGTGCACGGGGTCGCGGTGGTTTTCCAGGGTGCCGGCCACCGGCTGGCGGGCGCCGACGTGATGATATGGAGCGACGTGCCGCTCGGAGCCGGGTTGTCGTCCTCGGCGGCGCTGGAGGTGGCGACGGGTTATGCGCTGTTGACCAATACGGGCTTGGAGGTCGATCTCACCAGGCTCGCGCTTGCCTGTCAGCGGGCCGAAAACGAATTCGTCGGCATGCGCTGCGGCATCATGGATCAGTTCATCGCCTGTCACGGCGCGACCGGTCATGCGTTGCTGATCGATTGCCGCAGCCTCGATCGGCGGCTGGTGCCGGTCGACCCGAAGGCGCGGCTGATGATCTGCAATACCGGTATCCATCACGAGCACGCCGCCGGCGAGTACAACATGCGCCGGCGCGACTGCGAGGAAGGCGTGCGACGCCTGTCGAAGGCGTTGCCGGGGATCACGGCGTTGCGCGACGTCAGCGCTGATCAGCTCGAGCGCCACGCCGATCTATTGACACCGCTGGTCCATCGGCGCTGCCGGCACATCGTTACCGAAAACGCGCGCACGGTCAGGGCAGCGGACGCGCTGGAAGCCGGCGACCTTGCGCTGGTCGGGCGGCTGATGAACGAGTCGCACGTGAGCATGCGCGACGACTTTGAGATCAGTTGCCGCGAAGTCGACATCATGGTCGAGCTGAACGCGGCGGTGGAAGGCGTCTACGGCGCGCGTATGACCGGCGGGGGCTTCGGCGGTTGCACGATCAGCTTGGTCGATGCCGACGCGGTCGAGGACTTCACCCATCGTGTGGCGGACGGTTATCGCGCGGCAACGACGGTCGAACCGCAGATATTCAGCTGTTCTCCGGGTGCCGGCGTCGGGGCGGTGTGACAGGGCCGGCGGATGTCCTTCCTCAAGACGTCGTCGCACCGTCGATTCAATCCGTTAACCGGAGAATGGGTGCTGGTGTCGCCGCACCGGACCCGGCGGCCGTGGACGGGCCGGAGCGAAGCGCCGACGCCCCCGGCGCCGGCCTACGACCCGGAGTGCTACCTGTGTCCCGGTAACCGCCGGGCCAACGACGCGATTAACCCGGACTACGCCCACACATTCGTCTTCGACAACGATTTCCCCGCGCTTCTGCCCGACGCCGGCGCCGAGCGGTTCGAGGGCGGCGGGCTGATGGTGGCGCAGGCGGAGGCCGGCGTGTGCCGGGTGATTTGTTTTTCGCCACGTCACGACCTGACGTTGGCGCGGATGAGCGTCGAGGAGATCGGGCGGGTCATCGCGGTGTGGCGTGACGAATACCGCGCCCTCGGCGCTAAGGCCGACATCAACAGCGTGCAGATCTTCGAGAACCGTGGCGACATGATGGGGGCGAGCAACCCGCATCCGCATTGTCAGGTGTGGGCGACGAAAAGCCTGACCAACGAGGCGGCTAAGGAGCTTGCCGCGCAAGACGCGCACTTGCGAGAGCACGGAGCCTGCCTCATCTGCGACTACCTCGAGCTCGAGCGGACCGCGGGCGAGCGGATCGTGTTCGAAAACGAGCACGTCACGGTGTTGGTGCCGTTTTGGGCGGTGTGGCCGTTCGAGACGATGGTGATCCCGCGCCGCCATTCCGGCACGATGGATGGTCTCGGTGAGGCGGAGTCGGGCGCGCTCGCCGATACGCTGCGCCGGATTGCCATCCGCTACGACAACCTGTTCGAGACGCCGTTTCCCTATTCGATGGGCTTCCACCAGGCGCCGACCGACGGTGAGCCGCACCCGGAGTGGCACGTGCACGCGCACTTCTATCCGCCGCTGCTGCGCTCGGCGACGGTGCGCAAGTTCATGGTTGGGTTCGAGCTTCTGGGAACGCCGCAACGCGATATCACGCCGGAGGCGGCGGCCGAGCGCCTCGGCGCCCTGTCGGAGACGCACTATCTCGACCGAGGGACGTGAGGCGGCTCAGCCGGCCGGCGCCAGCGTGAAATCGTAGCTCGCGGTGTAATACGGGTTGCCGAGACCGGGTTCCTTGGCTTCGGCCGCATCGTCGTGCACCGCTCCCCCTGTCCTTAACGGTTGACCGTCACCTGTTGGGTCTCCGCCCCCGCCAGGCGTCGTCGATGAGCTTGCGGATCGCTTCGTGCTCGAGCGGGCGCGGGTTCCAGAAGGGTTGCTCCACTGCCAGGTCGGCAGCGCGATCGATGGCGGTCTCCGGCATCCCGAGTTCGCTCAGCATCGTCGGCGCGCCGGTCCGCTCGGCGAGGCTGAAGAGGCCGTCCGCGGCGCTTTTGGCTCCGAGCCCGCGGGCGACGCGCGCCATCGCCTCGGGGGCCGAACGTTCGTTGTAGGCTACCGCGTGGGGCAGGACCACGGCATGGGTCTCGGCGTGCGGGAGGTTGAAGCTGCCGCCGAGGATGTGGCAGAGCTTGTGGTGAAGAGCGGCGGTGGTGCTGCCGAGAACGACGCCGCACAGCCACGCCCCGTAAAGCGCGTCGGTGCGCGCGTCCCCGTCGGCGGCGTCCCTGACGATCTCCGGCAATGCCCGGGCGAGCGCTCGGATCCCCTCTTCCGCCATCAGAGACAATATCGGATTGCCGTCCTTGGCGTAGAGGCCTTCGACGGCGTGGGCGATCGCGTTCATGCCGGAGGTGACGGAGAGCTTCACCGGCAGGGTGAGAGTCAGATCGACGTCGTAAATCACCACCTCGGGGAGGATCTTGGGATCGCGCTTCGTGGTCTTCCTGCTGTCCTGGGTCTCGCCGAGGAGGTTCGTCGATTCCGATCCCGCGTAGGTGGTCGGCACCACGATCTGGGGGAGGTCGGTCCGCAGCGCGATCGCCTTGCCGAGACCGGTGGCGGAGCCGCCGCCGACGGCGACCGTGCCGTCGGCCCGCTTGTCCTTAACGAGTGCCATCGCCTCGTCGGTAACGTTGGTGGGCGTGTGCATCCTGGCGCCGGCAAACACGGCGGCGCACGTCTTGCCGAGGGTATTCGCCAAAACCTCGGCCGTGTTCTGTTGCTCCGCCGTGGAGATGACGAGGGCACGGCGAATGCCGAGCCGATCGACCTCGTTTCTGACGGTCGCTAGCGTGCCGACGCCGAAGACGACGCGTTGTGGCGACCCCTGGTAGACGAAAGCCCCGGTCGGCATCGCGGGCGCCCTCACCAGAACTCGGGCAGCGCCGGCGTTGCCTCGGCCAGCGGCACCAGCGCGGCGAAGCGGCCGGCGTGATAGAGGAGCGGCGGCCGCTCGTCGGCCTGCATAGTCGCGATGTGGCCGATGAAGATGGTGTGGTCGCCGCAGTCGTGATCGGCGGTTTTGATTGCGGTGATGACGGCGCAAGCGCCGGGCATCGCCGGCGTGCCGTCGACATCGACGAAGGCGAGCTCGAAACCGGGAACCGGCCGCCCGGCGAAATGGGTGGCGATTTCCTCCTGGCCGGCGGCGAGGATCGACACCGAAAAGCGCCGAGCAGCGGTGAGGTAGCCGTGCATGTGGGCGCGTTTGGCAACCGAGACGACGCACTGCGGCGGGTCTAGCGAGCCGGACATGAAGGCGTTGGCGGTCATGGCGCGCGTCTTGCCGTCGGCCGTGGCGGTAACCACCGTCACGCCGGTGGCGAAGCGGCCCATCACGCGGCGGAAGTGATCCGGGTCGATTTCGTGCCGCGGCTCGACGTTCATGCGTCCAGGCCTCGCCCCGTCACTTGCCGCGCATGGCGTGGTAGCTGAGCTCGCCGGGATCTGTCAGGTCGGGCACCCGCCAGCCGTCAAGGTTGTACTCGGCCATGCACTCCTCGGCGAAGCCCTTGAAGCGGTCGGCATTGCCAGAGGCCATGGCCCCGAACAGCGCGTAGCGGCGAATCTCCTCGGTCGAGCCACCGTAGTTGATCTCGTAAAGCTCGTGGCGGCCACCGAACTCGGTCGACATGGCGTCCCACAACAGCTTCATGAGCTTGACCCGTTCCTCGGCCTTATAACCGTTGGAACCGCGCAGGTACTGGTCGAGGTAGGGGCGGATTTCGGAGCTCTTGAAGTCCAGTGCGTGGCTGTTGAGGTAGATAAGCCCCGAGGCCACCGTCTGTTCGATGATGTACTTGACCTTCGAGTAGGCGATAGTGGCGATGATCTGATAGGCGTTGCCCGGGTCCATGTTGGGCAGAACGTAGTCGTCGATCCAGGGCTTGGGATCGCGCACCATGGCGTCAGACAATCCCCAGAACAGGTTGCGCCAGGCGATGACCTCGCCGACGTTGGCCTGGACGCCGCGGTAGTCCTTGGTGCCCGCCGCCTCGACCGCCTTCAGCAGTAGCCCGGCGATGAAGTCGAGCTTGACCGCTAGACGCGTGCAGCCGTGGACGACGAAACGGGGCAGGAAGCCGGTGCGCGGGAAGAAGTTGTTGGCCTTCTCGATGTCGCCGTAGACGAACACGTTCTCCCAGGGAACCAGCACCTTGTCCATGATGAACACGGCGTCGTTCTCGTCGAGGCGCGACGACAACGGGTAGTCGAACGGCGAGCCCATTACCGTGGCGCTCATCTCGTAGGAGGTGCGGCAGATGAACTTCACACCGGGATTGTTGGTGGGGACCATGAACACCACGGCGAAGTTCTTGTCCTGGAGGGGGATCAGCCCGTGGTGGGCGACGAAGGTGTAGTTGGTGAGCACCGAACCCGTCGCCACCACCTTGGCGCCGGAGACGATCAGGCCGGCGTCGGTCTCCTTCTCGACGTGACAGCAGACGTCGGCGACCTCGTTCGGCGGCCGATCGCGATCGACCGGCGGGTGGATGATGGCGTGGTTGACGTAGGGGACGCGCTCCTGGCTGTATTGGTACCAGCGCTTGGCGTTCTCCTGATAGGGATCGTAGAAGTCGGCGTTGGCGCCGAGCGTGGCGAGGAACGAGGCCTTGTAATCCGGCGCCCGGCCCATCCAGCCGTAGGTCATCTTCGCCCACTCGGCGATGGCGCTGCGTCCCTGCAACAGATCGTCAAGCGACTTGGGCGCCCTGAAATAGGCGTGGGTCATGCCGCCGTTGCCGGTGTCGGTCGGGGTGAGGATCTTGTCCTTGTGCTTGGGGTCGTGCAGCCCGTCATAGAGGCGAGCGACCATGCGGGCAGTGTTGCGGAACGCCGGATGCGTGGTGACGTCCTTGACTCGCTCTCCGTAGATGTAGACCTCGCGGCCATCCTTGAGCGTGTCGATGTACGCGTCCCCGGTCATCGGGGTGGCGCCGCTGACGCTGCCGATGGTTTCCGGCAGCGCGGCGAATGCCTTGGGGTCGTCCCGCACCTTGGCGTCCATCACATGGTCCTCCCGTTCGTTGTTCGCTATACGAACGATTGTGCGCTTTTCGAACGAAACGATAGAAAATGAAACCGCGCTTGGCAAGCGCCGCTCGCGTCTAGGGCGAGGATGCGACAACTTCCGCGGCGATGGCGTTGAGCCTCGGCAGCAGATGCTCGCGCATTTCGTTGCGCGTGGTGCGACCGGCCTGAACCGAGACGCTGACGGCGCCGAGGTTGCGCCCACCGCGTGACACGATGGGAACGGCGATCGCGCGCAGCCCGCGCTCCAGTTCCTCGTCGACGATCGAAAAACCGCGAACGTGATCCTCCCTGATGTGGTCGACCAACGCCGAGGGGTCGACAATCGTGGCAAGGGTATGCGGCTCGATACGGATGGATCGCAGGCGGTGCCAGAGTTCGCCGTCGTCGAGGAAACCGAGCTGGATTCGTCCGAGCGCGGTGTGGAAGGCGGGCAACCGCGTGCCAATCGAAATCGACGTCGACATGAGGCGATGGGGCGCCTGGACACAGGAAACAAAGACAATGTCAGTGCCGTGAAGAACGGCGGCGAAGCACGATTCGCCGACGTCCCGAGATAGCGTGCGCGTCAACGGCTCGGCGCGGTCGATCCATGACTGGCTCGACAGGAACGCGAAGCCGAGCTCGAGGACGCGCGGCGACAGCGTGAACGCGCGGCCCTCCTGCAGGACATAGCCGAGCTCGACCAGGGTGATGAGGGCGCGACGGGTCGCGGCCCGCGACAAACCGGCGGTCGCCGCAGCCTCGGACAGACTCATGAACGGGCGCTCGCCGGAGAAGCCACAGAGAATGGCAAGGCCCTTGGCCAGCGAGGCCATGTACTCTCTGCCAGGACGGTTGTTGCTCGCGTGTTTAGGCGTTGACACCCTGCGGAACCTTGTCGACAATGATCGAATAACGAACGATTGTTCGATATACGAACACGCACTCTTCGGCTAGTAGGTGCACGCACCCGCGGGAGCGTCAAGCGAACCGGCGCAGACCGGGCAAGGGAGGACCGTTCATGGGAAATACCACTCGGATCAGGCCTAACCGCCGCACGTTCCTGAAGAGTACCGCAGCGGCGGGTGCGACGTTGGCGGCGGGGTCGATCTTCGCGCCGGCCGTTCACGCCGCCAGGACGATCAAGCTCGGTTACGTCAGCCCGCAGACGGGTCCGCTTGCTCCATTCGGCGAGGCGGACAACTTCGTCGTGTCGAACTTCGTTGAGCGTTTCGGCGGTGGCGTCGACATCGGCGGTGAGAGCTACCCGGTCGAGGTCATCGTCAAGGACAGCCAGTCGAATCCCAACCGCGCGGCGGAGGTCGCCAAGGAACTGATCGTCGACGACGAAGTCGACATGATCCTGGTCGCGTCGACTCCCGAGACCACCAACCCGGTTTCGACCCAGTGCGAGATCGAGGAGCTGCCGTGCATTTCGACGGTGGCGCCGTGGCAACCGTACTTCATCGGCCGCCAGGCCAACCCGGGCGACCCCGGCTCATGGCAACCGTTCAACTTTACCTACCACTTCTTCTGGGGACTTGAGGACGTCATCGCTGTCTTCACCAACATGTGGGGGCAGCTCGACACCAACAAATCGGTCGGCGGCTTGTTTCCTAACGATGGCGACGGCAACGCCTGGGGCGACCCGGTGGTCGGATTCCCGCCGGTGCTCGACAAACTCGGCTATACGTTGACCGACCCAGGCCGCTATCAGAACCTCACCGACGACTTCACGGCCCAGATCAACGCGTTCAAGAACGCCAACTGCGAAATCGTCACTGGCGTGATGATCCCGCCGGATCTGCCGACGTTCTGGAACCAGGCGCTGCAACAGGGCTTCAAACCCAAGGCAGCATCGATCGGCAAGGCCATTCTCTTCCCAGTGGCGGTGGAAGCGCTCGGCGACGCCGGCAACAACCTGTCGTCGGAAGTCTGGTGGTCACCGAGCCATCCCTTCTCGTCGTCGCTGACGGGACAATCGGCGAACGATATCGCGGCGGCCTTCGAGCAGTCGACCGGAAAACAGTGGACGCAACCGATCGGTTTCGTGCACGCAATGTTCGAGGTCGCGGTCGACGCGTTGAAGCGTTCGGCCGACGTCGACGACGGCGCGGCCAACGTGCAGGCGATCGCCGAGACCAACCTCGACACGGTCGTCGGCCACCTGGCGTGGGACGGTGCCAACCTGCCGCCGTTCGCGCAGAAGAACGTGGCCAAGACGCCGCTGGTCGGCGGTCAGTGGCGGCTCAGGGGTGGGGGCAAGTACGACATCGTGATCGTCGACAACCAAACCTTCCCCGACATCCCCGCCGGCGGCACAATGGAGCCGATCACCTGAGCCGATTCGACGGGAGGCGGTCTATCGCCTCCCGTCATCCGCCGCCGGGGCCGCTGCTTGATCCTCGAACTGAAACGCCTGAGCAAGTCCTTCGGCTCTGTCGTGGTGGCGGACGAGGTCGACCTCGGCGTTGAGGCCAATTCGGCGCTCGGAATCATCGGCCCCAACGGTGCCGGAAAGTCTTCCCTGTTCAATCTGATTGCTGGGGCGCTGAGGCCGGACGGTGGACGCGTCGTTCTCGACGGCGAAGACATAACCGCGCTGCCGGCGCCGGCGCGGGCGAGAGCCGGCATCGCACGCTCCTTCCAGATTCCGCAGCCGTTCGTCAACATGACGGTATTCGAGAACGTCCTCGTTGGCGCAACGCATCGCCATTGGCGTCGTGAATCGGAGGTGGTGGAAAGCTGCGGCGAGATTCTAAAACGCACCGGTCTTCTGCCGCTCGCCAATCGACGCGCGGGAACGCTGACGCTGCTCGAGCGAAAGCGACTGGAGCTGGCGCGGGCGCTGGCGGCGGAACCGCGTGTTCTGCTGCTCGACGAGATTGCCGGCGGCCTCACCGAGAGCGAATGCAACGAGCTGGTCGGGACCATTCGCGACGTGCGCATGGGCGGCGTCACGGTAGTGTGGATCGAGCACGTCGTACACGCGCTGCTGGCCGTCGTCGACCGCTTGCTGGTCCTCAACTTCGGCCGCAAGATCGCCGAGGGGGAGCCCAGGGCGGTGATCGATTCCAGCGAGGTTCGGGAGATCTACCTCGGCATCGAAGCATGAGCGCGGGGGACCGGGGCTGATGGCGCTCATCGAAACGAACGGGCTTACCGCCTTCTACGGTGACTTCCAGGCGCTGTTTGGAATCACGCTGTCGGTGGAGGTTGGCGAGACGGTCGCCATCATCGGCGCCAACGGCGCCGGCAAGTCGACGTTCCTCAAGGCGATTGCCGGCGTGTTGGAGAGTCCGTCCGGCGCCATTCGCTTCGAGGACCACGATATCGGCGGCGACCGCGCGTTCGAAAACGTCCGTCGCGGCATCGTCATGATCCCCGAGGGCCGGCGGCTGTTCCCGTCGCTGAGCGTCGAAGAAAACCTCCTGGTCGGCGGCTACGGGCGGCGCGGGCGGTGGACGCTGAAACGCATCTACGACCTCTTCCCGATGCTCGCGGAGAGGCGCCACATGCCGGCGTCGTCGCTGTCGGGCGGCCAGCAACAGATGTGCGCGATCGGCCGCGCGCTGATGGCCGATCCGAAGCTGCTCTTGTGCGACGAGATTAGCCTGGGTCTCGCGCCGATCGTCATCCGCGACATCTACGCGGCGCTGCCGGCGATCAAGGCGGAGGGCGCGACGCTGATCGTGGTCGAGCAGGACATCGCCCAGGCGACCAAGATCGCCGATCGCGTGCACTGCTTCCAGGAAGGGCGCATGACGCTGTCGGGCAAGCCGAGCGAGCTGACACGCGGGGCAATCCACGCCGCCTACTTCGGGATCTGACGCGCGATGCTGGCGTGGCTTGACACCATCATCCAGGGGGTGCTGCTCGGCGGGCTCTACGCGCTTTACGCCGCAGGCTTGTCGCTGATTTTCGGCATCATGCGGCTGGTCAACCTCGCCCACGGCGACCTAATCGTGCTCGCCGCCTTCATGATCCTGGCGCTCGCCGCGGCGCTCGGCATCGATACCTTCGCCGCCTTCGTCATCGCCGTGCCGCTCATGTTCGTGGTCGGCTACGGGCTGCAGAGGCTGCTCCTTAACCGCACGCTCGGCACGGACATCCTGCCGCCGCTGCTCGTCACCTTCGGTCTGTCGATCGTCATCCAGAACGGCCTCCTGGAGGCGTTCTCCGCCGACAGCCAGCGGCTGTCGATCGGAGGGCTCTCCGGAACCTCCGTGCCGCTCGGCGGCGGCATCGCCGTCGGTGTGATGCCGCTCATCAATCTCGGCGCGGCGATCCTGATCATCGTCGGTCTCAACCTGTTGTTCTATCGCACGCCGGTTGGCCGCGCGTTTCGCGCCACCTCAGACGACAGCGAGACCGCGCAGCTCATGGGCATCGACAACGGCCGCATCTACGCGGTCGCCATGGGGTTGGCGCTGGCGGTGTGCGCGGTCGCGGCGCTGTTCCTCGGCAGCCGCGCGACGTTCGACCCGTCGGTCGGGCCGGCACGGCTGATCTACGCCTTCGAGGCGGTGATCATCGGCGGGCTCGGCAGCCTGTGGGGAACGCTCGTCGGGGGCATCGTGGTCGGCGTCGCCCAGACGGTGGGGGCGCGGATCAACCCGGAATGGCAGATCCTTGCCGGCCACGTCGCCTTCCTGATCGTGCTCATCTTCAGGCCGCGCGGTCTGTTCCCGCGCACGATCGAATGAGGCGGCGATGAGCGAGGCGACATCCGGCACTGCAGGTCCACGCTTCAGCATCGAGACAGAGGGCCGGACCTGGCGCCTGTGGACGCTGGCGGCGGCAGCGGCAGTGCTGGTGGCGTTGCCGGCGTTTGTCGGGCGGTCAGCGTTGCAGGACCTGTTCTTCGTCTTCACCATGCTGGCGCTGGCGCAGTACTGGAACCTGCTCGCCGGCTATGCCGGGCTGGTGTCGATCGGCCAGCAGGCGTTCATCGGTCTCGGCGCCTACACCCTGTTCGCGGCGACGCTGGTCGCCGGCTTGGACCCGCTCGTGGCGATCGTCATCGGCGGGGTTGTCGCGGCGGCGCTCTCGGTGCCCACCGCGTTGATCGTGTTCCGCTTGCGCGGAGCCTATTTCGCCGTGGGAACGTGGGTCGCGGCGGAGGTTTTTCGGTTGGTGCTGGCGCAGGTCAAGCAGCTCGGCGGCGGCACCGGAACGTCGCTCGGCCCACAGATCACCAACGCCATGGTGGGGCTCGATTGGATCGCCGATACCTTCCACGCGCGCACGCCGGTGGCGCGCGACATCGCGGTGTACTGGCTAGCGCTGATCCTGCTCATCGGGACGCTGGCACTGGTCTACTTTCTCCTGCGCTCGCGCCGCGGCTTGGCGCTCGCCGCCATCCGCGACGCAGAGCCCGCCGCCGACAGTCTGGGGGTCGACGGCTTCCGCACCAAGCTCGTCGTCTATGTCGCGACCGCGTTCGGCACCGGCATGGTCGGGGCGCTGATCTACTTGCAGAAGGCGCGCATCTCGCCGGACGCCGCGTTCTCGGTCCTAGACTGGACCGCGTACGTCATCTTCATCGTCGTCATCGGTGGCATCGGCACCATGGAGGGACCGATCGTTGGCGCGGTCGTCCTCTACTTTCTGCAGGACTACCTGGCGACGTTCGGCACTTGGTACCTGATCACGCTCGGCGCGCTCGCCGC
>CAYTXI010000040.1:0-2629 GCA_964441935.1 uncultured Bauldia sp.
ATCAAGGCCCAGATCGAGGAGACGACGTCGGACTACGACCGCGAGAAGCTGCAGGAACGGCTGGCGAAGCTCGCCGGCGGCGTTGCGGTGGTGCGGGTCGGCGGCGCCACCGAGGTCGAGGTCAAGGAGAAGAAGGACCGCGTCGAGGACGCGCTCAACGCGACCCGGGCGGCGGTCGAAGAGGGCATCGTGCCCGGCGGCGGCGTGGCGCTCTTGCGTGCCAAACGCGCGGTCGAGAAGCTGAAGTCGGACAACGCCGACATCCAGGCCGGCATCAACATCGTGCTCAAGGCGATCGAGTCGCCGATTCGGCAGATCGCCGAGAACGCCGGCGTCGAGGGTTCGATCGTCGTCGCCAAGGTCATGGAATCGAAGTCCGACTCGTTCGGTTTCGATGCCCAGGGCGAGCGGTACACCGATCTGGTGTCGGCCGGCATCATCGACCCGACCAAGGTGGTGAGGACGGCGCTGCAGGACGCGTCCTCGGTCGCCGGCCTGCTGGTCACCACCGAGGCGATGGTCGCCGAGCATCCGAAGAAGGAAACCGGCCCGGCCATGCCTCCGGGCGGCGGCATGGGCGGCATGGACTTCTGATCCGACCCAATCCGACGACAACCAAGCGAAGGCCGCCCCACGGGGCGGCCTTTTTTGCCGCGGCGTGGACGCCGGTTCCGACTATGATCAACGGACGGGTACCGATTCACGCATGGAACGCCGCCGGGAGCACGCCATGGACGCCGCCAAGGCCCTCGCCCTCCTCGTCGGACGTATCTTCATCGTCGGTATCTTCATCTGGGACGCCACCCTCATGGTGCGTTCGCAGGAGTCGACGATCGCCTACATGGAGGCCTTCGGGGTGCCCGGCGGCCTGATGCCGGTGGCGGCCTTCTTCCAGTTCGCCGGTGGCATCCTGGTGGTGCTGGGGCTGTTGACGCGGCCGGTGGCGCTCGCCTTCGCGGGCTACTGCCTGCTCACCGCCTTCATCTTCCACAACAACTTCGGCGCAACCGGCGAGATCATCCAGTTCGGCAAGGATTTCGCCATGGCCGGCGGATTCCTGATTCTTCTCGGCTCTGGCGCGGGAGGCTGGTCGCTCGACGCCCGCATCGGCCGTGGGTAAGGGCGCGAATCGCCGGTAGCGATCCTGGACGCTATTCGCTATTGGCTATTCCCTGACCTTTGTCCCCATGCTCTCCGTCCCGCCATGACCATTAAGGCCACGCCCATCAAGGCCCGCCGCCCGAGCGGGCTTGCCGACCGCTCGGCCGACGAGATCCGGGCGAGCGAGCGGATGGTCGCGCGCATCCGCCGGGTCTACGAGCGCTACGGGTTCGAGCCGATCGAGACGCCGCTCTTCGAGTATTCCGACGCGCTCGGCAAGTTCCTGCCCGACCAAGACCGGCCGAACGAGGGGGTGTTCTCTTTCCAGGATGACGACGAGCAGTGGCTGTCGCTCCGCTACGACCTCACGGCTCCCCTCGCCCGCTACGTGGCGGAGAACTGGGAGCGGCTCGCCAAGCCCTACCGCAGCTATCGCTGGGGCTGGGTGTTCCGCAACGAGAAGCCAGGGCCGGGGCGCTATCGCCAGTTCATGCAGGTTGACGCCGACACGGTCGGCGCGGCTTCGCCGATGGCGGACGCCGAGATGTGCATGATGGCAGCCGATACCATGGAGGAGCTTGGCATCCCACGCGGGCAATACGTGATCAAGGTCAACAGCCGCAAGGTGCTCGACGGGGTGATGGAGGCGATCGGCGTCACCGACGAGGGCCAGAAGCTGACGGTGCTCAGGGCGATCGACAAATACGACCGGCTGGGGATCGAGGGCGTGCGGCTGTTGCTGGGCAAAGGGCGCAAGGACGAAAGCGGCGACTTCACCAAGGGCGCGGGGCTCAGCACGGAACAGATCAACATCGTGTTAGAGGCAATCAATGCGGAGCGCGACGGCGATCTCACTGGGCGTCTAGACTTCTTGCAGAAGCTCTTTGGGTTCTCAGGGATTGGTGAACAGGGATTCCGGGAACTTGATGCTGTTGCATCCATGATCACGGCGGCTGGCTATCAAGACAGAGTCTTTATCAGTGCCTCCGTCGTCCGCGGCCTGGAGTACTACACCGGCGCCGTGTTCGAGGCGGACCTGAACTTCGAGATCAAAAGCGAGGACGGCCGCCCCGTCCGCTTCGGCTCGGTCGGCGCCGGCGGGCGCTACGACGGTCTCGTCGGCCGCTTCATGGGCGAGAACGTGCCGGCGACCGGCTTCTCGCTCGGTGTGTCGCGCCTGCAAGCCGCCCTCGCCGCGCTCGGCAAGGCCGACGCAGCCGATGTGGCCGGGCCCGTGGTGGTGCTGGTCATGGACCGGGAGCGCATCGGCGACTACCAGGCGATGGTGGCGGAGATCCGCAAGGCGGATGTCCCGGCCGAGCTCTACCTCGGCGAGGCCGGCATGCGCGCACAGATGAAATACGCCGACCGACGCAACGCGCCGCTCGCCATTATACAGGGCGAGGACGAGAAGAAGCGCGGCGTCGTCCAGATCAAGGACCTCAAACTCGGCAAGAGGCTCTCGGCCGGGATTTCAGATCACAAGGAATGGCGGGAAGAACGGCCGGGGCAGGAGGAGGTAACCGAA
>CAYTXI010000040.1:2729-21204 GCA_964441935.1 uncultured Bauldia sp.
GGCTGCGGACGCTCCTGACCGACGCCGGCTACGCGTTCGTCGAGCCGCCGATCGTCTACAACGCCGGCGTGTTCGTCGAGGTGGCAGGCGAAGACCTCCGTCGCCGCTTGTTTCTGACCAGCGGCGGCGACGGCAAGGAGTTGACGCTTAGGCCCGACTACACGATCCCGGTCTGCCTGCATCACCTGGGGACGGGCAAGTCGAAGCGCAAAGCGAGCTATGCATACCTCGGCCCGGTGTTCCGCCAGCGCGCCGACGGCGCCAGCGAGTTCCTGCAGGCGGGAATAGAATCGCTCGGCCGCGGCGACCGGCTCGAAGCCGACGCCGACGTCCTGCAGCTCGCGTTCGCGGCGGCCAAAGAACTTGGCGTCGCCAAGCCGACGGTGCGCATCGGCGACTCGGGCCTGTTCGCCGCCGTCCTCGATGCGCTCGACATCAACCAGCCATGGCAGCGGCGCCTTGCCCGCTCGTTCGGAGACACCGAGCGTTTGGAGGCGCTGGTCGCAAGGGCGCATGAGGACACGCCGGCGGCCGACAGTGACCTCGCGGAGCTGGCAGGCGCCGACCAGGCGACGGTGCGCGACATCGTGGCAGACCTCTTCTCTTCGACCGGCCTCGGCGTCATCGGCGGTCGCGGCGCCGAGGAGATCGCGGAGCGCTTCGTCGAAAAGGCGGTGCTCGCACAGGGCATCGACGAACGGGCGACGACCGTGTTGTCGGAGTACCTCGCCATCGCCGGAAAGCCGACAGCCGTGGAGCGCGAAATCGGCGCCCTCGCCCGCCGTGCCAGACTCGGCATCAGCGAAGCAATCGACCGGTTCGCGAAACGATCGGAAGCATTCGAGAAGCGCGACATCGATCTCAACCGGCTTTCTTTCGCGGCTGATTTCGGACGGCGACTGGACTACTACACGGGCTTCGTCTTCGAATTTCATCGGAGCAACCGGTCGCGCGCCGGGCCGATCATCGGCGGCGGCCGCTACGATCGGCTGATGTCGCTGGTGGGCGCCAAGGAGGCCGTTCCGGCCGTCGGCTTCGCCATCTGGCTCGACCGAATCGGTGTGAAGCGATGAGCGCACCGCTCATCCTTGCGGTCCCGTCGAAGGGACGCCTGCAGGAGGACGTGCAAGCGTTCCTTGCAGGTGCCAGCCTGACAATCGTTCCGGCCGGCGGCTCGCGCAGCTACCGCGGCCGGATCGACGGCATCGCCGACGTTGACGTCGCCTACATGTCGGCGCCGGAAATCGCACGCGAGGTGGGCGCCGGCGCCGTCCATCTCGGCGTCACCGGCCGCGACCAGATCGAGGAGACGGTGAGCGACTGGCGAACGCGGGTCGAGTTGGTGGCGCCGCTGGGATTCGGTCGTTGCCAGGTGGTGGTGGCCGTGCCGGAGCCGTGGATCGACGTCGCCAACATGGAGGACCTCGACGACGTGGCGGCCGATTTCCGCACGCGGCACGGGCGCCGGCTGACGGTGGCAACCAAGTACGTCAACGTCACGCGGCGGTTCTTCGCCAGCCACGGGATCGACGATTACCGGATCGTGGAAAGCCTCGGTGCGACGGAGGGCGCGCCGGCGTCGGGCGCGGCCGACCTCATCGTCGACATAAGCACAACGGGGGCGACGCTTAGCGCCAACGGGCTCAGGGTTCTGAGCGACGGAGTCATCCTCGACTCGGAGGCGCACTTGGTGGCGAGCCGAGTCGCCGCCTGGGATACCGCCCACAACGAGGCGCTGCGGGCCATCCTCGCGCGGTTGAAGGACGCGGCCCGCCGGATCACGGAGCGGCGCTAGCGCGGCCGCTTGAAGGCCCTGCGCTCACGCTCGACGATGGCGCGGCAGTAGCAGCCGTCGAGATGGTCATTGACCAGGCCCACCGCCTGCATAAAGGCGTAGACGGTGGTCGGGCCGACGAAGCTCCAACCGCGCTTCTTGAGGTCTTTGGACAAGGCAACGGACTCCGGCGACCTCGTCATCTTCTCTAGCGTCGGCCAATCGAGGCGCTTCGGACGCGCCTTCGGATCGGGCTCGTAGCGCCAGAAGTAGGCGGCGAGCGAGCCCGCCTCTTCGGCGAGCTCGACGGCGCGCCGCGCATTGTTGACAGTCGAGACGATCTTGCCGCGGTGGCGGACGATGCCGGCGTCGCCAAGCAGGCGATCGACATCCTCGGCACCGTAGGCGGCGACCTTCACAAAGTCGAAGCCGGCGAAGGCCGCGCGGAAGTTCTCGCGCTTCCTGAGAATCGTCAGCCAGGACAGCCCCGACTGGAACCCCTCCAGGCAGATCTTCTCGAAGAGGCGCCGGTCGTCGGCTGCCGGCCTGCCCCATTCGCGATCGTGATAAGCGACGTAGTCGGCGGTGCCGGAACCCCAGAAACAACGCCGCTTGCCGTCTTCGCCCATCACTACACGTTGCCGGTCAGCCATCATCCCAGCTCCGATCGGGTGGCGAGCATCGCACGAGTCTGCGGGGAAGCGGGAACGACATCCGGACCGTCCGGCTCCAGTGAAACGGATCGTTAGGCATCGACCGTAACCCTTTGTTAGCCATAGCTTTCATCGACTACCATTTGATTCACCACTCGGTTGGACTCGGAGCGGTAGCGTGCCCCGCGGAAAACGGCCCAACGATACGCCCAGGAGGCGGCGGGCCGCTCTTCCTTCCCGCGGGCTCACCCCCGCTTGTCGATGTCGGGCTGAGTCGAGTTGATGAAGCGAATCCTGATTGCGGCCCTTGCCGGGCTGGTCGTCCTTTCCGCCAACACCGCCATTGCCGAGCCGGCGACGGACCGAAACCCGGCGGCCATCAGCGGCGACCTAACCGAGCCGTGGATCATCCAGCTCTTCCGCGGCGAGCGAGTGGGCCTCGCTTTCCCGGTCATGCGCCGCCCTTCCGTCACCCAGGCACGGGCTGTACGACCGAGCCCACAGTACGGCCGCGCCATGAACCCGGCGTTCCTGCCGCGCACGGTCCGCTACGATACGGACGAGACCGAGGGAACGATCATCATCGATACCGAGGCGCGCTACCTCTACCTGATCCTTGGCGATGGCAGCGCCAAACGCTACGGCGTGGGCGTCGGGCGGCCGGGCTTCGAGTGGGCCGGCGTTCACCGCGTCAGCCGCAAGGCGGAGTGGCCAGACTGGACCCCGCCGGAGCAGATGCTGCAGCGCCAGCCCGACCTGCCGAGATTCATGGAGGGTGGGCCGGACAATCCGCTCGGCGCACGCGCCCTCTACCTCGGCTCGACGCTCTACCGCATCCACGGCTCCAACCAGCCGTGGACCATCGGCCACGCGGTTTCGTCGGGCTGTATTCGGATGCGCAACGAAGACGTGATCGACCTCTACGAGCGCGTCGACGTCGGAAGCAAGGTGATCGTGATCTAGCGGGGGGCCGCCGACACGGCCGCGGGGGACCTTGCCGCCTGTGCTGGCGCTCAGGCGGGCCAAGCTCACCAGGTCGTGACCGCGGGCTCGGTTGCCCAAAATGCCGAAGGTTCGTATCGTTGGGGTCTCACAGGATTTGGTGCGGTGGCGTCCGGGTAAAAACATGAGTGGGGACAGTAAGATGCGTGGTACCAGGTGGATTTTCGCGGCCGTCCTCGGCGCCGCGGTAGTGACAAGCGGGGCGGCGCACGCGGAGGGCTTCTTCCAGGCACTCGCCAACGCGTTCAACGCACCCGGCGAGGGAGCGACGACGACGCAACCGACCCGGGAGGCGAGCCTTAATCGAGGCAGGGCCCTCTATCCGGACCAGGTATCGCGCAGCCGGATCGTGCCCCGGGAGTTCCACCGCCAGACGGTGCGCTACCAAACCGCGGAGAAGCCAGGGACGATCATCATCGATACGCGGGCGCACTTCCTTTACTACGTGCTCGGCGACGGTCGCGCGATCCGATACGGCGTCGGCGTCGGGCGGACCGGATTTGGTTGGAGCGGAGTCGTACGCGTGGCTAACAAGCGCGAGTGGCCGGAGTGGCGTCCGCCGCCGGCGATGATCGCGCGCGAGGCCCGGCGCGGACACAAACTGCCGACATACATGCCCGGCGGCAAGAACAACCCGCTCGGGGCGCGGGCGCTCTACCTCCACAACGGTGGAGGCGACACGGGCTATCGCATCCACGGCACCAGCGAACCGTGGACCATCGGGCTCAACGTCTCGTCGGGGTGCATCCGCCTCGTCAACGACGACGTGGTCGATCTCTACGGGCGGGCCAGCGTCGGCACCAAGGTCATCGTTCTCTAGAGTTGACACCGGCGCCGGCCGCGGCGCCGGTACCAACGCGACTGGCGACGAATTGGCACTGCGACCGCGGCGGGCATTCTGGTACCGTGCGGCCCGCGAATTTCCCGCGCGTACCCGCCTTCGCCAAAGGGCGACCAGCCGGAGCCCATCGCCGCATGAACCGGCCACTCGCTTCGCCGGCATCTTCCGGGCTCAGCCAGACCCAGATTCGGACGATCCTCATCGGCGTCGTCTTGGCGATGCTGCTCGGCGCGCTTGACCAGACGATCGTCGCGACTGCGCTGCCCACGATCGGTCGCGAACTCGGCGACCTCCGCAACCTCTCGTGGGTGGTCACCGCCTATCTGTTGACGGCGACGGCGGTGACGCCGCTTTACGGCAAGCTCAGCGACATTCACGGCCGGCGGTCGATGCTGTTGCTGGCAATCGCCGTGTTCCTCGGCGGTTCCGTCGCCTGCGCGCTGTCGCGCGACGTCTATGTCCTGGTCGCGGCGCGTGCCCTGCAGGGACTCGGCGGCGGCGGGCTCTTGTCGCTCGGCATGACCATCATCGGCGACGTTATCGCGCCACGCGAGCGCGGTCGCTACCAGGCGTACTTCGCCGCCGTATTCGTGACCTCATCGATCGCCGGTCCGGTTCTCGGCGGCTTCTTCGCCCAACATCTGCACTGGTCCTTCATCTTTTGGATCAACCTGCCGCTCGGTGTTGTCGCCTACTTGATGACCAACCGGGTGTTGCGTCTGCTGCCGCGTCACGATCGACCGCATCGTATCGACGCAATCGGCGCGCTAGTCATGGTGATTGCGACCGTGACGCTGCTCACAATGCTGAGCTGGGGCGGGACGACCTATTCGTGGACGTCGTGGCAGATCGCCATGCTTGCCGCGGTCTCGGCGTTGTCGTGGGGCCTGTTCGCGCTGCGCCTCCGCCTGGCGCCGGAGCCGTTCATCCCGCCGAACGTGCTCGCCAATGCGGTGGTGCGGAATGGCATCGCTTCAACGGCGCTCGTCGTCGGTACCATGGTCGGTCTGACGGTCTACGTGCCGCTATATTTCGAGGCGGTACTCGGACTGACGGCCAGCCAGTCGGGGCTGGCGCTGATCGCGCTCATGGGGGGCACCGTCACCGGGGCTACGACAGCGGGGCGGATCATGGCCAGGTTCGAACACTACAAACGGGCCGGGGTTGCCGGCCTGGCGCTCGGCGTTGCCGCCATGGCCGTCATGGCAGAGTGGCCGGTGTCGTTCTCAGTCGTCGGCGTCGAGGTGCTGCTGGCAATAACCGGCGTCGGCATCGGCACGACCTTCCCGATCACCACGACCTCCGTACAGAATGCCGTGACGCCCCACGAGTTGGGTACGACGACGGGTGTGCTCAACTTCTTCCGATCGCTCGGTGGCGCCATCCTGGTGGCGTCATTTGGCGCCATTCTCATCGGTTCGGCGGCGGGCAGCGACCGGGGCTCGATCCGGGAACTCATCACGAAGGGGGGGCGGACGGGTTTCGATTTCACCCCGGTATTCCGCGGGGTGTTCGCGGCGGCGGCGCTCACGATCGCCCTGGCGTTGATTGCGCTGATCGCCATGAAAGAGCAGCCACTCAGGAGCCACACCGCGCCGGAACGCGGCACCGCCGGCTGACACGCTGGCGGCGGGGCGAGACCGGCCTAGGCGCGTTGTCGTGCGGCGGCGAACTGGTCAAAAGCGACCGCGCTGACCAGGATGATGCCGATGACGATCTGCTGAATGAACGATGAAACGTTGAGCAGGACCAGGCCGTTTCTGAGGACGCCGATCAGCAGCGCGCCGACAACGGTGCCAAATACGCCGCCGACGCCGCCGAAGAGACTGGTGCCACCGATCACCACCGCGGCTATCACATCGAGTTCGAGGCCAAGTCCGGCGACGGCCTCCGCCGAACTCAAGCGCGCGGAAAGGAGAAAAGCGGCCAGACCGCAGAAGAAACCGCTGATGACGTACACGGAGAAGATGATGCGCCGGGTGGGGACGCCAGTCAGCTCGGCGGCGTTCGGGTTGTCGCCGGTCGCATACACGTAACGGCCGAAGCGGGTGTAGGTCAGAACCAGAATGCCGACAACGGCGGCCGTCAGAAAGATGATCACCGGAACGGGTACCTGGCCGATACGACCCTGCCCCCACCAGTTGTACGACGCGTCGAAGCCGCTGATCGGACCGCCACCGGAAAAAAGCAGCGCCGCCCCGCGGAACGCGGTCAAACCACCGAGCGTGACGACGAACGGTGGGACCCGCATGAGACTAACAATGGCACCCTGCAAGGCGCCGCCGGCCATGCCGACGGCGATGGCGGCCGCCATGGCGAGGAGCGCGGGGTTCCCGGCCTCGACGCTGGCGCCGACGGCGAAGCGGCTTTCAAGGCCGCCCTTGGCGACATAGGCGCCGACGAGGCCAGCGAGCGCCACAAGCGAGCCGACCGAAAGATCGATGCCGGCGGTCAGGATGACGAACGTCATGCCGATGCCGACCAGCCCAGCGATCGATACCTGACGCAGGATGTTCAACTGGTTCAGCGGGTGCAGGAACTTCGGCGAAAGGAGCGCAAAGCCGATGATCAGCATCAGCAGAAAAATCGGCGCGGCGTGGCGCGCGGCGATCTGCAGCAAGTCGAACCGTGCGGGCGCCGCCTCGCCATCAGCAATGGGTCGCTCGCTCATGCCCCTTCCTGGCGGTTCCCCCGACGCGACGTCGTCCCGCAAAACGTCGTGGGCCGGAACGGTTCCGGCCCACGATTGAAACGGCTATGGGATCGTTATTCAACCTCACCGAGGCGTTCGCCCTGATCGATGTTGTCCTTGGTGATCGCGATCGGGGTCAGGAGCGTCACTTTCTCCGGAGTTGTGCCATCGCGCAGGTATCCGACGAGGGCCTTCATGGCGCCGCGACTTTGGCCGCCGGGGAACTGCTCGATGGTTGCAGCCAGCCCACCGTCACGGACGCTGGCAAGAGCTTCAGGCAGGGCGTCGAAGCCGATGATCGGGATCGAAAGGTTCTGCTCCTGGGTGACCTGCAGCGCGCCAAGGGCCATGTCGTCGTTGGCGGCAACGATCACGTCCGGCGGGCTGTCGAGGCCGGCGAGAATCGCCTCGGTGACGGATGCGCCTTCCTCGCGGGCGAAGTGAGCGGTCTGCTCGGCGACGAACTTGTACTTGTCCGCCATGCCGTCGAGGACGTTGTGGACGCCTGCGTTGCGGTCGATGGCCGGGCTCGAGCCGGGTTGACCCTGCAGGTTGACGATCCTCGCACCGTCCGGGAACAGCTGGGTGATCAGCGTCCCCTGCGCCTCGCCGCCGAGGACGTTGTCGGCGCCAACGTGGGAAAGTATGCCGGGAACCCCCTCGACCCGCCGGTCGATGGTCACCACCGGGATGCCGGCGTCGACGGCTTGCTGCAGTACCGGCGCCATCGCGACGGCATCGATCGGACTGATGACGATCCCGTCGACCTCACTGACGATCGCCGCCTCGACGTCGGCGGTCTGTTTGGGCGTCTGATTCTGCCCGTCAGACTCGACCAGAGTGATCCCGCCAAGCGACTCGGCTTCGGCCCTAAGTTCTTTCTGCATGTGAACGAAGAACGGAAAGCCAAGGAATGGCAGCGATGTTGCAATGGTCAGATCCTGCGCGTGCGCCGGCCCGCCGCCGGCCAGTGCCGATGCTAGGAGAGCGGCGGGGAGTAATCTCTTCAATGATTGTGAAAGCACGTGTTCCTCCCTGGGTTTTGCGGCCATCGCGGACGGCCGGTGTGCGTCCCCCTCCCCCGGCGAACGGCGATAGCTTCCATTACGCATACGTATGCGTTATCAAATTATCGCCCGGTGCGCCGATGAAGTCAAGAAAGTGCTGGCCGAGCGATGGACGAAGAAAAACTGACGGAGACAACAAGGGCCCGGGTGACGGCCTGGGAGGTGGCGCGTCGCGCCGCCGTATCCCAATCGGCGGTTTCGCGCGCGTTCAGCGGTGGCGCGGGCGTGTCGAGCGCGACGCGTGCGCGAATCATGGCTGCGGCGGAGGCGCTCGGGTATCAGCCCAACGCGCTGGCGCGGGGACTCATAACGCGTCGGTCCGGCATGGTTGGCATCGTGGTGTCGGATCTGAGCAACGCGTTCCTGGCAGACGCAATGGAACTGATGTCGCAGCGGTTGCGTGCGGCCGGCCTCAAAGCGTTGCTGATCGCGGCAAACAACGTCGAGGACGTCGGCGCTGCATTCCCCGAACTCGAGCAGTACCAGGTGGACGGCTGTTTCGTCATATGTCCGCATCTGTCACGGCGTATCGCCAAAAAGTACAACATGCTGGGGACGATCGTGCTCATGTTCAATCGCGCTGTGCCGGGACTTGTCGCGTCATCGGTCTGGGTCGACAACGTCTCAGCCGGGCGCACGGTTGCCGATCTGCTTGTAGACGAGGAGCACGAGGTAATCGGTTATCTGCATGGCACGAAGGGCTCGGCAACGGATCGCGACCGTCACAAAGGGTTCTCCAGAAGGCTTGCGGAGCGCGACCGCGAGCCGCCGGTAATCGGCTGGGGCGACTACACGTACAGGGGCGGGTATGAGGCCCTCCTCGGGCTCCTGGCCGGGCACCCGAGGTTGACCGCCGTTTTTTGTGCAAACGACTCGATGGCCTTCGGTGCGATGGATGCCGCCCGCTACCGTCTCGGGCTAACGGTGCCCGGCGATCTTTCGATCGTCGGGTTCGATGACGGGCCAACAGCGGCTTGGCCAAGCTATTCCCTGACCACGGTGCGCCAGCCGATGGTCGAGATGGTCAATGTGGGGATCGAGTTGATGCTGGCCCAGATCGACCAGCCGGGACAAAAGCCAAGGGGCAAGGTCCTCGATGGCGAACTGATCCTGAGAGGCACGACCCGAACGGATGGTGCGCGATCGCCGGTCGAAACGCCCCGGAAGCGCCTACACGATTAGACGGTACGCCGGCAGGGTAAGGAACGGCGATAGGGTCTCGGCGGTCGACATCGACCGAAACAGTTCGACCGCCTCGGTGAAGCGGCCGGCGGCGTAGTTGTCGGCGCCGATCTCGCCCTTGACGCGCTCCATCTCCTCGGCGAGACACTTGTCGAACAGCGCTTCGGTCACCTTCTGGCCGTCTTCAAGCTCGGCCTGAAAATGGAGCTGCTGCCAGATCTGCGCGCGGCTAATCTCGGCCGTGGCGGCATCCTCCATCAGGTTGTAGAGCGGCACCGCGCCGCGGCCCCCGAGCCAGGCCTCGATGTACTGGACCCCGACGCGGATGTTCTCGCGCAGACCCGCCTCGGTGCGGGTGCCGTCGTGAACCTCGAGCAGCTCTTTCTGGCCGACGGTCACGTCCTGGCGCATTTTGTCGAGCTGGTTGGGCTGGGGCATGAACGCGTCGAAGACTTCGGTTGCGACCGGAACCAAGTCCGGGTGGGCGACCCAGGTGCCGTCGTGGCCGGCTTTGGCTTCGCGTTCCTTGTCGGCGCGCACCTTGGCGAGGGCGGCTTCGTTGATCTCGGGGTTGCGGCGGTCGGGAATCTGCGCCGCCATGCCGCCCATGGCGAAGGCGCCGCGGCGGTGACAGGTCTTGATGAGCAGCTCCGAGTAGGCCTTGAGGAAGGCCTTGCCCATGACCACCTGACCGCGATCGGGGAGCAGGTATTCCGGCTTGTTCCTCAACGTCTTGATGAACGAAAAGATGTAGTCCCAGCGGCCGCAGTTGAGGCCGGCCATGTGATCGCGCAGCTCGTAAATGATCTCGTCCATTTCGAAGGCGGCAGGCAGCGTCTCGATCAGGACCGTCGCCTTGATGGTGCCGATAAGCACGCCAACCGCCTCTTGGGCATGCACAAAAACCTCGTTCCACAGCCGTGCCTCGAGATGGCTCTCGAGCTTGGGCAGGTAGAAATACGGGCCGGCGCCGGCAGCGAGCGCGGTCTTGGTGTTGAGGTAGAAATAGAGACCGAAATCGAACAGGGCTCCGGACATCGGCCGGCCGTCGACGACCAGATGATCCTCGGGGAGATGCCAGCCGCGCGGCCGGGCGAGGAGCACCGCCGGATTGGGGCCGAGCTCGTAGCTCTTGCCGCTCGCCGGATCGGTGAAGGCGATCTTGTCGGCCCAACGATCCTTGAGGTTGATCTGGCCCTCGATCATGTTTGCCCAGGTCGGCGAATTGGCATCTTCGAAGTCGGCCATGAACACCTTGGCACCGCAATTCAGCGCGTTGATGATCATCTTGCGGTCGGTGGGTCCGGTGATCTCGACCCGGCGGTCGTGGAGAGCGGACGGCATGGGCGCGATCTGCCAGTCGCCGTCGCGAATGTGGCGGGTCTCATCGAGAAAGTCGGGGAGGTCGCCGGCGTCGAAGCGTTGCTGCCGCTCCTCGCGCAGGCTGAGCAGCCGCAGGCGCGAGGCATTGAACTTGCGATGCAGATCGGCAAGGAAGGCGAGCGTGCCGTCGTTCAAAATCTCCTCGTATCGCGGCCCCCAGCCGCCCCTGATCTCGACCCCGGGGACTTGTGACTTCGTGGCAACGACGGCCATCAGCGGTTCTCCGATGCGTGAAACAAGCTCGGCTTTCACCGGCTGGTCTTATGACATAACCCATCGGCAGATCGAAACCCGCCGATATCGCAGGTTCCGGGCCCGCCGGTCTGGCATCGCCCGCTCCGGCGGACTATATCGGCGGTCCGAGGTCACGTTCCTGTCGGCCTGACAATCCCATGCAATCCGTTATCACCGTTTCCAATCTGTCCAAGACCTACGCCTCCGGCTTCGAGGCATTGAAGGACATCAACCTCGAGATCCGAGAGGGCGAGATCTTCGGCCTGCTCGGCCCTAACGGCGCCGGCAAAACGACCCTCATCAGCGTCATCTGCGGCATCGTCACGCCGAGCGACGGCCGGGTCACGGTCGGCGGGCACGACATCATCCGCGAATACCGCAGGACCCGGTCGATGATCGGGTTGGTGCCGCAGGAACTGACCACCGACGCCTTTGCCTCGGTGTGGGAAACGACGATGTTGAGCCGCGGACTGTTTGGCAAACCCTCCGATCCGGCGCACGTTGAAAAGACCCTCAAGGCGTTGTCGCTTTGGGACAAGAAGGACAGCAAGATCGTGACGTTGTCCGGCGGCATGAAGCGGCGGCTGCTGATCGCCAAGGCGCTGGCGCACGAGCCGGACGTTCTGTTCCTCGATGAGCCGACGGCGGGCGTCGACGTCGAGCTGAGGCACGACATGTGGGAGCTGGTGCGGTCGCTGCGCGCCGGCGGGGTCACGATCATCCTCACCACCCACTACATAGACGAGGCGGAGGAGATGGCCGATCGGGTCGGTGTGATCAACCACGGCGAGATCATCCTGGTCGAAGACAAGGTCGAGCTCATGCGCAAACTCGGCAGGAAACAGTTGACGTTGCACTTGCACACGCCGATCACGACGATCCCCGAGGCGTTGTCGCACCACAAGCTGGAGCTCGCCGAGGGGGGCTGCTCGCTCGTCTACACCTATGACACCCAGGCCGAGCGGACGGGCATCACGGCCCTGCTCCAGGACCTCGCCGCCGCGAGCGTACGCTTCAAGGACATCGACACCAAACAAAGCACGCTCGAGGAAATCTTCGTTAGCCTGGTGAGTACACGCCAATGAACCTGAGGGCGGTCGCTGCGATCTACCGGTCGGAAATGGCGCGGACGCGGCGCACGCTCATGCAGAGCATTCTCGCGCCGGTGCTGACCACGTCGCTCTACTTTATCGTCTTCGGTGCGGCGATCGGCTCGCGTTTCAGCCAGGTCGACGGGGTGGGCTACGGCACGTTCATCGTGCCCGGGCTGATCATGCTGATGCTGTTGACCCAGAGCGTCTCCAACGCCTCGATCGGAATCTACTTCCCCAAATTCATCGGCACCATCTACGAGATCCTGTCGGCGCCGATGTCGTCGCTGGAGATCGTGGTCGCCTATGTCGGCGCGGCGGCGACCAAGTCAATCATCCTCGGCCTGATCATCCTGGCAACGGCCGGCCTGTTCGTCGAAATCCATATCGCCCATCCGTTCGTGATGGCGGTGTTTCTGCTGCTCACCGCGGTGACGTTCAGCCTGCTTGGCTTCATCATCGGCATCTGGGCGGACGGCTTTGAGAAGCTGCAGATCGTACCGATGCTGATCATCACCCCGCTGACGTTCCTCGGCGGCAGCTTCTACTCGATCGAAATGCTGCCGCCGTTCTGGCGGACCGTGACCCTGTTCAACCCGGTGGTCTACCTGATCAGCGGCTTCCGCTGGAGCTTTTACGGAATCGCCGATGTGTCCGTCGGCCTGAGTTTGACGATGACCGCGGTCTTTCTCGTGATCTGTCTGGCCGTCGTGAACTGGATATTCAGAACCGGCTATCGACTGAAGACGTGACTTGCCGCGGCGAGCGACAATTAGCCGCGCGCCTTGAGCGCTGCGGCGACCACCTCACGGAGCTCACGCGTCGCCGCTTCGGGATCGGGAGCCGAGCAAATCGCGGAGACGACCGCGACGCCGTCGGCGCCGGCGGCAATGGCGTCGCCGGCGTTACCGGCGTGCAGGCCACCGATCGCCACGATTGGCAGTTTCGTCCGTTGCCTGATCTCGTGCAGCCCACCGATCGCCAGCGGTTGGGCGGTGTCGGGCTTCGCGAGCGACTGATACGTCGGACCCACGACAAGATAGTCGATGCCGGCCAGGTCGGCGGAGTCGAGGTCGGCTTCGCTGGTGATCGACAATCCGAGGATACGCTTCCTGCCGATGAGCCGGCGCGCATCGGCCGGGGGCATGCCGCCGTGAGCCACGTGCACGCCGTCAGCGTCGGCAGCGAGGGCAACGTCGACACGATCGCCGACAATGAACGGCACCCCGGCGGGTTTGAGCACAGCGGTGATTGCCTGGGCGTGTGCGACTAGGATCCCGGTTGCGGCGGTGGCGTCGCGCAGCTCAACAAGAGAGGGGCGACCGGTGACGGCTTCGCGCACGGTTTCGACGACGCTGCGGGCGCCGCAAAGATCGGGATCGGCGATCAGGTAGAGGGACAAGTCCAGATTTCGTTTCATCGGTTCTTTCTCGACCCGGTCGACGGCGGTTTTGGTTCGCATTGTACGCGGTTGCGAGCGATGACGTGGATCAAATACGGCTTGCCGGTCAACCGCCGAGTTCGTCAGGCCGCGGTCCGCCGTAGGCCCAATCGAGCAGTTGGATTGTGTGGACGACCGGGAGATCGATGCGCCCGCCGATCTGCACGAGGCAGCCCAGGTTGCCGGCGGCGACCACGTCTGCGCCGGTCGCTGTTAAGTTGGCCACTTTGCGGTCACGGAGACGCCGGGAGATGTCCGGCTGGAGCATGTTGTAAGTGCCGGCGGAGCCGCAGCACAGATGCGCCTCTGCCGGCTCGCGGACCTCGAAGCCGGCGCGGGCAAGCAGGGCCTTCGGGGCGGTCGTGACCTGCTGGCCGTGTTGGAGCGAGCAGGCGGCGTGATAGGCGACCTTGAGGTTGCTCGGCGGCAGCGGCGGGCAGACGTCTAGAGCCTCCAGATACTCCGATACGTCCTTGGCGAGCGCCGAGACGCGGGCGGCCTTCTCGGCGTAAGCGGCGTCGTTGCGCAGCATGAATCCATAGTCCTTGAGAGTCGTGCCACAGCCCGAGGTGGTCACCAGGATGGCATCGAGCCCGTCTCGTTCGATCTCGCGGATCCAGGCATCGACGTTCCGCCGAGCCGCGTAAAGCGAGGCGTCGGTGCGACCCATGTGGTGAACCAGCGCGCCGCAGCAGCCTTCCCCCTCGGCAAGGACGACTTCGACGCCGTTCCGCGTGAGCAGGCGGACGGCGGCTTCATTGATGCGCGGATCGAGGACCGACTGGACGCACCCGCGCAACAGGGCAACGCGCACCCTGCGTTCGCCATCCGCCGGAAACACCGCGGGCCGTTCCAACCCGCGCGTGCGTATCTTAGGGGGCATCAGATCGAGCATCGCAGCGAGACGGGAAAGCCCCGGAATGAAGCTAAACAGGCCCCTGAACGGCCTTGCGAAGAACGCGCCGACCAAGGCGGCGCGGAACCTCGCCGGATAGGGCAGCACCGCCGCTACGCCCGCCCTCGTCAGCCGATCGAGCGCGGGACGCCGGTAGGTTTCATGGATATGGGCCCGGGCGTGGTCGACGAGATGCATGTAGTCGACGCCGGACGGACACGTGGTCATGCACGCCAGGCACGACAGACAGCGGTCGATGTGGAGCGCGACCTCGGCCGTGGCGGCCTTGCCGCCCACGAGCATGTCCTTGATCAGGTAGATGCGCCCGCGCGGGCTATCGAGCTCGTCGCCGAGGAGGACGTAGGTCGGACAGGTCGCCGTGCAGAAACCACAGTGGACGCAGGAGCGCAGGATCTTCTCCGAATTTGCGATATCGGGGTCGGCGAGCTGGGCGAGCGTGAAATTAGTCTGCATGGTCAGATGCCGGCATACATGCGCCCGGGGTTGAGGATGCCGGCCGGGTCGAAGCTCGCCTTGAGGTCGCGGGTGAGACGCATGAGCGGCTCGGCGAGCGGGTGGAATACCTCGACGTTGTGGCGAACGTGGTCCGGCGCGCGGACGAGGGTGGCGTGGCCGCCGATTGCGGCAACCGCGGCGCGCACGACGGCGGCGCCGGCGTCGGTCCCCTCCCCGCCGGCGATCCAGACGAGCCCGCCGCCCCAGTCATAGAGCACCTGACAGGCGAAGGCCCGGCGCGCCGCCTCGGCGACGGCCGGACCGTCGCCCGGTCTCACCGACACCCGCCAGATCGGGACATCGCCCGACGCACCGAGCGCCGCAAGGTCGCGCACAGTCCGCCACGTCGTGGCCGAGCTGGCGGCATCGAGCCTGTCGGGCGTCCCGAAGTCCGCGAATACGGCAGTAAGGCGATCGCAGCGATAGGCGACAGAATCGGCGAAGCCCTCCACGCGAACGAGGGTCTCGGCGGCGCGAGCGCCGCGTGCGGGGACGTGGGCGGCGCCGCTGACGGCGTATGGCGAGGCAAGGGCCGCCGACAACGCGGCGACGGCGCGCCCGTCGTCGAGGCCGGACAGAACCAGAGTCGCCTCGGTCTCGGGTGCCGGCAGGACCTTGAAGGTCACCTCGCTCAGGACGGCAAGCGTCCCGTAGGAACCGGCGAGCAACTTGACCAGGTCGTAGCCGGTCACGTTCTTCATGACCCGCCCGCCCGATTTGACGACCTCGCCACGGCCGGTGACGGCGCGAACGCCGATCAGGCTGTCACGGGCGGCGCCGACCTGGATCCGGCGGGGGCCGGAGAGATTCGCGGCGGCGACGGCGCCGATAGTCGGTTCGCCCTCGGTGCCGGCGACGAGGCGATGATCGATAGGCTCGAAGGCAAGTCGCTGATCGCTGGCGGCGAGGAGCGCCTCGATCTCGGCGAGAGGGGTCCCTGCCCGGGCCGACAGAACCAGCTCTGCCGGCTCATACAGCGTGACGCCGGCGAGCTTCGCGGTCGACAACGTTGCGGCGGTCTGCATGGGCCGGCCGAGGTTGGCTCGGGTGCCACCGCCCTCGACCGCCAGCGGCGCGCGACGCGACGCGGCGTCGGCCACGGCCGCGGCAAGTCCGTCCTCGTCGCTTGGCGCAAGCGCCGCGATCATCGCATGCCCGTCCGGTGCTCCGTCGTCGCGCGCCGTGCACGCGGCAACGGCCGTAAGGCCGGAACCCTATCTCGAATCGGTCTTGGCTGAAATCAGGCGGGCGGCAGCGGCGTGAACTGAATGCCGAGGTAATAGGGCCAGATGATCAGGGCGAGCACGCCCTTCCAGAACGTGAGCTTCAGGTAGCCGATGGTGAACAGCCAGCCGGCGAACCAGATGAGGCCGAGGCTGCTGTGCTGCTCGATCTTGACCCGGTCTGCCATGTCCACCATCCCTTGCAAGCTTGGCACTACCCCGGATCTTTGATCCGACGCACACCCGTCCGGAGGCCAGCTCCCTACGTTTCCGGCTCGGTGGTGAAGAGTAGCGGATAGCCGGCGCTGCGACCAGCCTCGGTCGCTTCCGTCGCCTTGGTCTCGGCAACGTCCTTGGCAAAGACGGCGACCACGCAGGTACCGCGTCGATGGGCGGTGATCATCACGCGGTAAGCCTGTTCCTCGCTCATCGAGAATACCGCCTTCAGGACCGTGACGACGAACTCGCGCGGGGTGTAGTCGTCGTTGACCAGAATAACCTTGTGCAGGCGCGGCCGTTCGGTTTTCGGCTTTACTCGAACACGCGGTTTGGTGGCGATGTCACTCATCGGAGTAACGACTCCCGACGACAGCGCAAACGCGGAGGCATCGTTCGACAGCTTGGCACGATCCGCTCAGGCGGTCCATTTGGCTTGTCGCGGCCGACGAACGCGGCGACGGCAGCGACAGGACGGGTATCACGTGGCCGGCGACGGCCGCCCAGCAAGAGGGAAGACCTTGGCCGGATTGAGGAGCCAGGCCGGATCGAAGACGCTCTTCACCCGCATCTGCTGATCGAGGTCGGCGCGCGAGAACTGGACCGGCATCAACTCGCGCTTTTCGACGCCGACACCGTGCTCGCCGGTCAGGCAACCGCCGACCTCGACGCAGAGCTTTAATATGTCGGCGCCTGCTCTTTGGGCGCTGGCCAACTGGTCGGGGTCGTTCATGTCGTAAAGGATCAGCGGATGGAGGTTGCCGTCGCCGGCGTGGAAGACATTGGCGACCGACAGGCCGTATCCGGCGCAAATCTCGGAAACCCGCCGCAGCACGTCGGGCAGCCTGCCAGTGGGGATGACACCGTCCATGCACAGGTAGTCCGAGATACGGCCCATGGCGCCGAAGGCGGCCTTGCGCCCCTTCCAGATGGCGGCGCTCTCCGCCTCGGATTTCGACACGCGCATGGTCGCCGGGCTGAAGCGCTGGGCGATCTCGGTGATGCGGGCGATGAGATTGTCGATCTCGGCCTCGGACCCTTCAACTTCAACGATCAGCAAGGCCTCGACATCGAGCGGGTAGCCGGCGTGGGCGAACGCGTCGCACACCTTGATCGCCGGCCGGTCCATGTACTCGATGGCGACGGGGACGATGCCCGCCGCGATGATCGCGGCAACGCAGCCGCCGGCATCCTCGGCTGAGGCGAAACCCATCAGCATGGGGCGAGCGCCCTCGGCGGCGCGCAGGATTCGCACCGTCGCTTCGGTGACGATGCCCAATTGACCTTCAGATCCGGTGATGAGCCCGAGCAGGTCGTAACCGGCGGCATCGAGGTGGCTGCCGCCGAGCTCGACGATCGTGCCATCGATCAGGACGAGCTTGAGGCCGAGCACGTTGTTGGTGGTGACGCCGTACTTCAGGCAATGGGCGCCGCCGGAGTTCATGGCGATATTGCCGGCGATGGTGCAGGCGAGCTGGCTCGAGGGGTCTGGCGCGTAGAAAAAACCGCGGCCGGCGACGGCCTCGGTGATGGCGATATTGGTGACCCCGGCCCCGACGGTGGCGACCCGGTTGTCATAGTCGATCGACACGATCCGGTTGAGGCGGGCGAGGCCGACGACGACGCAGTCGGGCGACGGCAGGGCACCGCCGGAGAGCGACGTGCCCGCACCGCGGGCAACGACCTTGACACGGTTTTCGCTCAGAAACCTGAGCGCCGCAGAGACCTCCTCGGTGCTGGCGGGGAGGACAACGGCCAGTGGCACGGCACGGTAGGCCGTGAGAGCGTCGGCCTCGTAGACTCGGCGCTCGGTGAGTGTGGAGATCACGCCCCTCTCGCCGAGGATAGCCGTGAGCCCGGCACGAATCTCATCGCCACGGCCGACCACGGCACTGTCCGGTTCCGGCAGATCGATCGTCGACACGCTGGATTTCCTCGCGCTGCGGGTCGCCGCTGCGATGATAGCCCAATTCGGCCCGACCGGCAGTCGCCCAGGCGACGATCCATCGTGGCGGCGACCATGCCCATCGGCCCGGCGCGCAGTGTGACCCTCTCGCTAACAGACTGTTTTAATTCGAATCTTTTGTGTCACCGAACATGGCCGGGCCGGGACCATTCAACCGAGAATCGGTTGCAATTAACGACTCGTTAACGTTTCATGGACGGGCGGGGCGCAATGAAAAAACGGTCCTGCGTGCGTGTCACGTTGGGGGCGTCAGTTGAGGAGTGGGACATGAGAAGCGTACTTGCGATACTTGCCGGCGC
>CAYTXI010000041.1:0-20430 GCA_964441935.1 uncultured Bauldia sp.
CCTCCGCGATGGCTGCACGTAGGCGGCGTTCCACGGCTTCGTGCCGAGGGCGCGGAGCGTCGTCGCCGGATGCGACGTGGCAGCGCCCATCTCCATGTCGTAGGGCTGGAGAATGACGCAGCCATGGTCCGCCCAATAGCTCTGGAGCGCCAGGATGAGCCCCTGAAAAGATCGATCGGGGCGCATGTGGTCAGGGATTGAGTCGGCCACGGGGCTTCATGTCCTTGGCGGAATCCGCCGCGTCCGCGGAGGCGGCGCGAACCTATCCGCGCGGCAATCGGCCGGTCAAGCGAACGGTTACCGATCAATCCTCGCGATCGGGCGGCCGGTAGATGCCCGTCTTCGGATCCTTGATCAGCGTCTCCGAAGCGTCGGCGGCCGACCGTTCCGCCTTCCTCAGCCGCTCGGTGATGTCACGCCGGTGCCGGCGCAACCGATGCCAGCCGTATGCGAGCGCGGCAACGACCAGGGCGATCTCGATCAGCCGGGCCATCACATCAGCTCAGAGCCCGAACCGGCTCCACATCAGGCGCTCCTCGAGGAGCGCGATCAACCGGTCGGCGAGGCCAACAGCCGCCTCGTCTCCGCTGGAAAGACGGAGGCGGCGGCGCCAGACGCTGCGCTCGGTCCGGATCATGCGGAAGCGGACCTTGTCGCCGTAGCGTTCGCGCATCGCAGAACGGAGATCGCCGGTACGGTCGGCCAGGCCGAGGGCGACGGCCCGTGTGCCTGACCAGAAGGCACCGGAGAACAGGTCGGGGTAATCGGCGAGCGCGGCGCCGCGCCGGCTCTTAACCAGATCGATGAAGGCGGTGTGGACGTCCTCCTGGATGGCCTTGAGGCGGGCGACGTCCTCTTCGCGCTCCGGCTGGAAGGGGTCGAGCATCGCTTTCGACTTTCCGGCGGTGTGGACGCGACGTTCGACGCCAATGCGGGAGAGCAGCCCGGGAAAGCCGAAGCCGGCCGAAACCACGCCGATCGAGCCGACGATGGAGCTCGGGTCGACGATGATCTCATCGCCGGCGAGCGCGATCATGTAGCCACCGGACGCGGCGAGGTCCTCGACGGCGGCGACCACCTTCTTGTTCTTCTCCTCGGCCAGCGCACGGATGCGCTTGAAGATCAGATGCGACTGGGCGGCGGCACCGCCGGGGGAATTGACCAGGATCGCGACCGCCGGTGCGGCCTTGTGCGAGAAGGCGCGGGCGAGCGCCGTCTCGACCGACGCGAGGGTGATCGACTGGCGGACGGCGATGGGGATGGTGCCGATGGTGCCGGCGAGGCGGACCACGGGGATGACCACGCGGTCGCGGCCAAGGACACGGGAAATCAGGCCTTTCAGCGATGTTGGCATGGATCCGCCCGTATCATCGCCCGGGCAGCGCCGCAGCCTCGCCAAGGCTCGTGCCCACGCGCAATACAGCGTCCGCCGCGGGCGTAAACCGGCCACTGCCCGCCTCGTGGAGCACGAACGGCGGCAAAAGCCGCAGGGGCGTCCTGCCGCCCTTGATTCCGCAAATCACAATCCGGTGGGCGGGCGCGCCGGCGCGGGGATGAACGGGCAGAACGTCGAGCGATCCGAATCGGCCGCGGCAGGCGGCGAGGAGGTCGTCGAGGCGGTCGGCGCGGAAGATGATGATGAGGCGGCCCCGTGGCTTCAGGAGCCACGCGGCAGTCTGCAGCCAGGCGTTCAGCCCGCCGTCGCCGAGGACGTGAGCCTCGGCGCGCGCCGGCAGCGGCGAGACGGTGGCCCGTGCGTCGTTGAACGGCGGGTTGGCGATGACGACGTCGGCGCTCGCCCGGCGAAGGCCCGACACGACGAGTGCCGATTCTGGGGCGGCGATGTCGGCAGAAACGATACGCACGCGATCGGCCAGCGGGCGGTTCGTGGCCAACGACAGGCTGGCGCGGGCGCAGGCGAGCGCCATCGGATCGCGCTCGACCAGAACGACGCGCGCCGCCGCACAGCGGGAGGCGACAGCGAGGCCAGCGACGCCGGCGCCGGCGCCAAGATCGACGACCGTGCCCTCCTCTGATGCGTCGAGCCCCGCGGCGAGGAGCACCGCCTCGAGGCCGGCGCGATGATGGCCCTCGGCCGGTTGCACGACGGCGACGCGGCCGCCGAGAAAGGCGTCGACGGTGGTTGCGTCCGGCCGGTCGGCAAGGGCTAGGGCCATTCGACCTTGCTTCCCTTCGGCGCCGCGAGCTCAGCGCCGATGCCAGCGCTCTCGAGCAGGTCGCGTGCGGCGGCGATGTCGCCCTCGGCGACGAGGACCCGGCGCGGCAGGACGCCTAGAGTCCCCTCGACGACGCTCATGTGACCATCGACGACGAGCGACTCGATGCCCGCATCGCGGAGCAGCGCCTCGACGAACGAGATCAGTACCAGATCATTGGTGCGCAACAGCTCTTCCACGCCCTTAGACACCTCCGTGCCCTGCCCCGCGCCTCCGCGGCAACCTACGCGGTCGCAGGGCGGCGGGCAATCGCGGCCGGCGGCCCCGCGTCCCCAGCGCTCGCTAGCCGACCAAGCGCCACCATACCCGCACTTTTGCCCTTGAACATTGTTCATGACGGAATATGTGAACATTGTTCACATATTGAGACTCACGAATTGGGAGCGCGTGATGAGGCAAGGGCCGTCGTTCGGATCGCGGAAGGGATATATTGATGGGCTGCGGTTGCCAGCATCTGCGTAAAGCTCGGGTTGCCGGACTCAGGGGGTGGCCATGAGACCCATCATGCTTGACGCGCAAGATCGTTCCGTCGTCGCGACGACAATCCCCGAGGTCTTTGCCGAGCGGGCGGCCCGGAGCCCCGACGCGGTCGCTTATTCACATTTCGACCGCCACAAGAAAACGTGGGTCGACACCACCTGGTCCGAGACGCGCGACCTGGTCGAGACCTGGCGGCGCGGGTTCGCGGCCTGTGCGCTCAACCCCGGCGACAGGGTGGCACTGCTCCTCGGCAACGGCCTGAACTGGGTCTCGTTCGACCAGGCGGCACTGTCACTGGGTTTGGTCACAGTGCCCCTCTTCAGCACCGACAGCCCGGAGAACTGGGCCTACATCCTCGGCGACAGCACGCCGGCGCTGCTCATTGTCGGTAAGACGGGCGATTGGAGGAGCCTGCGGCCGCTGAGGGACAAGTTTCCGTCGGCACGCACGATCGTGTCCGCGAGCGGGGCGGCGGATGATGACGTCGTGATGCTCGACGATTGGCTAAGCCGGGGAAGCGAACCGCCAAGAGCCGATGTCACGCCGGACACGCTGGCGACGATCACCTACTCGTCGGGCACTACGGGCTATCCGAAGGGTGCAATGCTGACGCACGGCAACCTGGTATGCGCGGCCAAATCCGTGCTCGCGTCCAACCAAGGATACGAAACCGACGTGTTTCTTTCGTTCCTGCCGATGGCGCACGTGTTCGCGCGGACGGTTGAGTACTACCTGGCAATGATGTGCGGCGGGCGGTTGGCGTTTGCGCGCTCGGTCGCGGAGCTTTCGGAAGACCTAGAGACCGTGCGGCCAACGATCCTGATGGGCGTTCCAAGGATCTATGAGCGCGCTTGGAACCGTATCGAGGGCGCGGCCAAGGCCTCTGCCATCGGCGGCTGGCTGTTGAGGGCGGCAGTCAGGCTTTACTCACTGAGGGACAAGTCGACCGCGCACCGCCTAGCCTCGACGATAGCAACAAGCATCGTCAAGAAGCGGGTGCTGGCCCGGTTCGGCGGCCGTGTGCGGCTGGCCGTGTCGGGAAGTGCGCCGCTGTCGCGTGAGCTCGCTTCAGGACTGCGTGCCGTCGGCCTGCCTCTGGTCGAGGGTTACGGCATGGCCGAAGCGGCAGGTCCGGTGTGTGGCGATCTCGTCATCGATTATCTGCCCGGCACGGTCGGTCGTCTCCTCGACGGGGTCGAGGCGCGGTTGTCAGACACGGGCGAGCTTCTTGTCCGGTCGCCCTCGGTGATGCGCGGGTACTGGGGCAAAGCCGAGGAAACGAAGAAAGCGATCGACGCAGGCGGGTGGCTCCACACCGGCGACCTGGCGGAATGGGTCGGACAGCGGATCAAGATCGTCGGCCGCGTCAACGACATCATCGTCACTGCCACTGGAGAGAAGTTGGCGCCGGCGGAGGTCGAATTCCGGATCATGAGCGATCCGGTTTTCGAACAAGCGATCGTCGTCGGCAACAACCGGCCGTTCATCGCCGCCGTGGCCGTGCTCGACCCGTCAAGGTGGAGGGCGCTGGCCGCGGCAAACAAGATCAACGCGGCTGACCCTAATACCCGCGATGCCGAAAAGCTGCTGCTAAAGTTGATTGCCGCCGTGACAACCGACCTGCCGAGCTACGCGCAGGTGCGGCGCCTGTATGCGACGCTGGAGCCGTGGACGGCCGAGACGGGGCTGGCGACGGTGACCATGAAGCTCAAGCGGGCAAGGATCGAGCAACACTATCGCGACGTGGTCGACGGCCTCTACGAGAGAGCCGGCGCAGGCGCGCAACAACGCTAGAGCGCGAACGATGCCACTACGAACAGCCGGCGACTGGACTTGGCCACACGACCAGTACGACCCGACTCCGGCCAGAAAGGCCAAGGATTTCCGGGACATGCTCAGTTTCGAAGCGCCGCGTCACTCCAGGCTGGCGGCACGGGGTGCGCACTTGGCCAACCGCATCTTCCTCAGGTTCGGCTCGCGCAGCCACGGCGCCGTCACGCCAATCCTCGGCAACCGCGACATCGCAAAACTCAGGGCGATTCCACACGAGGCGGGAAACATCCTGGTCGGCACCCATCCCGGACCACTCGATTCACACCTCATGTTCCACCTAATCGGTGCGGCGCACCACGGCCCCGCCGTCTTCTTGATGGCGGCGGAGGCATACTTCGGTGGACCTCGCTGGCGGCGGGCGGCGCTCAGTTGGCTGGGCGTGATCCCGGTAGCGAGGGGGCGGAAGAATCCAGAAGCAATCCGGCACATGGCCGATCTCGTCGGTCGGGGCTGGTGGGGCGGCATATTCCCAGAAGGGGAGGTCTATTTCTCGCGTGAGGTGATGCCAATGGAATACGGCGCCGTGCGCATCGTGGTAGAGACCGCGCTCAACGCCCAACAGCGGACGATTGAGGAAGGCGGCGGCGAGCCACGGCCAATCTTCCTGACGCCATTCGCCCACGTCTATTTCTTCGCCGACGCCGAGGTGACGAGGCGGCGGGCGGAAGACGCTCTCAGCCAACTGGAATCTCATCCGCTAATCGCGATCAAGGGCGCATCGGGAGACTTCATCACCCGTTTGCAAGCGGCTGCAGACCAACTGCTCGAAAACAAAGCCAGCGAATACGGCATCGCCGAGGACGCTTGGCAGGACGACGACCGATTCGAGCGAAACCGCAAACTCCAGGACGCGGTACTCAAAGACCTGGAAAGGGAATACCTGGGGCAGAGCGACAGCGGGTACCCGCGACGGCGTGCCATGAAGGTCCGCATGGCCTGCTTTGAACGGTTGGCGAATGCCGGGATCACCGCAGAGGAACGGAAGGCAATCGAGACGAACGTGAAGAAGACGCGCGAGTTGATCCTGATGACGCCGTTCAGTCCCGGATACCGCGACAAGTACGACGACCTAGAGACGTGGGTGGAGTATCTCAGACGTTTTCGAACCGCGCTCGACATGCCGCCGTTCGATTTTGGATCGCAGGTGGTGCACTTCCGGGTCGGAGAGCCGATCGACGTGCACCCGATCGCGCGGGCGTATGACGCGCTCGAATTAGAAGATACCCGTCGCCACCTCCTGTACGAGAAGACTGAGGAGGTGCGCGAGATCATACAAGCCGGGGTCGACAGAATCTGCAGCGCGCGCCGGTCGGCAGCAGGTGGCGTGCAATCTCCGTTCAGCCAAACGTGAGGCGGATGCAGGCCGCGATCACTGATTGGGCGGTAAGCAAAACCCCACTCGAGGCGACGGGTCTCACTGCGCTCAGCCTATCCCGCGATCCGACAGGATCGAGAGGTGGATGAAGAAGGGGTCGCAGGCGGTGCCAGCGACCCCCAGTATGGCTGCGCAAGCGACGCCTCAGTTCACGGTCGCTTCGGTGATCTCAAAGGCGAAGCTGAAACGCGGCAGATCCTCACCCGGATGATCTTCGGCGTAGGTCAGCTGCGGCAGCCGAAAATTGTTCGGCCGCCCTTCCTTGCCCTTATAGATTGCCGGGTACAGGTCGATGAAGTGCCAGCCCGGCGCGCCCGTCGCCTGCAAGTCGATGTCGACCGTGCCCTGACTGTTGAAGCCGCAGGCATAGCCAATATAGGCGTTGTCGTAGACGATCGCGTAGATGTTGGCGGTCTCGGTCCAACCGACGCCTTTCAGGTGGATGGTGAAGGGCGTGCCGGCCGGGCCGCTGCCGACAGTTGGCTGGAAGGCGCTGGGCGCGATCCAGAACGTGCCCCGCTTCTCAACACCGCCGGCGTCCACCCACATGGTGTGGGCCCCGCCGAGATCGTCCGGCGTGTCGAAGCGGAACTCAAGCTTGCCAGAAGCGTCAGCCGCCGCTTCGGTAATGACCCTCGGCGTTTCCTCCCAGCCGGAACCGCTGACACGGTTGCCGGTCACGGTCGTCCAGTTGAGCTGATAGGTCTTGCCCGGCTCCAAGCCTGCGGCCGAGACGACCAGGGGTTCACCGACGGTGGCGAAGGCCGGCTCGGCGACGAGGTCACCCTGGGTGGGAAGGCCGCGGATGCTCGCCTGTACCTGCTTCTCGGGCGGCGGCGGCAGAATCGGATCACCCTCGGTGATTTCGAACGGGATCACGAAGCGCGGGCGATCGGGCTCCGGCGACTGTTGCATGTTGCGATACGGGAAGGTGAAGTCACCGTGGAGCACCTCCAGCACATGGGTTCCCGGCTGGCCGGCCGCGGGAATCGTGAAATGGGCCGAGCCGCCGGTCGACACCGAAGACATCCAGCCGGTGTACTTGTTGTCGTAGAGAAGCAGCCAACTGTTCTGGAGCTGCTGACGGCCGATGCCCTTGACGTCGACCGTGATCGGCGTGCCGACCGGACCGCTCGCCGGCGCAATATCGACCGTCATCTCGACGTAGAAGGCGGCCTGGATCAGAACGCGATCGGAATTCTGAACAGTGATGTCATGCCAGAAGCCGAAATCGTCCGGCGCTTCGAACGTGGCAGTGAACGCCCCGTCGGCGTCGGTCCTGACCTTGTCGATCACGTAGCCGACGGGCGTGTATTCGCGGCCGTGGTATTCGGCGTCCGCGACATTCCAGTGGGCCGTTGAGGTCCGCCAGACAAGATCGAATTCCTCGTTCGCCGGCAGGCCCGTCCCGGTGACGGTCACAGGCGTGCCGATCGGGCCTTGCTGCGGCGCGAGCGCGAGGCGGCCGACAAAACCGCCGGAGGGCTCGACCAGCAACGCCTCGGGCCCGAGTGCGGTCGCGGGACGACCACTCGCCGCCTGAGCGCCGGCGACGATCATCACCGCCGCGGCGGCACCGACGAAACCGCGCATTCCGAATGCGATGTTCATGCTTTCGCTGCTCCCTTTGCCTGGTGAACGTCGCATCACTTGGTGAACGTCACTTCGCCTGGGATGATGGCGAGCTTGGAGGGCTCGACGATGAACGGCTCCCATTCGTGAGCGTCGCCCTCAAGGTCGGTGGCAACGACTTTGTAGGCGATGGTCCCCGTCGGAAAGTCAGCCGGAATTCCCCACGAGGTCGCCCAAAACTCGTCGGTCTGCTCGCCGCGAGGGTGCTTGCCGTAGTGCATCGGAAAGGTCTGCCCGTCACTCAGCTCGACGACCAGACTCTCAAGCCCGTCGTCCTTCACCAGCTCGCCAGCTTCGTTGAGGACGCGAACGCGCCAGACGACGTGCTCGAGCCGCTTGTACTGGCTGGTTAGGACGCAAGATGGTCCAGTAGAGCCGTCTTGGGTGCTGCCGCGCACCATATCGCCCTCGAAGAACAGATTGGCGGCTCCGGCCGCTCCCCCGAATCCCAGGGCAACAGCGGTGAATGCGACGGCGGCCGATGCGAGGGAAAACGTTCTCATTTCAGTCCTCCTTGGATACGCCGACACCCCTCGCCTGCCGCCCCTGGCGGCGGCTATTGGGAGCCAACTACTACGGCAGAATACTGCGGTGCAGCAAACGCGATCATTGATCCTTGTCAATTGCCAGTATTGGCTTTCGCCTCCAGGTCGTCGAGCCAGGCGTCCGGATCGGCGAAGAGCTCCTGATCCTGCGGGCGGACGAACTCGTTTGGCAGGATGTGGGAGATGCCCTGATGACAGTCGATGCAGGTGAGGTTGCCGGCCTTGAGGGCCTCCTCGTGGTGGCGCGCGGCGCCCCCGAATTCGGCGCTAGTATCGGTCCATACGTTCTGATGGCAATTGCGGCATTCTTCCGAGTCATCCGCCTTGAGCGCCCTCCACACCCACAAGGCCATCTCCAAGCGATGGGCCTCATATTTCTCAGGCGTGTCGATCTTGCCGGTCATATGAAAGAACAGATCCTTGGTGGCGATGATCTTGGCGCCTATCTTGCGGATGAACTCGTGGGGCACGTGGCAATCGACACACGTCGCGCGCGTGCCGGTCCGGTTGACGAAGTGGATGGTCTTTTGCAGATCGACGTAGGAGTGATCGCGCATTTCGTGACACGAGATGCAGAAGTCCTCGGTGCTAGCATAGGCAACGAATGCATTGAAGCCGCCCCACGCCGCGAGCCCACCGAAAGCGCCGACAACCAGGAGCACGCCCAATGGGATCGAAGTGCTCGGCCGGGCAAGAAAGTTCCAGATCCTTGAGATTAGGCTCTTCTTCGGCGGGTCGCTTTCGCCACCGCTCATGATCGTCCCCCGCAATCGAGTGCTCGCCCACCGCGAGAGGCGAAGCACGGCACCGCCGGCCTCACCGGTTCATCACAAACGACAAATTGCGCCGGTACAACCTCCTCGCCGGCCGTTGCACGGGACGCAAGCCTATCTCAACGGAAGGGTTTGTACGTAGGCCAGGATGTCGATTTCGTCTTGGATAGGAAGCACGCTCAACGAAACCATGCCGAAGCCCGGCTGGCCGAAGCGAATCTTGTGCAACACGGCCCATGGATCGTCGACGGCGACAGTTGCCACATAGGCCGGGTTGTCATCATCCCCGACGTTGATCGCCTTACCATTAAGGCCGTGGCAGGTGGCGCAGATCGCCCGATAGAACTGGGCGCCGTGTAGCACCTCGCCACGCGCCATCTTGGTCGCACGATCGATATATCGACTGACCGTGGAGTGCTGATCGATGTAGAGATCCATGTCGACTTGACCGGCGCTGAGAAACTGCGCGAGTTTCTTCGCGGCGCTGGCCGTAATCATGCTTTCCGTGTAGCGATGCGTGTCGTCTCTAATGATATCGACGATGGACGCAATATCGGCGCCGACCACACCGCGGACGCCCTTGATCCCGGTGTAGTGAGGCCCCCTGCGCCCGTAGGCTCCGTCGACGCCTTTGTAGTCCCAGCCGTGGCACTCCTTGCAGCGCCAAGTGTCGAGGCCTGATTGTTGACCGTCGGCCGGATAGGATGGATGGGTGCCCTCCGGCGGGTCGGCATCGGTCACTGCCCACCACTTGTCATATAGCTGGCCGCCGCGGGCGATCGCCCAAACGCTGGCCGGTGTTGCCTGGCTCGTCTGCGCATCTTGAGCATCGGCCGGACTCGGGGCCAACCAAGCATCGCCGGCCACCAGCAGGGTGACGACAGAAGCTGCGTGCGCTATCTGAGTAAGAATTCGCATTGTCTGCCTCCCAGCACTGGGCGCTTTTTCGGTCAATGCTCGCAGCATGCGCGACAAGAACTGACTGAATCTTTGATCATTGGTCCGCAATTAGCGCTTCCACGTCTTCTCGCGCCTTCAGGCCCTCTGCCCTTTTCGCCGGCAACTTACGTCGTCGAACAGCGGCCGGCAATCGCGGCCGGCGGCCACGCTCTCCCACGCCTGCGCACCGAGGAAATTGCTCGACCGCCCTTCCTTGCCCCTTATAGATCGCCGGGCAGACGTCGATGAAGTGCCGGCCGGGCTCGCCCGCTGACGCGGTTGCCGGTGAGCGTCGACCAGTAAGCTCATAGGTCTCGCCCGGCTCTTTCTTGCGGCCCTTCGCGGACTTGTGGGTACTCTGCCGCAGAGCTACTCTCCGTTTGGAGGTCAGACTTGCAGGTTCTGCGCGCGGCGGTGCGAAAAGGAGGGGGGATGATGAGATTCGTGGCGCAAGCCGCAGTAGTGGCGGCCGTCGCGGCAGGATTTGTCGCATGGGTGGGAATAGCAGGGCTGCCAATGGCCCAGGAGGCCACCAAGGCGGCGATACCCGCGCCCGCGGATCTGATGCCCGAGATCCCGAATCTCGACGCCTGGCACCGGTCGCCCCATGCCGACATCGCGCGCGAGGCGTTTCGCCATTGGGACGAAGAGGATCCCCCGGTCGTCGAAGAAGATTGCGCCAGGTGCCACTCGACGAGCGGCTTCCAGGATTTCCTGGGCGCCGACGGCAGCGCCGCTGGTACAATCGAAGCGACCCATCCAGCCGATCCGATGAGTGCGCCCGGCATTGCCTGCATGGCGTGCCACAATGATGTGGCGCAGGAGGCAAGCGTCGTGGCCTTCCCGTCCGGCGTCGAGCAGGAGGTTTTCACCTCCGACGCGCGCTGCATGTTCTGCCATCAGGGCCGCGCTTCGACCGTTCAGGTCAATCAGAATATCGCGGACGCCGGAGCTGCGGACGAGGATACAGTTTCGCCAGACATCGGCTTCGTCAACATCCACTACCGCGCAGCGGCTGCCACCCGTTTCGGCGGTGAGGTTCACGGCGGATATGAGTATGACGGTATGGAGTACGCCGGCTACTTTTTCCACAATCAGGTCTCGCAGACCTGCACCGACTGCCATGATCCACACACGCTCGAGGTGAAGGTCGCGGCCTGCACGGAGTGCCACGACGAAGTCGTGGCCGACGACAAGGAGTCGCTCCAGCTTATCCGCACGTCCAAGATGGATTTCGACGGCAACGGCAACACCAGCGAAGGCATCTCCGCCGAGATCGAGGCGGTCCACGGCCAATTGCTACAGGCCATCATGAGCTACGGCAAAAATGTTGTCGACGCGCCGATCGCCTATGACGAGCATGCTTATCCGTACTTCTTCCAGGATGGCGACGGAAGCGGTGCAATCGAGGAGGGCGAGGCCGCCTTCTCGAACCGGTATCAGTCCTGGACGCCTCGTCTGCTCAAGGCGGCGTATAATTTCCAGTACGTTGAGAAGGACCCGGGCGCCTTCACGCACAACCCCTACTATGCCCTTCAGCTGATGCACGACAGCATCGCCGATCTGGCGGACGGCGGAAGCGGCGTCGAGGTTTCCGGCGAGCGTCCGGAGTGATGGTCTACGCTTCACTGAGCGCTTAACCGACGGAGACGGTCGCCTCGGGCGGTCGTGTCTGCCGACGGGGCAATAATCGGAGAGGGACGATGATCATGGCAGGGCCCTGGCTCCGCCACCTGATCCTTGCGGTCGCTCTGGTGGGCGCGGTCGTCTCGCCGGCGGCGGCTCAATCGAGCGCATCGGAGGGAGTGCCGGACGCGGCTCCGCCCTCGGCGGCATCGGCTGCGCCGGGCGTGCCTTCTTCCACCGCCGATCACAGCCAATTCGAGGAACTGGCCGGGCCGTTCAAGAATGCTCAGGAGGTCAATCAGGCCTGCCTCTCCTGCCACAACACCGGGCCTGAGCAGCTCCACGGCACGATCCACTTTACCTGGACCTGGCCGCCCGCGTCCGTCGGGGAACCGGCGGGAGGCGACGCCGAGCTGCTCGGCATGCGCCACGTCGCCAACGGCTTCTTCCTGTCCACCCCATCCAATATCGACGCCTGCACCTCCTGCCACATCGCCGGCACCCGCTTCGACGATCCGGCAATGTTCGACGCGTCCAGCGAGCCGGTGGCGCCGGTGGACTGTCTCACCTGCCACGAACCGACGGGCCAGTGGGCGCTCGCCAACTTCCACGAAGGGGGCGCGGCCTGCTCCATGTGCCATGACGAGCGGCTTCGCGGGAAGACGCCCGAGGTCGAGGATCTCGCGGCCGCGGCCCAGTCGGTCGGCCCGACGACGCGGGCGAGTTGTGGCGCCTGTCATTTCAACGCCGACGGCGGTCCCGGGGTCAAGCACGGCGATCTCAACCCCGATCTCGCCAATCCTGCTGCGACGCTCGACGTGCACATGGCGGCCGCGCCCGACGGTGCGGGCTTCACCTGCGGCACCTGCCACACCACCAAGGACCACGCCATCGCGGGAAGCCGGTATGCCGGCGGGCCCGGTGAGTCCCCCGAGCGGCCGGCTCTGGAGGGGCCCGCAGCATCTTGCCAGGGGTGCCACAGCGCCAATCCGCACAAACAACTCGCCAATGGCGAGCGGCTCGACCGGCACATCGACCGCGTGGCCTGCGAGACCTGCCACATTCCTTCGATTGCGCGGGGCGAGACGGCGACGCGCGTTCTCTGGGACTGGTCGACGGTCGGCAAGCTCGGACGCGACCGAAAGCCGATGGTGCAGAAAGACAAGGACGACCACATCGCCTACGCCACCGAGAAGGGCAATTTGACGGTGGCCAGCGAGGTCCGGCCGACGTTGATCTGGTCCAATGGCCGGCTCGACCTGCGTCACCCCGGGGATCCGCTTCCGGAACCGGCAGCGACAGATGCGGATGCGGGCGACGCCGCCGGCGGGGACAAGGGCGTCGATCTGAAAGCCATCGCAGCCGCTTTCGCCGATGCGCCCTGGATCGCCTCCTACGAGGGCGATGCATCGTCGCCCCAGTCGCGGATCGCGCCGGTCAAGGTGATGTATTCGGTCGTCCCCGTCGATGCCGAGAACCGGCGCCTGGCGGCGGTGAAGTTCTCCGGACGCAGCGGCGATGCCCTATGGAACCGCTTCAACTGGAAGAGCGCCGTCGGGGCCGGCATGGAGGCGGCCGGCGTGCCCTTCAGCGGCGACGTGGCCTTCGCCAAGGTTCGGCAGATGATCCCCGTCAACCACACGGTGGCGCCCGCCGATCAGGCCCTCGACTGCGGCGCCTGCCACGCTTCGGACGGATTGCTCGCCGGCCTGCCGGGCGGCTTCTTGCCCGGGCGCGACGGATTTGCCTTGCTCAACTGGGCCGGACTGGCGATCCTGGCTGCAACCCTGGCCAGCGTGCTGCTCCACGGGGTGCTGCGGTTCGGCTTCGGAATCTTCTACGGGGGGCCCCGTCATGGCTGACGTCGCTGCGCCGCGTCGCAAGGGCATTTACATCTTCACGGTGTTCGAGCGGTTCTGGCACTGGTCTCAGGCGTCACTGATCATCACCCTGCTGCTGACAGGCTTCGAGATCCACGGGTTCTGGACCCTGTTCGGCTTCGAGCAGGCGCTGAATCTCCACGTCTATGCCGCCTTCACGCTGGTCGTTCTGTGGGTCTTCGCCATCTTCTGGCATCTGGTGACCGGGCAGTGGCACCACTATGTGCCGACCACCGACCGGATGTGGGCGATGATCTCGTTCTATGCCGTCGGCATCTTCATCGGCGCGCCTCACCCGTTCCGGCCGAGCACCAAGCGCAAGCACAACCCGCTGCAGGCCATGGCCTATCTCGCGTTCCAGGTGGCGATGGCGCCGGCGATCTGGATTTCCGGCCTCATCATGTGGGTCTACGGCAAGTTCCCAAACCTTTATCCGGGCGAATTGCCCGTTCTGTGGGTCAACGCCATCCACGTCGCTGCGGCCTTTCTGATCGCCACCTTTCTGATCGCCCACGTGTACCTGATCACGACGGGCGAGACGGTGACCGAGCAGCTCAAGGCGATGATCACGGGCTGGGACCCGAACGGCGATGCGCGCGAAGACTGATCAGCGCCGGCGGTTCTCGGGGATGTCGGTCGTCCGAATCGCGTCGTTCAGATGGTAATCCGCAGAATCTGATAGAGACCGCGGAACATCGTGCGTTTGCTGCGTTCGGCGACAACGAGATCCGGCGGCATCCACCGCTCAAGCTCGCCTTCCCAAAGATCGAGCGCATAGGGCTCCAGGCCGCGCAGCACGCCCTTCATCAACCAGAACAACGGATTTAACGCCTTCGGCCGGTGGTAATCGACGATCACGAGTTGTCCGCCAGGCCTGACGACCCTCAGCGCCTCGGCCACGGTGGCGCGTCGCACCTCTTCGGGCTGCTCGTGCAGGAGGAAGAACAGCAATGCGCGGTCGTAGCTTGCAGAAAGAGCCCGCAGGCAGGCGCTATCCTCGTTGATCAGCGAGACCCGCCGATCCCGGGGGAGCTTCCTGCGTAGATTGCGTAATTGGATCGGCAGGATGTCGACGACGTCGAGATTGCCACGGGCGTCCAGTCGCCCGAGTAGCCGCTCCGTGAGATCGCCGTACACGCACGCGATCTGCAATGTCCGTCCAGGAAGGCGCTCGCCGAGCGCGTCGAGCGCGGCCTCGCGCAGCCTCGTGAAATTGCCCCACAGAATCAGGTTGACCAGCCACTGCCGCTCGAAGACCTGCACGGCGCGTGGATGAAGGTAGGCCCACCAATAAGCTTCGGAGAGGTAGGACGGCACGGCGACTTCATCAGCCTGGATCGAATGCGCGTCGCCGCTCATCTGTCACTCTGGGTTGTGGATGGCACTCGATCAGGCGCCGACCCAAGCTTCGTCCAATAATACTGCATCCAACCGGGTCGCCCGCAACCCTCGCTTTTGCGGCTCCTGGTTACCGCGTCTCGAGGCCTTAGGAAAGGGATGCGGTGTTGGCGCACCCGGCCATCACGCCGACGCCAATTGACGCAGGCTCGCTCCGACCGTTGCTCTCCCGTGCGCACGCCTTCTTGGATCTCACGACCTCGGACAAGCACGGCTAGCCGTCACGAGGCCGCAAGCGTCGCCGATAGAGCCTGAGATCGAAGCGCATCGCGCACGGCGTGCAGGCCTTCGACCTCGACACAAAGTGACACACCGTTGATGCCGACCCGCCCTTGTTCGCTTCAGTCGGCCACCCTATTGTGAACCCCCCCCGGGTGGTGGAGCGAGGAGCAGGTTCGTGGGTGTCGTCGTACCCCTCGACGAGAGGGAATTTCAGTCGGGCGCAGGTATCGAACCGCTCGTTCGGCTGACGCGGGACCACATGGAGCGGGTCAATGCGCTCATCCTGTCGCGGGTCACCTCGAACGTGACGCTCATTCCCGAAATCGCGCGCCATCTGATCGATTCGGGCGGCAAACGGTTGCGGCCCATGCTGACCATCGCTGCGGCCCAGATGTGCGGCTACGAAGGTGACGGTCATGTCAAGCTCGCGGCCGGCATCGAATTCATGCACACGGCCACCCTCCTCCACGACGATGTCGTCGACGAGAGTGAGCTCAGGCGCGGCAAATCAGCGGCGCGGATAGTCTGGGGCAACCAGGCGACGGTTCTGGTCGGCGATTTTTTGCTCGGCCAAGCGTTCAAGATGATGGTCGAGGTCGGCTCACTCGAAGCGCTGGAGATTCTGTCCAGCGCCGCAGCCACCATCGCGGAGGGCGAAGTCATGCAGCTCCGCGTCGCCAAGAACACGGCAACCACCGAAGACGCGTACCTCGCGGTCATCCACAACAAGACCGCGGCACTATTTTCGGCCGCGACGGAAGTCGGGCCGGTGCTCGCGGGCGGCGACTCATCGGAGCGCGCCGCCTTCCGCTCGTACGGCGTCAATCTTGGCCTCGCCTTCCAGCTCATCGACGATGCGCTCGACTACGACGGCGACGCCCACGACCTCGGCAAGCGGGTCGGCGACGATTTCCGCGAGGGCAAAATCACGCTGCCAGTGGTGCTCTCGTACCGCCGCGGCAGTGACGCCGACCGGGCGTTTTGGACGCGGGTCATGCAGGACGGCGCCATCGGGGATGGCGACCTGCAACACGCCATCGCCCTCATGCGCCGCCACCGGGCGATCGAGGACACGATCGCCCGCGCGCGGCATTTCGGCTCCGTGGCGCGCGACGCGCTGGCGCCATTCGCCGACTCGCCCCATAAGGCGGCATTGCTCGATGCGGTCGATTTCTGCATCGGTCGCGTTCATTGACCGGTGATCGGGTGCGTGCGAGCGCTTGCTGGCGGTGTCTAAAATCTGCATCTTACGGCACTTGACCGCCGCCGGCCCACAGAGAGGCTGAACATGCCGTTCCCGCGCCGTCTCAGTGCCACAGCTGCTTTGGCAGCCGGGCTCATAGCGGCGACGATGCAGGCGAACGCAGCCACCGGCAACGGCGAGTTCAACACGTTTGCGGGCAACTACCTCGCCGGGCGCAGCGCCGACCTTGTCAGCGACATCGACGCCGCGGTGACCTTCTACGGGAACGCCCTCGACGTCGATCCTGACAATCCCGGGTTGGCAGAGCGGCTGCTGCTCTTGAGCCTCGCCAATGGCGACATCGAACGCGGGTTCGAACTGTCGGAGGAACTGGCGGCGCTCGATAGTACGAACCCGATCGCGGCACTGGCGCTGGCAGTGCGGGCGGTCAAGCAAGGCAATCTCGACACGGTCGAAGAAGACCTGAGCCGCGTCGCGCCCGCGCCGCTGGCCACGTTGAGCGCCGGCCTCATTACCGCGTGGGCCGCGTTCGGCCAAGGCGAACTGGAGCACGCGTTGGCGACGATCGACGCGCTGGAAGGGCCGAACTGGTACGACATCTTCAAGGCGTACATCAGCGCTTTGATGCTCGACGCAGCCGGCCGCACAGCAGACGCGATCGAAGCGATCAGCAAAGCCTACGAGACCGACACCGCGGCGTTGAAGATCGTCGACGGCTACGCGCGCATCCTGGCGCGGGCGGGGCGGACGGACGAAGCGATCAAGGCGCTTACCGACTTCGGTGGCGAGGCGCCGCTGCACCCGATAATCAAGGCCCTCAAAACACAGATCGAGTCGGGCGAGATGCCGCCGCCCACAGCGGGCACCGCCAAGGAGGGCGTGGCGGAGACGCTCTACGGGCTCGGCACGGCGATCGGAACCGAGGAGGGCCCGGAGCTTTCGGCGGCCTACCTACAGCTTTCCACTTACCTCGACGCCGAGTCGCATCTGGCGACGATGGCGCTCGGAGACCTCTTCCAGGAGGCCGAGCGCTGCGACGAGGCGATCGCATTCTACGACAGCGTGCCGGAGAGCGCCCCCCTCAGGCGCAACGCCGACATTCAGATCGGCCGGTGTCTCGACACACTTGGACGGCCGGACGACGCGATCCAGTCCATCGCCAAGGTGGTCGACGCCAACCCGAGCGACTTTGAGGCGGCTGTGGAACTCGGCAACGTCTTTCGCGGCGACAGCCGCTTCGCCGAGGCCGCCGAGGCGTACAGCCGCGGCATCGCCGCGCTCGACGACCCGGCGGCCGCCGGCTGGACGATCTTCTACTTCCGCGGCGTGGCCTACGAGCGATCCAAGCGCTGGGACGACGCCGAAGCCGACTTCCGACAGGCGCTCGAACTCAGCCCGAAGCAGCCGCACGTGCTCAACTATCTTGGCTACTCATGGGTCGACATGGGCCTGCATCTCGAAGAAGCGCTCGACATGATCAAGACGGCGGTCGAGCTGCGACCGAACGACGGCTATATCGTCGACAGCCTCGGCTGGGCCTACTACCGGCTCGCCCGTTACGACGAGGCGGTCACGGAGCTGGAGCGCGCGATCGAGCTGAAGCCCGAAGACCCGACCATCAACGATCATCTCGGCGACGCCTATTGGCGGGTCGGCCGCAAGCGGGAGGCCCTGTTCCAGTGGACGCACGCGCGCGACCTCGATCCGGACGCGGACCAACTACCGAAGATCCTTACGAAACTTGAACACGGCCTCGACGGCCAGCCGGAAGCGACGAACGAAGAAGAGCCCGCCGAGGAAGCCGGGGCGTCGGACGAGGCGGGGGTCGAGATCTCGGCAGTCAACCCCGAAAGCGAAGCCGGGCCGACTTCAGTGATGGTAGAGCCCGGCGACAGCTTGTGGTCGATAGCCGATCGGGTGTACGGTAGTGCCACTCTGTACCTTCGGATCTACGAGGCCAATCGCGACCGGATCAGCAATCCTGACCTGATCTTCCCGGGAACGACGTTGAACGTACCGGCCGCGACAGAGAACTGATGCAGGGGACTGAGAAAGAGAGCGGCGTAGTGCACAGAGTACGAGTGACAGTCGCGTGGACCAGTTCGCTGAAGCGCTGGAGATGGCGATAGGCGGCACTCGCCGCACCGAACTCGCAGGCGCCAAGATAAACCTGGCTCTCCATGTCGGTGCCCGACGGAGCGACGGGTATCACCTTCTCGAAAGCATGGTGGTGTTCGCGGATTTCGGCGACGCCCTGACCGCGGCGCCGGCGTCAAACAGCCATGCCGAGGTGACCGTCAAGGGGCCATTCGCCCGCGACCTCGTCGCGACCACCGAGCCGGGAGAAAATCTCGCCATTCGCGCAGCAGAGGCGCTGGCCATGGAGGCCGGCTTCAGTAGCGCCAGGCAGACGCGGCTGGTGCTCAACAAGCGGCTGCCGGTGGCCGCCGGTCTCGGCGGCGGCTCCGCAGACGCGGCGGCGACCCTGAGGCTGCTCGATCGCCAATGGGGGCTCGGCTTCGGCACACCGGGGCTGGTGCGGATCGGTCAGAGGCTCGGTGCCGACGTGCCGATGTGCCTGACCTCGCAGCCGCTGTTCGCCGAAGGGATCGGCGAGCGTATCAGGCCGATATTCGGAATTCCGCGGCTGCCGATCGTTCTTGCCTCGCCCCCGGTGCAGCTTTCGACCAGCGACGTGTTCGCGGCGCTCGACGAGGAGACGCGTTCGCCGCTGCCGCCGCTGCCCGGGAAATTCTCCTATCCGCTTGACCTGGTCTTCTGGCTAAGACAGACGCGCAACGACCTCAGCGACGCGGCGAGCCGCGTATCGAAGCGCGCCCGCGCGGCGGCCAAGGTGCTCGCACGCGACCGCGACTGCCTGTTCGCCAGGATGTCAGGGTCCGGGCCGGCTGCGTTCGGCATCTTCGCCTCCAACGCGGCGTCAGAACGGGCCGCGGCGCGCATCCGCGACGCCAAACCGAGCTGGTGGGTGGTCTCGGCGGTCGCCGGAGGGTCGTAGCGGGCTCGCCACGTCCGGCACCGGCGGATATACACTCCCTTGGGTCGCGGCAAGGGAGCCTCTTCCGTGGAAGGACAAGACGAACGGCCGTTCATACCGGTGCGGTTCGCGGTGCTGGCCGTTTCCGACTCGCGGTCTCTCGATGAGGACCGGTCGGGCGCGACGCTGCAGGCGCGAATCGAGGGCGCGGGGCATGTGCTCGCCGACCGAGCGCTGGTCACAGACGATCTCCGCAAGATCCGGGCGGCGGTGAAGCGGTGGATCAAGGATCCCAACGTTGACGTCGTGATCACCACCGGAGGAACCGGGTTCACCGGGCGCGATGTGACCCCGGAAGCGGTCGAGCCGCTATTCGACAAGCGCATGGACGGCTTCTCGGCGGTCTTCCACCGCATCAGCTATGACACGATCGGGACCTCGACCGTGCAGTCGCGGGCGACGGCGGGCCTTGCCGGCACGACCTTCGTCTTTTGCCTGCCCGGGTCGCCCGGCGCCTGCCGAGACGCATGGGACGGCGTGCTGTCCAAGCAGTTCGACTATCGGCGGGATCCCTGCAACTTCGTGGAGATCATGCCGAGGCTGGACGAGCACCTGAAACGAACCAAGGCAAAGATCAAGCCGGCGCGGTCGAAGCGGGTCGCAAGCCGCTAGGGCATCCCCCCTCCCGTTTGTTCGCGGGAGCGAACGGCATTCTTTCCCTTCCCAGGGGAGGAAAGATCTGGTGGAGCTCATTTTGTTCTTGATTTGTTCCCATAGGGTCGCTAGGAATTTGTTCATGGCCCTTGCTCGCCCCCTCACCCAGGCCCAGCGTACGGACGATCTTGCCGGGGTGCGCATCGAGCCCCGCCGCCGGCGCGGTCGCGGGGCCGAGACCAACCGCAGCGGCCGGTTCGAGCCGGTATCGCGGTATCTCGACGACGATGGCTGGGGTACGCTCGACGTCCTGCCCCCGCTCAGGACCGAGGTCCAGGTCGAGCAGGCGCGCAAGATCGTCACGCGGAACGAGTCACCGGACATCTCCTTCGACCGGTCGATCAACCCCTATCGTGGCTGCGAGCACGGGTGCGTCTACTGCTTCGCACGGCCGACGCACGCCTATATGGGCTTGTCGCCGGGGATCGATTTCGAAACCAAGTTGTTCGCAAAACCGAACGCGGCGCGGCTGCTCGAGAAGGAGCTCGCCCGGCGCGACTACCGGGCAAGGACGCTGGCGATCGGAACCACCACGGACCCCTATCAGCCGATCGAGAGACGCTACCGGATAATG